>JAJRRM010000105.1 GCA_024279475.1 Alphaproteobacteria bacterium | reverse complement strand
ATAATATATTATATTTCTAATATATTTTTTAATAAAAAGGCAAAAGGTACCATGTTATATAATGTAATAAGAACTATAATTATTTGTTTTATTTTTGTTATTAATACGAACAATGCTTTTTCGCATAACCCTCCATTGAGGATAACATATGATGAAAAAATGCAACAATGTACGATGAAACTTGTTAGTGAAACGAACTCTTCTTTTGGAGGTAAGGCAGCTAATTTATACCACCTTTCAAGGATTGAGGGTATTAAAGTTCCAAGCTGGATAATAGTAGATGGAGAAGTTTTTAAGGCTTCAATATTAGAACTAGATAGAGAAAATGATATTTTGAGTGATTTTAGAAAATTATATGCAGCCTCTCATGAATTAAAAGAACAAGAGAGAATTCCTCTGTATGAGAAAGCGGCGGAAATAAAAAAATTAATAGACCGATTGAGTATGTTAGAAAGCTTAGAAAGAGTTCTTGAAGAAGCTTATTCAAACTTGTCAGAGAAGGGGGATAAACCTTTAGCAGCAAGAAGTTCAGCATCAACAGAAGATTTGTTGGATGGTTCTTTTGCGGGGTTGTTTGATTCCTATTTAAATCAAGTAAATGTTGCTGATATGAAGAATGCTATTAAAAAATGTTGGTCCTCAGTTTTTAACACAAGAGCCCTTCAATACTGTTTAGATAGGGGTGCAGATTTTAATGATATTTTTATGGGGGTAATATTACAAGAAATGGTAGATGCGAGAGTTTCTGGTACGGCTTTTTCTGTGGATATAACGTCTGGTTACAAAGGTTATCATGTTATGGCTAGCCAAGGGCTGGAAGGTGTTGTAGGTGGAGATATATCTGCAGACTCATATCTTTTGTCTCCTCAGTTTAAATTTTTAAAAAGAAGTAAGGGTAAAAGAAGTGAGCTTTATGTGCCAAACTCTTTAGGAAGTGGTGTAGAAAAAGTTGTTTTTAAAAATGATGGTAATTATTGCTTAGAGCAAGGAGAAGTTACTCTTATAGCCCGACAATTAGAACGCATTGCTCGTGGCTATAAGTCTGTTCAAGAGTGTCCTATTGATACAGAGTTTGCAATTTCATCTGAAACAGGAGAGCTTTACTTTTTGCAAGTAAGGCCTGTGGTTACCTCAGATAGCAAAGAGGCTATAGTTGTAGACAAAGAGGCTGGTGAATTTGTTAGTATTGCGAAAGGAAAACATGCTCTTCCTAGGGTTTCTCATGGAAGGATAAAGATTATTTCGGATTTTCGTGATGTAGAAGAAGGAAGAATTGTCATATCTGAGGAAGATATAGTTGTTGCTAATAAAACTGAAAATCAATGGACTCAATATTTAAAACAGTTTAGTGGAATTGTTACAGAAGAGGGAAATCCAACAGCACACCCAGTTCTTATTTGTAGGGAAAAAAAACTTCCCTGTATAGTAGGCGTTCCAGATGTGGTAAACCGACTTAGAGCATATGATGGAAAGGAAGTGACCGTAGATGGTTATTCAAGGGAGATATATTTAGGGAAAATACCTTTAAAAAAGGTTCCTTCTTCAAGTATTCAAGAAAAGTTTGAAAGTGTTCAACCAGAAATAGTTCGTGATGATAAATCTATTTTAGGGGAGTTGAAAAGACGCCAGCTTATTATGGATATGGACAACAAACATTGGGTAATTAATCCAGGAACCGATTTATCAGGGGCTCTTTTAGATCTTGTTTTACAAGCTTATCCGTTAAGAGAAGCTGTTATAAACGAAACAGGAGTTTCTCCAGCGGTAGATTTTTCAACGCAGCAAAGGGTAGTATCTTCTTCTTTACGCTCAAGTAGGATATATGATGAATGGTGGACTTCTCAAGCTAAGCAAATAACTCTTTGTCAAGATATGACTCTTGAACAGTGTAAAAATTTTTATGACGAACATCATAAATCTCTTTGTCAATTCTCAGAAGTTTGTGAATCATTTACTTTAACGCGTAAATCCTGGGAGGCATTTTCTGGTGTTTTTCCAAGGGTCTATGCGGTTAAACTATTGGGTATATTGTTCCCTACACATATCATTAGAACGGCTTTTAAAAAAGCAAATTCCTATGGGGTGCCTCAATTTATTTATGATGAGTTTTTAGAATCTGTACAGGGAGAAGCTTATGAAGAAGATGTTCAAATGGAAAGAGAGGTT
>JAJRRM010000104.1 GCA_024279475.1 Alphaproteobacteria bacterium | reverse complement strand
TCTTGATTATCCTGCAAACCATGAATTTTTCTCAGATTTATTAGGAAGAATGAGAGAATTAAAAGTTTTAGATATTAGAAGAATGGACTATCTTTCTGAAGCAGATGAAAACAGTACTCTTTATTCTTTACTGCAGATAGTTGAGGATAATGGCTCTAATCCCGCTGTTTATACTCCAATTGCAATAGAAGAAGAATGCAAAATCTACTATACAGGAGGGCTAAAAACAAGAATTTTTAAAAGCTTGATTCTTTAACAAGCGCCTGCCGTTTTCTTTTTTATATTTAACTTTATGGAATTTTTATGAATTATTTTAAGAAACTATGTATTATAGTTGTTTTTTCTGTGTGTGCTTTATATCAAAATACAGCATTTTCTGTAAAAAATGGAGCACAAATATTAGCCGAGAAGTCTAGAGAGCATTGTGCTGCTATTGTTGGAAAGCCACAAAGGCTTTCTATTAAAGCAGATGTAGCTACTTTTTCTTTAGAAGAGATTAATAGAAGTTTAGCCTCTGCCGTTAGAGATTTTTCTCAACAAGATGATAGTGTGAAAAACTATTTTTCTCTTGCTGTTGTGCTTCTCGTGCAAGGAGAAGGAGGAGCTATAGAAATGATTAATATTCCTTTTTGTACAGAGTATTTTACCAAAGAAAAAGAGGGTGCTGTGAAGCATGAAATGGTTTTTTCCTCAGGACGCAATCATAAACATGCAAAAACGGTAGAAAATTTATATGATTTTCAATATAATCATATGAAGCCTCTTTACGAATCAATGAAAAAAGAAGGTCCTCCAAGTTTTCATACTTATTTAGCAGAGGTTTGCTCTCATGAACGTACAGAGCATTCTTTTAAAGCTTTGCAAGAACAGGTAAGAGAGCTATACGATCCTTTAAAAATATCAAAAGAAATAATAGAGGCAAAAGAAGGTATTAAAAGTACTAAAGGTAAGTTAGCAGCTATAGCGGAAAGATTGAAGAAAATTAAAGAGAGAGAAAGTAAAGAAATTGAAGAAAGTGAGCGTTTAGAACTTGATAAGATAAAGGCTAGATATATTTTTGAAAGAAAAAATCTTCTTCTTTATATGAAGGAAATTTATAAGCCATCCACTAAATCTGGAAACGTAAGTCTTATGGAAAAAATAAAGATAGAAAGAGATATTAAACAGCTTTATATAGAAATAAGGGATTTTGAACAAACAATAGATTCTATGGAGTCTATAAAGCCTATTGAAGAAATAGTTGAATGCTTTGGTAGAGTTCTTATAGGTATTAAAAAACTAAACTCTAGATTCTCAGAAAGTAAAAGTCAGCAATTACTTTCGTTGGCGCAAGAAATAAAGATACTTAGACCAATGTTTTTAGCCCTTAGAACAATGGCTTTTTATCATAGTGAGTCAGCAGCACTTGAGTATGTATATAAGAATTTTGACGCTCTCGCTGAGCATATAAAAAAAGAAGTTATTAATAAAGGAAAGAAAGTATTATCAGCTACATATTTTGGACATACATTAAGAGAAATGTGTGGAGTATGTACATCTGTAGCCTACTGTAATTTAAATGCACAATATACAAATAATTTGGTGAAAAAGCTTCAAAGGTTGTTTGGAGAAGAAACTTTGGTTCAATATCTCATTACTTACGGTATAAAGGAGGATGTTAGATGTGCTCCTGCAAGTAAATTATATTTTTCTATTCCGTATATACCAGGAGATCTAAGAGAATCTGGTAAAGTAAAAGACTTACTTAGAAGCACATTTCTAGTGGAAAATATTTCACCTCTTTATGAAGTGTACGCTCCTGCTTCAGAAAAACTTAGTGAAGCACAAGAACTAGCTTCATCAAGAGTCATTCACTTACCATTTTCTCCTGCAGATAGACAAGAAGTTTCTTTGAGTATTTTTGAGCAAAAGCAAAAAAAAGCACAACAGAGAAGTTCAGCATATCATGCCGTATACGGGGATTCTTTTGTTTTTAAATCTAAGGAAAAACATCTTAAGAGAAAAATGGAATATTTGAAATCCCCAGACTCATTAAGTGTTGTTCCCTGTGAAGCAGTAGAAGGTTCACCAAGCGTTGTTCCCTGTGAAGCAGTAGAAGGTTCATCAAGCGTTGTTTTCTGTAAAGCATATGATGTACCTGTATCAGGAAGTTTTTGTGAGGTAGTAGCTTTAGGTTCACCAAGCTCTATTTTATGTACAGCATATGATTTCTCTGCATCAGGAAGTTTTTGTGAGGTAGTAGCTTTAGGTTCACCAAGCGTTGTTTTTTGTAAAGAATATGGTATATCTGCTGATTCAAGTCTTCTAGCAGCAGGTGGAGGAGCTAAAAACAATAGAGGTAGCAACTTATATGAACTATATTTTAGATAAGCAATATAATATATTAATTTAGCGTACCTACTAGATCTTCTAAAAAAGAAGGTGCTTGTTTATAAAAAAGAAGAATAAATATTTATAACTTATCCTAACTTTTTATTTATTAGGCATTAGTCTATTATTTTAAGGTTTTGCAGGATAAAGAAAGTTTTCTCATACTTTCTCTTAAATATAAAAGTTTTTTACATATGAATATATAAAAACCCTGAAATATGTACGAATTTTAAATTGAGGATGCCTCTATTTATTAGGAGGGTAAAATGACTTATCTTAATGGTTATTTTTTAACTCTTATTTGTTTTCTAAGTCACGTTTCCAGTTCAAGTAGATAAGATATCTAGAAGAAGAAAGAATTTTTCTGGTATATTAGTAGATTTTTTTGAGAGAGATAGAACTCAAAATAGCAGCTTTGAGTAAATACTTATAGTTAAATTCATACGTTTTTATAGGATACTTTGTTTAGAAAAATAGTAGTATAAAATAACAATTTTTTGGAAGAAAATCCTAAAAATAAGAGTGTTAAAAAACTTTTTTTTATAATAAATGTAGTTAGTAATTTATAAGCTAGGTTCTTTATTAAGTTTTTTTAAATTTATTTGGATATATTATTTCCCTTGAAAAATAATTTTTATCTGTTATGTGTAGAGGAAATTTAAATATATAGAGAGATTTATGGCTATAAAAATAATAATAATGCCGGTCCTTTTTGTTGTATTTTTTGTTTCGAATGCATTTTCTATGTACTCAGACTCATATCAACACCCAAATGATCCATTAGAAACACTATGTCGAAGGCCTTCTGTGGCCCGGAACTCATTTTCATTTAGTTTTCCTGAAGATGAAGAAAAAGGAGAAGAAGAAGTTCTAGGAGGAGAATCACCTGTAGATATGAAGGCTGCTGCTTCGTCAAGCTCAGATCCAGCTAAAGCTGAGATTTTAGCTGAAGAAGATGAAGCACCTGCTTATACAGGAGA
>JAJRRM010000004.1 GCA_024279475.1 Alphaproteobacteria bacterium | reverse complement strand
ATGAAATTAAAAATGTAGAGGCAAATATATAATGTGCACAGAAAAGGGCAAGTATGCATATAAAAAAAACCTTGTTAGAGAAAAGATAGAAAGGTAAAAGAGGGGTTTTTTCTTTTTTTTGTCTTTGGATTAAAAAATGTATTAGTAGGATACTACAGGCTATTCCTCCCAAGGCATCGAAAGATAAAATGCCAGAATATACAATAGAATTGGTACTAATTATAACTAATAGGAGAATACAGGCTAGAAGTAGAGTGCTCCAGTAGTCCATTTTTATTTTTAATAATATCTCTTCTTTTTTAGAGGTAATTGCAACAATAGGTACAATAAGGGCGCATAGTGGGATATTAATAAAAAAAATCCATCGCCAGCTAGAGATATTCTGGATAACAGGGCCAATAGTAGGACCCATAGCTAGGCCCATACTCGCCGCTGAAGAGATAAAAACAAGAGCCATAGTTTTTTTAGCTGAAGGAAAGGATGTAAAAGCAAGAGAGTATAAGGAGGGAAGAAAGAGAGCGCTGCCTATACCCTGCAAAAAACGACTTAAAATGATTAGTGTAAGGTTGTCTACTACAGCAATAAGGAGTGATGCTACCGAAAAAATAAAAGCAGCCCAAAAGAAAATACATCGAGGTCCATAAATGTTTGTCAGGCGCCCAGCTGGAAAGATAAAAGCGCTCATCACCAAAACATACCCACTTAGCAGCCATTGAATAGTACCCAAGTCAGTATGGAAATCTTTAGCAGCACCTATGAGAGCCAAGTTCATAGCTGTAAAATCTATGCTAATAAGTAAAGCTATAAAAGAAATAGAGAGTAGAAGAATCCAGTTTTTAGCACTAATTTTTACAATAGTTTGAGAATTGTTTACCATGCTTCCCCCTTTTCTTTTATATAAAGAAAGTATACTACATGTACAAAAAATGATAAGAGGCTATTATAAAATTTTTTCTGGTCGGCCGTTTTTAATCCAGCCAATCATGCCTAATTCATAGATTAAGACTTGCTTTTCCTCTACAAGTTCGAGTTTTAAAAGGATTTCTTTCATTATATTAGAGCGTTGATTTGTCCGACAAATAAGAATAATAGGTTCTTCTTTGGGATAAAACCGTGGAAAAGCAGTAGGTGTGAAAGTGGAGAGGGGTATATTTATAGCACCAGGAATATGCTCTAGGCTGAACTCATCTATTTCACGTACGTCTATAATCATAGTAGTAATTTCCTTCAACAACTTTAAGCATTACATGCGAGAGAAAAAAATCTGTCAAGCAAAGTCTGTCAAACATTAGACTTTTTCATCCTTAAGCTTCATCCTCAACTTCTCCCATAGGACTCCTTCGAAATAGAAACTGAAGAAAAAGTCTATCATACAACGTAACTACTTTTAAGAATATTCTAAAAAGAATTAATATTGACACTATATTTTTAATTATCTATGTTGTACAGAATTACTTTTATCTATATTTAGAAATTAAACGTAGATATTATTATAAATAAAAAAGACAAGTTATACATGACATTTTTATCTTCTCTGAGGCAAGATCAAAAAGAGGCTGTAGGGCTTTTACAGGTTGGTACTTTTCTTGAGTATTTTGACTTAATGCTTTATGTGCATATGGCTGTTGTCTTAAATGAGCTATTCTTCCCTGTATCAGATGCTAAAACTGCTTCCTTATTAGCAGCCTTTGCTTTTTGCTCTACGTATGTTTTGCGTCCTTTTGGCGCTTTAATATTTGGATATATTGGAGACCATATGGGCCGAAAGACCACGGTGATCATAACTACTATGATGATGGCAATTTCTTGCATTATTATGGCAACCTTGCCGACATATGCACAGATTGGAATTACTGCTGCTTGGTTAGTGACACTATGCCGGGTTATTCAAGGCCTTTCTTCTATGGGTGAGATTATTGGTGCTGAAATATATATAACAGAAATAACAAAACCTCCCACAAGTTATCCTGTAGTGGCATTGATTGGATGTGCGTCAAGATTGGGAACTATGGCCGCTTTAGGTGTAGCTACATTAGTAACCCTCTATAGCTTTGATTGGCGTAATGCTTTTTGGGTTGGAGCTGCGATAGCTGTTGTAGGTTCTGTAGCACGAACACGATTGCGTGAAACGCCAGAGTTTGTGGATATGAAAAGGCGTTTGAAAAAAAGCTTAAGTCCAGCTCAAGATAATGGAGGTAAGCGATCCACAGTGTTATTAAATAGCGAAAACCCTATTTGGAAAAAAAGAGCTAACTGGAAAATGCTTCTAGCATATTTTTTAATTAGCTCTGGGCCGCCCGCGTGTTTATATTTTAGTTATATTTATTGTGGCCTTATCTTAAAAGGTATGGGGTACAGTGGGCAATATATTATTGCTCAAAATTTCTTTGTCTCTATTGTAGAGTTTGCTGCAATAGTAACTGTTGCGCTCTTAAGTATTAAAATTCACCCTCTTAAAATTGTTCGGTTTAGAGGTTCAGTTTTATTTCTTTTTTTCCTTATTGTACCGTTTCTAATGTATAGCGCTCAATCAGCAACTTCTATTTTCTTGATTCAACTGGTTAGTGTTTGCTTTACATTGACACTGGTGCCAGCTGTTCCATGTGTTCTTCGGCGGCTTCCTATCTTTAGGCGATTTACTTATGCAAGCGTAATCTACGCTGTTTCTAGAGCTTTTATGCATGTTATAGCTTCCTTTGGCCTTGTATTTCTAACAGATAGTATAGGACATTGGGGTCTTTATTTTATCATGATGCCTGTAACTGCAGGTTTTTTATGGGGTGTTATTTTTTTTGAAAAACAGGAAAATAAATCTAGTCAGGTGGATATGCCAGAAGTCGTACCGGAAGTAAAAGCTGCTTAGTTTTTAAAAAAAATAGGGCTAAACAACTAACTTTTAGTTTAGAGGAACTCGAAGGTGTTATTTTATCATCCTGGCAATATAAGAGAATACTTTAAAATAAAGATTTGAGACTCTTGTTCATAATATTTTAACAGAGATGTTAAAATAAAGTCTTACATCTTTCCTAGATAGCTTTTATAACAGCTGGATATTCAAAAGAGGGTATGGATAGTGTGTGGTATATTCTCAATTGTCTTGAAAAGGAGAGAATATTTAAAAGCCCCGTAATAAGATAGAGCCTATATTTGCAGGTGAGTCTGTTACTAAAATACCAGCGGAGCGGAGAGTCTCTATTTTTTCGCTTGCTCTACCCATGCCGCCAGATATAATAGCACCAGCATGCCCCATACAGCGACCTTCAGGTGCAGTGCGTCCAGCTATAAAGGCAGCACAGGGTTTAGTAATTTTCTCTTGTTTGTAAAAATCAGCAGCGCGTTCTTCGCTATCACCCCCAATCTCGCCTATAAGAAGTATAGATTCTGTAGCTGGGTCTTTGGCGAACAGCTCTAAGCAATCAACGAAGTCTAAGCCTTTAATAGGGTCTCCACCTATACCAATGCAGGTGGATTGGCCTAGTTTAGCTTTGGTTGTTTGGTCCACTGCTTCATAAGTAAGGGTTCCGGAACGGGAGGCAATCCCCACACAACCAGGCATGTGAATATAGGCAGGCATTATACCTATCTTGCATTGACCTGGTGTAATGATACCGGGACAATTAGGACCAATGAGTTTTGATGTTGAATTTTTTAGCTGCTGCTTTACACGCAACATATCTAGAACGGGAATGCCTTCTGTTATGCAAATAATTAATGGAATTCCTGCATCGATTGCTTCTAAAATAGCATCAGCTGCGAAAGGAGCTGGTACGTAAATAACGGAGGCATCCACGCTATGATGCTTGATAGCTTCATAAACTGTATTGTAAACAGGCAGCCCTAAGTGGATTGATCCCCCTTTTCCTGGAGTTACACCGCCCACCATTTTTGTACCGTAAGCTAGAGCTTTTTCTGAATGAAAAGTGCCCTGATATCCTGTTAAGCCTTGGCAGATAACACGAGTGTTTTTATCAACGAGAACTGACATTAGATGGTCTCCCTCACAGCTGTAACAATTTTTTCAGCAGCGTCAGAAAGGTTGTTAGCTATTTGTAGTGACAACCCACTCTTGCTAAGAATATTTTTTCCCTCTGTTGCATTGGTGCCTTCTAATCTAACGACAAGAGGAACCTTCAGACAAACTTTTTTTGCTGCAGATACAATCCCTTTAGCAATTACGTCGCAGTGCATAATCCCCCCGAATATATTAACAAGTATACCTTTAATACGTTGATCTGATAGAATAATTTGAAATGCTTTTGTAACTGACTCTTCTGTAGCACCACCACCTACATCTAAGAAATTAGCAGGTTCTTGACCATAAATTTTGATAATATCCATAGTAGCCATAGCAAGGCCAGCACCATTTACAAGACAGCCAATGTTGCCATCTAGCTTGATATAACTGAGGTTGCATTTTGTAGCTTCTAGTTCTGCTGGATCTTCCTCCGTTAAATCACGCAGATTTTCTATATTGGGATGACGGTATAGCGCATTATCATCGAAAGACATTTTTGCATCTAAAACAAAAATAGTATCGTTTTTTGTAATAACAAAAGGATTGAGTTCTATAAGGCTGGCGTCTAGCGAGGTGAAGGCTTGGTAACAGCTAGCTAAAAGCTTTGAGAATTGCTTAGCTATAGTGTTTTTAAGACCAAGGCTAAAAGCAAGGTTTCGTTGATGAAACTTTTGCAAGCCAATAGCCGGATCTATAGATAACTTTATGATTTTATGTGGTGATTTTTTAGCTACTTCTTCAATATCCACGCCGCCTTCAGAAGTTGAGATAACACTAATACAGCCTTTTGTACGATCTACTAAAAGACTGAGATAAAGTTCTGTTTTTATAGCACATCCATGCTCTATATATAGGCGTTTTACTTCTTTACCTCTTGGTCCTGTTTGAGGGGTGACAAGAGTTTTTCCTAAAATTTCTTGGGCATATTTTTTTACATCATCTAAAGATTGAGCAATTTTAATGCCGCCAGATTTTCCACGACCACCGGCATGAATTTGCGCTTTTACGGCCCAACAAGAAGGAGAATTGAGTGCCTTTGCTACAGCTACAGCTTTATTTGCATCAAATATAACTGTGCCTTTTAAAATAGGTACTCCAAAGGTGGATAGTAGTTCTTTCGCTTGATGTTCATGAATATTCATGGAAGTTCCTTAATTTTAAAAATATCATACGATTGAATAGAGGGGCAGGTCAATATGTGGCTACGAGTCTTATTTTTATATTAAGAAGTATTGTTGGAAAGCATAGGAAGGTTTTATTTTTTTATAGCTAATAGAGAGATGTAAAGGAATAAAATCTTTTTAAGATGCGAGCCCCTTTCTTCTATAGATATAGCAAAGGAATTTGGAGAAAATAATAAATATATTAACAGTGTGCTTTCTAGGCTTAAGAAAATGGAATGGCTTAAAACGTTCCAAACAAAAAAAGGACCTGGTTAATATTCAATTCATAGAATTCCAATGCTTGTCGTTACAGAAATAGAAAAATCTAAAGGAAACTTTAAGTATTTTACATGCTTACTCTACGGGGCTTCAATTAACCCATGAGGATCTATCGGTGGAGATCCTGTATATTCATAGAGAAAATAACAGCCAACAGCCTTTACATTAGCTAAAGGGGATAAATCTACTGTTGTAAGGCTACTACATCCATAGAGAAAACCCTGACCAACAGTCGTTACGTTAGCAAGACCAGATAAATCTACTTCTGTAAGACCTTTACAGTAAATAAGAAAGTTATCACCAACAGTCTCTATGCTAGCTAAAGGGGATAAATCTACTGTCGTAAGAGCCTTACAATCATGGAGAAAATTATCACCAACAGTTGTTACGTTGGCTAAAGGGGATAAATCTACTGTCGTAAGAGCCTTACAATTATGGAGAAAATCATAGCCAACAGTTGTTACGTTAGCAAGACCAGATAAATCTACTGTCCTAAGATCGGTACAGTTATAGAGAAACCAATTACCAACAGTCGTTAAATTATGTCGTGTATTTGAAAAAGCTAGATGAGTAACATATGCAGGCATAGTCTGCGTAAATAGAGTAAACATTTCTTAGCGAGCATCTATAAGAAGCGTCTTCTGGGGGTTGTTAGAAAAATAAGCACCAAGTGCTGTCT
>JAJRRM010000103.1 GCA_024279475.1 Alphaproteobacteria bacterium | reverse complement strand
GCTTTAGTTAAAAGAAGAACGCGGTTTGGTGTATAGGAATGAGAATAAAAATTTTAAAAAAATTGTTAGACACATGGAGAAGGCTCCTATTTTTATGGCAATTTGTATTTATATTATTTTTTGTAGGAGCTGGCATAGGTTTATTTTTTTTGTTAAGTCCCTCTCAGTTGGATGTCGTACAAGAAGCGCCAAAACGTAATACTGTTTTAGTAGAGGTAGAACCTATAAAAGTGCAACGCTTTGAAGAAAATTTGGTGGCAGTAGGAAACCTAGTAGCTAATGATTCTGTTATGTTGCGTCCAGAAATTGAAGGCAAGATTACGGAGATTCTTTTTACACCAGGAACGCACGTTGAAAAAGGAACAAGCCTTATAAAAATTGATGATGTTATTTTACGGGCGAAAGTAAATGAAGCGCAGGCTCAAAGAAGATTGGCTGAATTAGATTATAAACGGACACAACTTCTTGTGGAAAAGAAAGTTGGTCCTATAAAGGAAATGCAAAAAGCTTATGCAGCATATGAAGTTCATACAGCTGCTTTAAGGGGAGCCGAGAAAAAATTAGAAAAATGTTTAATAGTTGCTCCATTTGGGGGATTGGTTGGATTGACAGATATGAGCATCGGCTCTTATGTGCGGCCTGGGGAGGATCTTGTTATGATAGAAGATATTGATCCAATGAAAGTGGATTTTCATGTAGGAGAGGTGTATATTCAAGATTTAAAGGTGGGGATGCCTGTTAAAGTGAAGGTGGATGGTTTTCCTAATGTATATCAAGGCCTTGTTAAGGCAATTGATGCACGTGTGGATACAATAAATCATAGTATTCGTGTGCGTGCTTCTATAGACAATGCTTCAAAAGATTTGCGTTCAGGTTTATTTGCTTCTGTAACTTTGATGCTAAAAGAGGATGAAACGGCTATTATGGTTCCAGAGTCTGCTATTGAACAGCGTAAAGGGGAGCAAGTTGTTTACCGCATTATTGATGATAAAGCTGTGGAGACACCTGTGGTTATAGGCAGTCGTCGTGATGGTATGGTCGTGGTTGAAGAGGGGTTATTTTCTTATGATATTGTAGTAACTGCTGGCGCATCAAAACTTCACTTTAGTGGTGTACCTGTAAGAACAATTTCTTCTTCTCGGATGAATGAGAAAGGAAAAGATATTACCAATATTGTTGAGAAATTAAAACAAGAAGCAAAATAGGTATATAAATGGCTTTGTCAGAACTTTGTATTAGGCGTCCTGTATTTTCTACCGTTCTTTCTTTGGTAGCTGTTATTGTGGGAATAGTTTCTTATACATATTTGTCAGTAAGACAGTATCCTCAAGTTGATCGTCCTGTTATTTCTGTAAAAACTTCCTATGAAGGTGCTGGGCCAGAAATTATTGAGACACAGATTACAAAACCACTAGAAGGTGTTTTAGCTGGAATTGAAGGTCTGGATTATATGAAATCTAGATCAGAGGCAGAAAATAGTGTTATTAGGTTATTTTTTAAACCAGAGAGGTCTCTAGATGGAGCTGCCTCAGATGTGCGAGACCGTATTGGTCGTGTGAAAGAGCGCTTGCCGCGTGACGCACCAGATCCTACTATTAAGAAAGCTGATGCTGATGCTGATCCTGTTCTTTATTTGGCTATAACAAGCAAGACATTGGAAGTGCCGGAGCTCTATCGTTTTGCGGATAAACGCTTGAAAGACCAAGTTCAAGCGGTAACAGGCGTAGCGAACGTTGAAGTATATGGTTCAGCGCCAATGATTATGCATATATGGTTAGACCCTGAAAAGCTAGCGGGATATAAGCTAACAGTGCATGATATTTCTCAAGCTTTAAAAAACCAAAATGTCGAGATTCCAGCTGGCCGTATTATAAGTAATGATCGTGAATTTAATGTAACTACTTCTGCCAAACTTAAAACGGAACATGAATATGATAACTTGGTTATCACAGATCGAAAAGGGTACATTATTCGCTTGAAAGATGTTGGATATGCTCAATTTTCATCAGGTGAGCAGCGCTCATCAGTTTACTTTAATGGCCAGCCGGCGGTGAGTATTGAAGTTATCAAAAAATCAACAGCCAATCCACTTGAGCTAATAGAATCTTTGAAAGAAACTTTACCAAAGCTTCGTCAAGGATTACCACAGGGTATGTCTATTGATATTGCTTATGATACGTCTATCTTTATCCAGGAGTCTATAGATCAAGTATATAAGACACTCATAGAGGCGGTAATTTTGGTTGTGATAGTTATTTGGCTTTTCTTATGGTCTGTGCGTGGTGCTATTATTCCTTTGGTAACTATTCCTGTTTCACTAATAGCTAGTTTCTCTTTGATGTATGCTTTTGGTTTTACAATCAATGTATTGACTTTATTAGCACTAGTTCTTGCTATTGGTTTGGTGGTGGATGATGCTATTGTTATGCTAGAAAATATTTATCGTTATATTGAAAAGGGTGAAAAACCATTTCAAGCAGCTATAAAAGGTGCAAAAGAAATAACTTTCTCTATTATTTCTATGACTTTAACATTAGCTGCTGTTTATGCTCCTATTTCCTTATCCAAGGGTATGACAGGTAAAATGTTTACAGAATTTGCACTAACCTTAGCTGGCTCTGTTATTATTTCTGGTATTGTAGCCTTAACCCTTACACCAACTATGTGCTCTCGTATGCTAAAGCAGAAGACTCTTGATGAGGATAACGTTCATGGACGTATACTAGCCTCTATAGAAAGAGGATATGAAAAGCTTGTTTCATTAAGTGTAAAGAAGCGTTGGTGGATGCTAGTAATTAGTTTAGTCGTTGCTGGTGCAGGTGTTTATATGGGAAAAGAGGTACTTAAAAGTGAATTGGCTCCAAGAGAAGATCAAGGACTTATTTGGGGTCGTGCGGATGGAGAGCAGGGAACAACACTTGCCTACTTAGACAGATATGTACGTCAGCTAGACAAACTTCTAGACTTGCCAGAAGTAGTGAGTCAGCTTTCAGTTGTTACTGTACCTACAGCTGTAACCTATAATATTTTAAAACCGTGGAGCCAGAGAAAGAGATCATCCTTACAATTAAGAGATAGTGTGCAACAAGAAGTGTGGGATATTCCAGGAATGAATGCATATGCGAGTATAGGGGGTACTTTTATTGGTGGTGGGGGATCATCGGATAGTTTTAGTTTTGTTTTACAAACAACAGGATCATATCAAGAACTTAATAAGATGGCCGGTATTATTGAACAGGCTATGGTAAAGCATAAGGGTTTTGAGCGTGTACAAGCAGATATTAGCCCAGATGCAGAAGAGTACTATGTAAACATTAATCGTGATAAGTTGGCTTCTATGGGGCTTGATGTTCAAACTGTGGGTGAAACATTGGATGCACTTATTAGTGGAAGAACAGTGACAAAATTCCGTTGGGATGGAGAGCAATATGATGTGAAAACACAGTTAATAGCCTCTCAGCGCCTTGATCCGAAAGACTTGAACAAGGTTTATTTGCGAGCACAACAGGATAAAAAAACAGCTATGGTGCCTTTAGTAAACGTTGTAAGTGTTGAACGCCGACCAATACCAACAGAGATAAATCACTTCAACCAGCTAAAATCTATTACCATAAGTGCTAACTTAATTAATGGGTTTGCTCTTTCAGAGGCAGTAGATTTCTTAGATGGATTAAAAGATCGCTTGCTAACGGACGATTTTCGTACAGAATACTCAGGAGGGACACGTCAGTTCTTAGAATCACAGTATACTATTTATCTTATCTTTGGTTTAGCTTTGATTTTCATTTATCTAGTAATGGCTGCTCAGTTTGAGAGCTTTATTGATCCTCTCATCATTATGTTTAGTGTACCGTTATCTATTACAGGAGCTATGTTTACGCTATGGCTTGTGGGAGGTACGCTCAATATATTTAGCCAAATTGGCTTGGTTACGCTCATAGGACTCATTACCAAGCATGGCATATTGATTGTGGATTTTGCTAACAATTTGCGTAGAGAAGGGGTGGATATTAAGGATGCTGTGATACAATCTGCAAAATTGCGTTTACGACCAGTTCTTATGACGACAGCAGCTATGGTATTGGGTGCTTTGCCACTAGCACTTATTACAGGGGCTGGAGCTAATGGTCTTAACCAGATTGGTTGGGTTATTGTTGGTGGTATGACTTTTGGGACATTTTTAACACTCTTTATTGTGCCAGCTATTTATACTTTCTTCACACCAAAAATAGACAAGAGAATTCAAAATTTGAAAGCTTCGTAGATGCTATGTAAAAATAGCATTCATAGCTATTTAATTTAATAGATTTTGTTATAAAAAAAATTAATACATCTTTCAAAAAAGAGAAATTTAAAAATATTTACAGACTCTAGTTGAAAGTATACATTTAGTTATTATATGTTAGATAAATACAATTATTTTTAAGGATTTAATAATGAAATATATTTTTTCAATTCTAATGGTTTTACTTGCGCCGTCTGTTTTTGCAGTAAAAGGGGATAGTCCTAAAAGGATGACTGACTTAGAAGAGCTTCCTGTTTGTGTTTTTCGAGCATTTTATGGTAAAGAAAAAACAGCTAAAGCCCCTATCGAACTTTTTGGACTCCCTATAGGCGCTGTATATGGAGAAGATATTTCACCATCTAGTAGTGTACAACATGAAATAAATACAAAGACAGTTCAAGCTATAATAATCCCATCCCATCTCCCTCTTTCTATTCTGTTAGAATCTTCTTCTCTTTACCCACTTGATTCAAGAATTAAAATATCGGTAGAAAAACTTTTCTTCTTTAGAGTAGGTGGCAAACACTATGTTTTTGGAACGTTGCATAGCCTACCCATAGGATCCGTGCCTATAGAAGTTCGCAGGCTAATGAGTACTTGTCATGCTTGTGTTGTTGAAGGAGAAGTTTATTCTGAAAGAATTTTCTCTCTCAATCCGACTGTATCACATCAGTTGTTTGAAGATTTTAATATGTTTGAAAGGCTACTTTCCTCTGTAAAAAAATCATGGGCAGATAATTTAAATTTTCAGGAAAGTGATTTGAAATATATAGAAGATTTTTTCCAATCAAATGGGAAGTCCATAGGGAAGTATCATCCTGCAGTTGTAAAACTTTTTCTTAGCACCTTGCTTGCGGCAAATAAGCTTAGAGATGGAAAACTTTTTTTTGAGGATGGATGTGGATTTAAAGCGCATGACAGTGGAGTAGATGATATTATTTGTAATTACTTCTTAGAGACGAAAGGGGTTGACTGTGATTATTTTGAATCGGTCCAAGATAAATTCTTTCACGAACTTTTTAAAAGCGAAACAATACAAATGTTTTTTATGCAGTTTGCTCAATTAAATCAGTTCTTAGAAGAAAATGGAGAAGAGAATAGAAGGAATTTTTTGAGATCTAAAATAGGAGAAATCGAGGAAATTATTAGAGATTTAAAGGAGGAAGATGATAAATTTAAGAAAGGCTACCAATATCTAAAGCAAGAAGAGTATAGGAGAAGAAGGTCTGAAAAAGCAGCTACTATGTTAGATCCCAGTGCATCAAATAGGATACCTGTAAACTTGGGTTCTAATGCACTTACCCTTACTCAAAAATATGTATCCGGAAATATTGTGTATCTGAGACCTTTTGTTAGAAAAGCAGGAGATATTAGAAATAGAACTATTATTGAGCGTGTAACAGGAGATTTAGAGAAGAGAGATCAAGAAAACACACTTTATTGTATGGGCACTGCTCATTGCCTTCGCTTATTAGATACACTGCAAAACCAGGGTGTTTTAGTTGAAGTATATGATCTAGAGACCAACTCTTTTGTGGAAGTGTCAGGTAACATTTTAACGATGGATACTTTGTAGAATAATTAAAAAATGTCAGTATTTTTCTAAAATAGAGGATAGAAATTTAAGTTTTCTACTCAGATAGATCATTACGGAGTTTATTATAAAAAAAGTCTGTTATAGAAGCTAATAGTAGATACTATAGAATTAATAAAGCACTTAAAATTAGCTTATTTTTAGCTTAAGTAGATATAAAAGAATTAAGAGCGTATAGCATGTAATATATTGCTCTTTTTAAGAATAAACTAAGATAAAATAGATAACACCTGCAAAGGCAGATTATAATTTAGGAAGATAAGAAGAATTTTTAGGGGTAGGGAAGTACCCTGCCTTAAATTATGGGAGATTTTATTTAATTTTCCTACAGGGTCATTTTTTACAACAAGATCAGAGAGGTGTGTTTTTTATTTATCAAAAAATGCCCTAATTTTTTCGATAATGAAGAGTTGATCTTCTTTTTTAAGATAGGGATGCATAGGCAAGCTAACAACACAATGGGCTAATTTTTCAGTAACAGGAAGTCCATTTGGTGCTTGAGGGTCTGTAATATAGGCTTTTTGCTTATGAAGAGGTATAGGATAGTAAATAACAGTAGGAATGCCAAAAGTCATCAGATATTTTTGGAAATTTTCTCGGTCTTGTACTTGAAGTGTATATTGTGCCTAAACACTAGTGCATACAGGCTCTACAACTGGCGGAATAACTCCTTTTTTTTCTAAGCCTTTTAATCCATTGGTATACTGATTAGCTACTTGTTGACGTAATGCAACTTCTTCTGAAAAAATAGTAAGCTTCTCTAATAAAAATGCGGCTTGTAATGTATCTAATCGACCTGTAATGCCAATGCGAACATGTTCATATCTATATTTTCCTTCTCCATGAACACGTAAAGATTTAAGTTTATCTTTTAGATAAGAGCTCTTTTCAGTTAAGAAGAGAGCACCACCATCTCCATAGCAGCCCAAGGGTTTAGCAGGATAAAAACTAGTGGTAGCTATATCTGAGAAAGATTCAACAGGTTGTCCATTGTAAGTAGCGCCGCAACTTTGGGCGCAGTCTCCAATAAAAACTAAATTAGCTTTTGCACAGAAGGAAGAAAGCGTTGCATATTCTACTGGGTGCCCAAACAAATCTACAGAAATGATTGCTTTTGGCTCTAGCTTCCCCAGGGCTTTGATTTGTTCATAGGCTTCTTTCAAGCTTTGAGGACAAATACAATAAGTATGGGCTGTGCAATCAACAAAAACAGGTGTTGCTCCTAAAAGACGGACTGTTTCTGCTGTGGCGGCAAAAGTAAAAGATGGAACGAATACAGCATGGCCAGGCCCAATATCATAGGCCATTAAAGCTAGGATAAGAGCATCTGTACCGCTAGAGCAACTAAGTGTTGTTGTCTTGGTCATTTCTGAGAGTCTAGCTTCTAGCTCACGTACTTGGGGGCCCATGATATAAGCACCACTATCCATTACACTTTCAAAAGCTGCTCGAAGTTGAGGTCGTATGCGCAGCTCTTGAAGTTTTAAATTCATAAAAGGAAAGATATTTTTTGGCCCATATGGCCAGATAGCTGTTTTGTTAGAAGTCACAGAAGAAGACATAATAAGGGTACCTATACATAATATTGGCGCGCCTGAGAGGATTCGAACCCCTGACCTTTGGCTCCGGAGGCCAACGCTCTATCCAGCTGAGCTACAGGCGCAAAAAATGTTTATTAACTTTATTTTGTATACTATACTTAAAACACAAGAACAATATATCAAATGAGATTGTAATAAAATGTCAAAAATAAAGAAGGTTCATAGGCAGGTGTTTAGTTGCGATGGGGGGAGCCTTGATTTTGGTCATCCGCGTGTGTTTTTGAAAGTTCTTCCAAACACAAAAGAGATACAGTGCCCGTATTGTTGTCAGAGATTTATTTTAGATATTTCAGAGGAAAAAGGAAAGAGACTTAAGTTTTAGGGGCTCTGTTGCAAAAAATAAAATGATATGGTGAGATGTCTTTCTGAGAGTGTAAATGTAAGAGGATATCTTATTTTTTGCAACAGGGCCTTTTTTCAAAAAGAGTTTCTAAAAAGGAAATAAAATAAAAGATCTATATAAAAATCTTTATCTCCAAATTCAAGGTGAACGTGTTTATCAACAAAAGAAAATCCTTGTCTTAATTCTAGAAGAAATTTTTGGATATGATCTACTAAACTTTTTTCTAGATCTGCCTTGCGTCGTGGAACAGCAGTTCCTAAAAAATCAAATAGATAGGGATCTTTGAATTTATTATATTTTTTTTTCTATAGGGATATTAAATAAAAACTTGAATTGCATAGATGCATTTCTATATAGAAGTATATGAATAAATTGTAGTATAGAAATATTTAACATACGTATTAATCACGCTTAATTTTAAGGATATTGTAATGTTTAAAAAGCTTGTTTTAACAGTACCTATTATAGCGCTTATCTCTTCATTGAGCTCAGCTAGCGGAAAACCTCCAAAAGGTTCTATGGAAGAGAGTAATAGGGGTAGCTCTGCCCTAACTTCTGGAGAAACAGATAGGAGCTTAGCTCCTAGTGGCGGAGGCGCAGCAGCTCCTTCCAGCAGGGCAATGCATGTAAGATTTGATCATGCACTGGATGCTTTAGATAGAAAGGACTATGAAGGAGCTAGACAAGGGTTTAAGGCCCTTGTGGAAAATGGATCATTTCAAGCTGTTCCCTATCTTTTAGCTTTTAGCGGTAAATTAAAAGGCAATCCATTGTTTGGTCATAGTTTACCTCAAAAAGCTTTAGATGATCAAAGATTAGGTATGTTGCTTGATTTAGCTCTCTTAGGAGATGTACAAAGAGGCTGCTCTTTAGATCAAGCCTATAAAAGTTTATGTAAGGGTGTACCGAGAAATGCAAAAGCAGCGAAGAAAAAGAAGGAACAAGAGAAGCTAGATAAACTTTCCGGACTTCTTTTTACAAGGGACTCTCGTTTAGAGCTTTTGGAGCAGGTCTATGATCCAAGAATACGTCCCTTGATAGAAAATAAATTCCCATTGGATACCTATAATGTTGAGGATTTTTCAAAAACTGTAGTAAGTACTACTGCTAAGGTTGAAATGTCCAAAAAATATGCAGCCTTAAAAGTAGTGACAAATTATGGTGATTTTAATAGTAAAGGCGGAAAAGGAGATGCTTTACTCTGTGAAGTACTTGATAGTGTTGTAAGTTTTCCTAACATAGCAGAAAGAATTTTTTATGCAGGCTACCGCGCTGTATATTTAGAAGATTACAGGCATATATTTAAACCTCGAGGATTCCAAAAACACGAAAAAAAGGTATATGAACTTTTGTTATCTTTAAAAAACGCTCAATTACAGCATTCTTATGGGGAGTTGTTGCATAGAGAAAAAGATTTTAGCAATGCTTATAAATACTATCAATTGGCTGCAGACCAGGGACAACAATACGCACAGTATTACTGTGGGTATGAGTTGCATAGTGGAGAGCACCAAGATAAAGAGCCTATATTAGCTCGTTACTACTTTCAAAAGGCAGCAGATAAGGGATATAGGGCTGCACAATATCATTATGGAACTATGCTCTATGAAGGAGAGATGGGGGAGATAAAGATCGTCCCTTGGCTCGTTACTATCTTAAATTGGCTGCAGATAAGGGACACGGAGGAGCACAGGCTAATTATGGAATAATGTTAAACCAGGGAGATGGGGGTTCTAAAGATCTTGTTCAATCTCGTTACTACCTTAAATTGGCTGCAGACCAGGGACAACAAGGATCACAGATTGATTATGGCATAATGTTAAACCATGGGTATGGGGGTTCTAAAGATCTTGCTCAAGCTCGTCACTACTTTCAATTGGCAGCAGCTTCTGGAGATCTAGAAGCACAGTATGAATATGCCATAATGTTAGGTAATGGGTATGGAGGTGATAAAGATCTTGTTCGATCTCGTCACTATTTTAAAGAAGCTACAAGTCAGGGACATGTAGAAGCACAGTTTAACTATGGGGTTATGCTCTATGAAGGAGAGGGAGGAGAGAAAGATATTCCCTTGGCTCGAGAGTGTTTTCAATTGGCGGCAAACAAGAAATCTGTAAAAGCACAGTATAACTATAGTGCGATGTTATACTATGGAGAGGGGGGATATGAAAATAAAATTCATGCTCTAGTCTATATTAAAACAGCAGCAGATCAGGGGTATTCAAAATCGCAGAAGTTATATGGGGATATGCTGTGTTATGAAGGTGATAAAAATATTCCCTTGGCTCGAGAGTATTATAAAAGGGCAGTAGATAAGGGAGATATAGAGGCTAAACTACAACTAGCTAAGCTAAAAAAGAAAGAGATGGAAGAATTAACGACTCAAGATACTGATGAATTGGGTATACTTAGCATAAGAAGTGTACATATAGGAGAAGAGCCAGAGGAGGATTCTGAAGGAGCAGATGATGGTGGAGGTGGTAGAAAAGAAACCTCGTCTGAAGAACATGATATGGAAACTAAGCAAGAAGAGGTAGGGGCAGAAAGAGAAGAAACTGTTGAAATGAAGACAGATCAGACTTCTTATTCCAGCGTATATTTTAGAGCAAGAGAAGAAGAAAAGAGGCCTGTATTTAGCATGCTAAAAAGGAAAGAAGATCCCTTAGATAAAATAGAAAACCCAAGGGCACAGGCGTTTGTAAGAGATTTTTTTGAAGGAGGAAATGAAGCTAAAGCCTTGAAGTACGGAGACTTTCTTAAAACACTGAAGAATCTACCAGTGAAAGTAGTGCTAACTAACACTAAATCAGGAATAAGGGCACGTGTAGATAATCCTCTACCTGAAGTTCAAAGTGCCATACTTACCTGGCATAATCCTCATAAAAGATCGCATATGAATTTTGATAAAGGAGGGTTTAGAAGCTCTTTAGTCGATTTCTTCCATAACCTAGGGTATCATAAGCACGTCTCAAGATGATATTGAGAGCTACGTTCCATATATGGGAGAATAATATTTAGGTGATAAAAATAGGGAGAAAATATTATGAAAAAATTTACACTAACATCAATTAGAGCATTTGCAGCAGCTGTTGTTTTACTTTCAGCAGGTGTGATGGTGAGTCATGCAACAAACTATAAAATCTGCGGGGACTGTCATCAGTGTAGAAAAGAGAAAATGAATATCTTTGGCGGAGATTCAATTGCTGATATAACTTGCTATATATAAGCATGAGTGAATGTAAAGAAGCTGCTGAAAAAATAAATGGGGTACAGGACCCACACAAAGCCTTACTAGAGAACTTGATGATTAATTAAACGACATTGTTACAAGAAAATAGTTCTTTTTTTAAACCTATAATAGCCGTAAAAATATTCTTTAAACAGAATCTCTTTCAAGTTAAAGGACTATAGCAGAAAAATTACTTGTTAAATTGAGCGATTAGGCCACCTGTTTGAGGTTTTTTCACTTTTGTTGTTCCAGGGAAAGTAATAGGGAAGTGTAAATAGCAGCGGGCAGCTAAGTAGGAAAAAGCGTAGGCTTCTATAGCATCACTGGGCCAATTAAGATCATTTGTTTTCAGAACTATTAAGGCTAATTTTTTCAGTTGATTATAGAGTGTTTTATTTCTCACACCACCACCACTTATAAGGAGGGTAGAGGGGGTGGGTGATAAAAATTCTAATTGTTTTTTTATACAGCAAGCGGTAAATGCTGTAAGGGATGCAGATCCATCCTCTAAACTTAAGTTAGATTTTTTACAGTCATCTAGGGCGCTATGAAATAAATGTCGATCCATAGATTTAGGGGGAAGCTGTTTTAAATAGGGATGAGAAAGCCACTTTTTCAAAAGGGAGGGATGTATTTTTCCTATAGAGGCATAGTGTCCATCTTCATCAAAAGGCTCTTCATTGTTTGTTTTAAATGAAATCCAATCATCTATGAGGGCATTTCCAGGACCTACATCAAAGGCAGTGAGGTTTTCAGGGGTACTTATTTTTTTAGGTATAAAAGTTAAGTTACTTACGCCACCTATATTAATCCAAGCTAAGGGGAATTTAAGATTTGGTTTTGAAGTAGTTAGCGCCCAATGAAATATAGGGACAAGAGGTGCTCCTTGACCATCATGACGCATATCATTGGATCGAAAGTCATAAACAACAGGGAGCCCTAGTTCTTTAGAAAGCAAAATACCATTGCCTATCTGATAGGTGTTTCCTTGTTGGAGGCATATGTTTTTATCATTATATGTAGGGGGAGTGTGTGAAATTGTTTGTCCATGGAATCCGACAAGATTTATATTTTTTAAGGTATTTTTTTCAATAAAATTTTTTGCAGCTTGTGCATGAAAAAGGGTTAATTCTTTTTCTAGATTGTCTATTTTTAGGGAAGTATCTTGTCCATAAGCCTCTAAAATTTTCTCTCTTAGTTCTTTAGGATAAGGTGAAAAACCGTGTTCTAAAAGCTTTATATGATGGTGCCCATTTGTTTCAATTACCCCAAGGTCTACCCCATCGGCGGATGTACCACTCATTAATCCAAGGACTATAAATTTTTTATTTTGTATCATTGTCTAGCAGTATTTCATTTTTTATTATTTATTTCCATAAAATTATGTGATTTAACATGAATTACAATGACAGATGCCTTTAAATTTTTTATAACAACAGCTATAGATTAAAAGTTAAATGATGGACTTACTTTATGAAAAATGAAGATGCTATAAATGAAATCTTTTCCAATGGCTTTATGAAAGAAGCGCAATGGCGAGGTTTTATATATCAGGGAACAAATAATGCATTGTTAGATAAAGCGCTTCAAGAAGAGCGCACGCCTTTCCCATTTTATATAGGATTTGATGCAACAGCAGATAGTTTGCATGTTGGAAATCTTATGGGAATTATGTTTGCGCGTGTGGCACAGCGCAACGGATTGAAGCCTATCATCTTAATGGGTGGTGGAACAACTAAAGTGGGAGATCCTTCTGGAAAAACAGAATCCCGCCAATTACTAGATGATGCTGTTATACAAAAAAATATAGAAATGATTAAAAAATGCTTCGACCGTTTTCTTATATTTAGTAAGGAACCTACAGGGGCTATTATAGTAAACAATGATGATTGGCTAAAGGATATAAATTATATTGATTTTTTACGCGATTATGGAAAATATTTTTCTATTAATCGTATGCTTTCTATGGAGAGTGTTAAATTGCGCCTAGATAGAGAGCAGCCGCTAACATTCTTGGAATTTAATTATATGATTCTCCAAGCCTATGATTTTTACTGGTTAAATAAACATTATAAATGTCGGTTACAGTTAGCAGGATCAGACCAATGGGGTAATATTGTAAATGGAACAGATTTAACACGGCGTTTGTCAGGAAAAGAAGTATTTGGTCTAACAGCACCTTTGATTATGACCTCCGGCGGAGAAAAAATGGGCAAGACGCATAAGGGAGCTATTTGGCTCAATGCAGACAAGCTAAGCTCTTATGATTATTGGCAATTTTGGAGAAATTGCCATGATAAAGATGTCGTGCGTTTTATGAAAATTTACACAGATCTCTCTTGTGAAAAAATTGTTCAATTCGAAAAGGCACAAGGAGAAGAGTTAAATGAGGGGAAAATCCTCTTGGCTAATGAGGCAACGCTCATGCTGCATGGTGAAGAGGCTGTGAAGTCAGCACAAGAAACAGCTTTAAAGATTTTTGTAACCCATGTGGAAACAAAATCTATAGAGATAATAGGTTTTACAGATAAAGGTATTCCAAAAACCACAACGGATTTACCGGCAGCTCTAGCAATAGAGGGTATGCTCTTAGTAGAGGGACTATGTGCCCTGGGCATGACGAGATCTAAGGGAGAAGGTCGGCGGATTATAAAAGGGAAGGGTATCCGTTTAAATGATCAAGTTGTTGAAAATGAAAATAAAAAGCTTTTTAAAGAGGATTTTTCAGACAATGGATTGCTTAAGCTATCTGCAGGAAAGAAGCGCCATGGTCTTTTATATTTTAAAGAAGAAATTAATGGGCAATAGTTATGCCTAAAATACCTATGGGGCTTGAAGAAGGGCTAAAGAACTTAGGATTTTACACCAAGCGTCTTAAGGACAATCCAGGGGTATATTTTTTTAAGAATGATAAAGATCAAATTTTATATATAGGCAAGGCTAAACGCCTAAAAAAAAGGGTGAAGAGTTATTTGAGGTGGGATAACTTACCGGTGCGCAAGCAACGTATGATAGCTCAATTAGCTACGGTAGAGGTATCTCTTACAACAACAGAGACAGAGGCTCTTTTGCTTGAAGTAAACCTCATAAAAAAGCATCGTCCCCCCTATAATATTTTGCTAAAAGATGACAAGTCTTTTCCTTATATTCAGCTTACTGGAGGCCATATGTATCCTCGTCTTAAAATTTACAGAGGAACAAGAAAAGATCCAGGAGAATATTTTGGCCCCTTTGCTAGTGGTACAGCTGTGAATGAAACCTATGAGACATTGCAAAAAGTATTTTTACTCAGAACTTGTTCTGATAATATTTTTTTGTATAGAACACGGCCATGTTTATTATATGATATTAAGAGATGTTCAGCACCTTGTGTAGAAAAAATCTCTGAAAAAAAATACACACATTTATTGAAAGATGTGAAAAAATTCTTCAAGGGGAAGACAAAATCTTTACAAGAAAACCTAGCTAAAGAAATGATAGAAGCAAGTAGACAGCGTCATTATGAGAAAGCTGCTGCTTTTCGCGATAGAATTGCTTCCTTGACTAAAATACAAGAGCATCAGGCTATAAATTTGCCTTCTTCTACTCAAAATTTACATATCCATGCCTTATCTAGGCAGCATAATAAAGTATGCATACAGGTAGCTTTTTATCAAGCAGGACAGCATTTTGGAAGCAGGTCTTATTTTCCGATACAAATCCATGAGGATATGACAAATGAGGAAGTTTTTTCAGCATTTTTAATGCAATTTTATGAGCGACATCAACCCCCAAAACATATTTTAACAAGCATAGAGCCAATGTTTAAACAGCTAGCAGAAGAGGCTTTAACAGAATCAACGAAGTTTAAAGTTGATATTTCTGTACCAAAATCAGGCGTAAAAAAGCAGGCATTAGATCTTGTATTAAAAAATGCTATTTATGCTCTACAGGAGCATTTAAAGGAGAAAACCTTTTATCAAAAGGCCTTGATAGAATTGCAAAATCTTCTAAATATGGATAAAGCTATTTTGCGTATTGAAGCCTATGATAACAGTCACCTTATGGGTACACATCCTTATGGAGTGATGATTGTAGCGGATGATCAGGGTTTTAAAAAAAGCGCATATCGAAAGTTCCATATTAAGGATCCTTCTGTTAAAACGAATGATGACTATGCTATGATGCGTCATGTAATACAGCGGCGTTTTAAGTTTTCTGGCGAAAAAAAGGAAGGAGAAGAGGCGTTGCCAAATGTGATTTTAATTGATGGTGGTCTTGGGCAACTGGGGGTTGTTCGGTCATTTTTTAAGGAGATAAGTCCAAAATTTCAGGCACCGCGGATCCTCGCTATTGCTAAGGGACCAAAGCGTAATGCTGGAGAAGAAACATTTTATTTTGATACAGGAGAGGTCCTTAAACTGCCAAAAGACTCTAGTCTTCTTTTCTTTTTGCAACGACTTCGTGATGAATCTCATCGGTTTGCTATCACAACACATCGTCAAAAGAGAGATAAAGATATAAAAAAATCTATCTTAGATAGTATCCCGGGAATTGGGGCTAAAAGAAAGAAAGCCTTGTTGCTACATTTTGGTTCTGCCAAAGGAGTTATGAATGCTGCAGCTATTGATCTCAAAGCTGTAGAGGGAGTTAGCAAATTCATGGCGCAGGCTATATATGATTATTTTCATGAATCATAAAAATCACACTTGATAGTTTCTGACAAGAAAAGAAAGAAAAAAAGGTGTATTTCTAAATAATGTTTTATACTTACTTTTAGATATGAAAGAGTTGATTTAAATTGTGTCGTTGATTTCATTTTTAAGCGTTAGCGTTCTTGTCTATTTTTTTATGAAAAAAATTGTACGACAATGGACTAAACGGCAAGATTCTAAAGATATCCATAGGAAAGGTATAAGCTTACCACGGTATTATGGGTGGTATAGTGTTTTGTGGGTAGTTATCCCTCTTTTTATATTTATAGTGGTACAGAGTTTTGTGGAAAAAACTTTTTTTCTAACAGAAGAATCAAAGGTATTTATAGGTCTTTTAGTTGCTTTATTTTTAGGTTTATTAGGAATTTTTATGGGGCGTCGAGCACTGGTAAGAAGAAAGTGTGTGAGAACTTCCGTTGAAAAAGTTATCCAGTATGCCATGCTTTTCCTTACGACCTTTGTTTTATTAGTGATTGTATTAATTCTTAGTGTCTTAATTGTGGAAGCTATGCGTTTCTTTTCTCAGGTACCATTTTTTAATTTCATCTTTGGAATGAACTGGGCACCAAATGATTTAGATACAAATATTATTCATAATTTTGGGGCTCTGCCTCTCTTTTTGGGGACATTTTTAATAACAATCCTTGCTTTGAGTGTTACAGTTCCTTTAGGTGTTATGGCTGCTATATGTTTATCAGAATATGCAAAGCCATCTGTACGGAGTTTTCTTAGGCCAATTTTAGAAAGCATGGCGGGAATTCCCACAGTAGTATATGGTTTTTTTGCTGCAATTATTGTAGCCCCTATTTTTCAGAATTTTGCTATTAGCTTTGGTTGGGAAGCATCAGCACAGAGTGCTTTGGCAGCAGGGATGGTTTTAGGATTAATGCTTATCCCTATGCTAACTTCTTTGTGCGTAGATGTTTTAAACGCAGTGCCTAATTCTTTAAGAGAAGCATCTTTGGGGTTGGGAGCAACAAAAGCAGAAACAATCATAAAAGTTGTATTACCTATTGCTAAGCCAGGATTAATTAGTGCGCTGCTTCTTACATTTTCTCGTGCGATTGGTGAAACAATGCTTGTGGTGATGGCGGCGGGATTAGCAGCTAATTTAACAGTGAATCCTTTTTCCTCTGTAACGACGGTAACGGTACAGATTGTATCTCTTCTAACAGGTGATCAGCAGTTTGATACACCAGGTACATTATCAGCATTTGCTTTAGGTTTTGTTCTTTTCTTTATAACTCTTGGTATTAATTTTTTAGCTGAACGTTTTCAAAAGAAGGTCCAGATATGACTTTAGCTAAGAAAAACGTAACTTTACAGAAACAATTGTTGAAAAGACATAAAAGAGACCGGCATTTTAAATGGTTTGGTTGGATGTCTATATATATTGTTCTTTTTCTTTTTACAACCCTGCTTACATCTATTCTCTTCCAATCTTGGCCAATTTTTTGGAAACAAGAAGTTCAAATATCTTTGCCAACAACACAGATTTCTTCTTTTAAAGTGTCTACTGGAGAGGCGACATCTTTGCTTGAGAAGGCTTTTCATTATGAGAGAAAACCAGGGTTAAAAGCGAAGGAAGTAGTGAGTTTAAACGCTTGGAAAATAGTAGCAGAGGAGATAGATAAAAGAAAAAGAAGCAAAAAAAAATCTGTAGGACGACATACTATGTGGCTGCCTATACAATATACAGTTTCTCAGGCTTATAGAAGGGGGGGAGAGTCCTTTATTTTTGATTGGCTTAAAAAGAAAGAGGATGAAGGACGATTGAGAACGACTTTTAATTGGACTTTTTTTTCTAATGCAGATTCTGTATTTCCTGAAACAGCAGGAATATTTGCAGCGTTTATGGGAACAATTTTTGTGTTGTTAGTCGCTTTTACTATTGCCTTTCCTATAGGCGTGGTGGTGGCTATTTATATGGAATGCTTTATGAGAAAAGATACAAAACTCACGTACTTTATAAATGTTAATATTAATAATTTAGCAGCTGTGCCGTCTATTATTTTTGGTTTATTAGGAATGGCTATTTTTTTAAACTTCTTTGAGTTGCCGAGGTCTAGTGGATTGGTAGGTGGATTGACGTTGAGTTTGATGATGATGCCTATTGTTATTGTATCTAGCCGCATGGCTTTAAGTCAAGTTCCGGAAAATTTAAAAGAAGCGGCATTGGGGCTTGGTGCCTCAAAAACTCAGGCTATTTTTCACCATGTGGTACCAGGAGCCATGCCAGGTATTATTACAGGAACGCTGCTTTCTCTTGCTCGAATGATGGGAGATACCGCCCCGTTAATTATGGTGGGTATGGTAGTATTTTTAATAAAGGCACCTATGACATTGGATAGTCCAGCAACAGTCTTGCCTGTGCAAATCTACCAGTGGTTTCAGCGTCCAGAACCAGGATTTATAGAAGCTAGTTCAGGGGCTATTGTTGTCCTATTGCTTATTTTGTTAGGAGTTAATAGTTTAGCCTTGCTTATTCGTAGAAAATTTGAGAAATTTAGCGTATAGAAAAGGATTTATGTACGTGTCTAAATCAAAGATAATAGTTGAAAACTTATCGCTCTTTTATGGAAAACATCAGGCGTTATTTGATATAAACATGAGCATACCAGAAAATAAAGTAAGTGCATTTATAGGGCCGTCAGGGTGTGGAAAGAGTTCTTTTTTGAGGTGTTTGAATCGAATGAATGACTTGGTTAGAAATGCTTCTCAAAAGGGGAGAATCATTTTAGATGAAGAAGATATTCTAGGTAAAAATGTAGATGTTGTTTTGTTGCGCGCTCGTGTGGGGATGGTTTTTCAAAAGCCCAATCCTTTTCCTAAATCTGTTTATGACAATATTGCCTACGGTCCACGTTTACATGGGCTTTTTTTCAGTAAAAAAGAATTAGATGAAATTGTTGAAACAAGCCTTCAACGGGCAGGGCTTTTTGAAGAAGTTAAAGATAGGCTATACAGTTCAGCTTTAGGGCTTTCTGGTGGCCAGCAGCAGCGCCTATGCATTGCCAGAGCTATTGCTGTAAACCCTGAAGTTATTTTAATGGATGAGCCTACCTCATCATTAGATCCTATAGCTACAGCCAGAGTGGAGGAGCTTATTGACGAATTAAAGGAACAGTATACAATTGCACTTGTTACACATAATTTGCAGCAAGCAGCACGCGTTTCTCAAAAAGTTTCTTTTTTTCATAAGGGGATTTTGGTGGAATCTGGTAGGACTTCACATATGTTTACAAATCCAACAGATAAAAGGACGCAAGACTATCTTACAGGAAGGCTTTAATATGAAGCAAAAATATATTGTAAAATCTTATGGAAAAGATTTAATGAAGCTAACAGACTTATTAGTAGATATGGGAGAAATGGTTAAGCAATCAATCATAGGTGCGTTAAAAGTACTTGAAACAGGTGATAAAAAACTAGCAAAAAAGGTTATTTCTGGTGATGTGAATATTGATCGCCTTGAAAATGAAATTGATAATTTTGCTATAAGATTATTAGCTTTGCGCCAACCAGTAGCAGAAGATTTAAGATATGTAGTTGTGGCTTTAAAAACAGCTAATCACTTAGAGCGCATTGCTGATTATGCGGAGCATATTGCGACAAGGCAGTCATCTTTGAATGGAGATTATAAGGTTCATCAGCTAGACATACTCTTTAAACTAGGAAAAGTTGTTAACAATATGCTTGATGAAATTATGATTGCTTTTAGGGAGCGTAATGATAAAAAGGCACATATTGTTTGGGATAAAGATGATGAAGTAGATGCGTTATATACTAAATTTTTTCAAGATCATCTGGCCTATATAGAAAAGAATCCAGCAGATACAAGCAATAGTATACATTTAATGATTATGGCTAAGAATCTTGAGCGTATGGGAGATCATATAACCAATATTGCAGAAAATATACATTATTTAGTGCATGGCACCCTATGGGCTGATGCATATCCTAAAAATGAGGATAAGAATTAAGCAGAGGCAGAGGCAGAGGTTCTAAGGGGAGAATTTGTAGTGTATATAAGACAAGGAGCTTCTTTCCAAAGAATAGGTTTATGAGTAGGAGCAAGGTTAGATAGAGTTTCTATCTCAAAAGATTTAGGTGTGTTCATAATCTCTTGAACGATCTTAGCATTAAGGGAATGTCCACCACCAATAGAGGAAAATTCACCTAAAATAGGGTGCCCAAGAAGGTAAAGATCACCCAGAGCATCCAGAGCTTTGTGACGGGCAAACTCATTGTCGTACCGTAGACCTTCACTATTTAGAACCTTGCCTTCTTTTAAAACAACTGTGTTATCTAAAGACCCACCAAGTCCTAGACCATTGGCTTGAAGTTGGGAGATTTCATCATAAAAAGCGACAGTGCGTGCAGCGCCAACTTCTTGCTTAAAGGAAGACCAGCTATGATTATATTTATAAAATTGGTTATTTAAAAGGACGTCTGCATTTTCTGATAAAGCTTGGAAATAAATAGAAAGTTCATTTTTTGGAAGGAGAGCTATTTTTTTTCCATTAGCTTCTAAAACAAGAGGTTCTTTAATACGAATATAAAGACGCTTTTTTTCTTGCTCAATTTTTCCAGCACACTGAAATAGAGCAACAAAAGGGCCGGATGAACCATCCATGATAGGTACTTCTGGGCCATTAATTTCAATTAAAACATTGTCAATTTCGAAAGCTGCTAAGGCGGCCATTAGGTGCTCAATAGTAGAAACGCTTACTTTAGGTGTTAGGCCAACTCTTGTGCAAAGACGTGTTGGTATAACATATTCATATGTTGCAGGGATTTCAGGCTGGCCCTTAAGGTCTGTGCGTTTAAAAACAATACCATGGTCTGAGGGAGCGGGTTTTAAAGTAAGGAGTACCTCTTTACCAGAATGAATGCCCACACCTTTGCACGATATATCATGAAAGAAAGTATGCTGGTATATTGAGTATGCTTGTTTTTGCACGTTAAACCTTTTATTTCATTTTTCTTTTTCAAAGCATAAGAGCCTTATCCACTCTTCTAGGGTAAGCGGAGTTGGGAAAGTATAAAATACAAGTTATGTTACAGTTTGTTACGAAAGGGTTATTTAGTATAACGGCCTAAGCGCTCAATCATTATATCAAAAACTCCTTCATGGTCTACATCGTAGGGAACATAAGCGTTTGCATCTTTTGTGTGTTTTTTATGGAAGCTTACAATAGTACCACCCATATGGTCTGGATGGAATATATCTACGAGAACCTTAGCTTTCTTTGTTTTAAAGAGTTCTGGTTTGATTAAATAAATTGGAACGCATGGGTCATGAACAACACGCCCAGAGGTACCAAAGTTATGCATATCAAAGTCTTGAGTTTTTTCGAGCATATTAGCCGATTGCAAAGCAGGATTGTTATTAAGAGCACGCATTTTGGCTAATTGCTTAGGAGAAGCGGCTATTTTATGCGTTACATCCAAACCAAGCATTGTTACTTTTAGACCAGAAGTGAAAATTATGAAAGCAGCATGAGGATCAAGATACATATTAAACTCAGCAGCAGCAGTTATATTACCAGAGGTAATGGATCCACCCATAAGAACAATTTCTTCAATATTTTCTTTGATTTCTGGTGCAATGCGTAAAGCCATAGCAATATTTGTAAGCGGACCAGTTGGGCACAAGGTTACTTTTGTAGGGTGATTCTTAATAGCTTTAACAATAAAGGTTACAGCATGTTCTTCTTGCAGCGGCATTTTTGGTGCAGGGAGATTTGTTCCATCAAGGCCACTAAAACCATGAGAGTTATCTGCTTTAGGCTCTTGAATAAGTGCTTTTGTACAACCAGAATAAATGGGCATATCTGGTCTTCCAGCTAGTTCACAAATTTGTCTAGCATTTATGCATACTTGCTCTAAGGGTACATTTCCACCAACGCAGGTAACGCCCAAGATATTAAAGTCTTCAGGGGATGCTATAGCTAGTAGAAGTGCAATGGCATCGTCGTTCCCAGGGTCACAGTCCATAATAACGGCTCGAGGCAAGGTTGCTGTAGGTTTTTTCATAAATTTAGATTTCCTATAATAAATCAGATGGGAAAATAGATAGTACTTGTACCGTATTTTATATTGAATAACAATGTTTTTATGTTTTAATAAAGTTTACAAAGAAAAATCATTTCTTCCTTACTTACATGCAAAAAAAGTGTTAGTATTTACAAAAATAAGAAGATATTAATGCGTGTATTATTAGTTGAAGATGATCTGTCCACTTTAAAAGTTCTGGGCCATTTCCTTGAAAAAGAGGATATGCGTTGTGATCTTGCATCTACAGCTGAAGAAGGGCTGTCCTTTATTTCATCTAATAAATATGATGCTATTGTTTTAGATCTTGTGTTGCCTGATATGGATGGATATGCTTTTGTAGAAAAGTTGAGGGATGCGTCTATTACAACACCTGTCTTAATTTTATCGGGATTAACAGACTCTGAAGACAAGGTAAAAGCACTCTGTATAGGGGCAGATGACTATCTTACAAAGCCCTTTGATAAAAGTGAACTAGTTGCAAGATTAAACGCTATTGCTCGCCGAGCTAAAGGGCATGCCCAGTCAAAAATTAACATAGGGAAATTGAGCTTAGATTTGGATGAAAAGATGGCGTGTGTGGGTACGAAGCCCTTACACTTAACCTTCAAAGAATATGCTATTTTAGAACTTTTGGCTATTAACAAAGGGTCTGTATTAGCCAAAGATGATTTCTTATCCCATTTGTATAGTAATGATGAGGAGCCGGATCTTAAAATTGTAGATGTTTTTGTATGCAAGTTGCGAAAAAAGCTAGCAACAGCGAGTAAAGGTGATAATTATATAGACACTATTTGGGGGCGTGGCTATGTATTGCGTGAGCCTGAATCAAATGTTCAGAAAATAGATGCTTTTCGCCAGGAGCCACAAAAATTCAAAGTCTTGTAGAAGAGTTAAAAAAAAACCCTAAAAACTAAAAAAACTATTCCCAATTTTGCCGAAAGGTATTAAATTAAAGGGGTAGAGAAATAGATTTTTTAAATAAAAAGGCCATAGTTATGAAAATTGTTGTTAAACGCAAGAATATTTTAAGCGCGTTAGCTCATGCAACACGATTGATTGATCGTAAAAGTACTGTTCCTATCTTATCGAACATTAAGATAAGCAGTACAGAAGAAGGTTTTATGGAAATATCCTCTACCGACTTGCAAATAGGTTTAGTAGAAAAAATAACGGCGCAAGTTGAGAAGCCAGGAGCTGTAACTATTTCTGCACAAATGGCTTTTGAAATTGTTCGTAAGTTGCCTGAAGATGCTAAAGTTACTTTTGAAGCAAAAGAAAAAGAAGATGAAAGCAGTGATCATGTGAAAGTCAGTTCGGGCGCATCAGTTTTCCGCCTAGGAACCTTACCTGTAGAAGGGTATCCTACTATTTCTCAAGAAGATTTAGATTTAACTTTCTCTGTTAATCCTAAAGAATTTGCCTTGAGCTTACAGCGTTGTAGCTTTGCTATGGCTCAAGAAGAAACACGATATTATTTAAATGGTGTTTATCTGGATCCTGTAAAAAATGAAGAGGGTAAAATCTGCTTAAATTTAGTAGCTACAGATGGTCATCGCTTAGCAAAAGTGCGCGTGGCTGGTATTGAGCTAGAAAGGAATTTTGAAGGCGTTATTATTCCTCGTAAGGCTGTTATGGAAATCGTGAAGCTTTTGGAAGGTGAATCTAAGAAACTATTAATTTCCTTATCTAGTACAAGCTGTATGATGAAAATTGGGGATTCTTGTATTCTAACAACCAGATTGATTGAGGGAAATTTTCCTAATTACAAAAAAGTCATCCCAGCTAGTAATATGAACACAGTGGATGTTGATACAGACATTTTTTCTCGGTCAGTGGAACGTGTAGCTTTGGTTTCTACGGATAAATTTGGTGCTGTAAAGATGACTTTGAAAGAAAATAAAATAATACTTACAGCAAATAGTCTTGAATATGGTAGCGCTAGAGATGAAATAGATGCAAAAATAGAGGGGAAAAATCTAGAGGTGGGGTTCAATGCACGGTATCTTCTAGAAGTTTTACAACATGTGCAAAAAAAACACGTGATCATTTATTTGCGCGATGCAGGAACAGCTGTTCTTTTCAAGGCGCCAGGCGATCTTGATAGTGATTTTGTTATTATGCCAATGCGAGCGTAAAGAATCTTAAGGGTAACAGAGTGTGCCAATACCAACTGTAAATCAACAAGATCAAAAGGCGTATATTCAGGAAAGTTCCCAAAAACATCCTCAGGAACAATTAGAAATAGAATTTGTTCGTATAACAAAGGTGTCTCTTTCAGCTTTTCGAAATTATACTTATGAGCAGCTAACTTTCCAGGAGCCTTTTGTTTTGTTAAGTGGTTGTAATGGGGCAGGAAAGACAAATATTCTAGAAGCACTCTCTTATTTAGCTCCAGGGAAAGGACTCCGTAGGGCTTCTCTATCACACATTATTCAAGCAGGTAAAGAAGGGCCTCAGCAACCGTGGGCAGTGACTACTTCTGTATTATATAGTCACAAAGGAAAAGAGACGGACAGGATACTTAGCAGTGGGTTGGATCCTCATCTTTTTCTGAAGGGTAAAGAAAAACGCGTAGGACGCATTGATGGAGAGGATATAAAGAATCTAAATGACTTTGAGCAACACCTTTCTCTTTTTTGGTTAACGCCAGATATAGATCGTCTCTTTAAAGAAAGCCCAGGGGTTCGTCGAAAATTTCTTGATAAACTTATTATGCGATGGGAACCTGCAGCACAACAGTACTGGCAAACGTATGAAAATGCTTTACGCCAGAGAATGTTTCTTCTTAAGACAAGAAAAGATGATGATGTATGGCTGTATCAGCTAGAAAAACTAATGGTGGAATCCGGTATGGCTATTTTGCACGAGCGAATGCAGTATGTTTCCTTGTTAAGTCAAACAAGCCAGGAGCAGTTTGAAATCTTTCCAAAGATAGAATTTCATCTTAAGGGCATGTTAGAAGATATGCTTGTTAGTCAATCGTATATTCAAGTAGAGGCTATTTTCTATGAAAAGCTTAAAGAGACGCGAGAAAAAGATGCGATACAAGGAATGACAACTGTAGGACCCCATACAACTAATTTTCAGGCGTTGTATACCCCCAAAGGAATTTATGCAGAACAATGCTCAACAGGGGAGGTGAAGATGCTTTTATTAGCGTTGGTTTTAACAGCAGCACGCCTTGAAAGTTGGCGTCAGGGGCGCACACCTCTTATGCTACTAGATGAGGGAATGTCTCATTTAGATAAAACACGCCGCCAAGCCTTGGGAGAAGAGCTTTTATCTCTGGGGGTTCAGACATTTATGACATCAACAGATGAGGAAGTTTTTTCACCAATCTTCTCGCATGCGGCACGTTTTTGTGTTAAGGAGAATAGAGTAAAAAGAATTTAGTAAAGAAATTATAGGATGTCTTCTGTGACGAAAGAAAAAAGCCAAGCAAGTAAAAAAACTAGCCAAGAAGACTATGGAGCCGATTCTATAAAGGTTCTCAGAGGGTTAGATGCGGTTCGCAAGCGTCCGGGCATGTATATTGGCGATACAGAGGATGGATCTGGGCTGCATCATATGGTTTATGAAGTTGTCGATAATGCCATTGATGAAGCTTTAGCGGGTCATTGTGATACAGTAACGATTACATTGAATGCAGACAACTCTATAACAGTTTCTGATAATGGCCGTGGCATTCCTGTTGGTATTCATAAAGAGGAAGGTATTTCTGCTGCAGAAGTTATTATGACACAGCTTCATGCTGGTGGTAAGTTTGATCAGAATTCTTATAAAATTTCTGGGGGCTTGCATGGTGTGGGTGTCTCTGTTGTAAATGCTTTATCTGAGTTTCTAGAATTGCGTATTTATCGCAATGGGAAAGAACATTTTATAAGATTTGAGCATGGTAACTCAGTAGCTCCCTTGAAAGAAATAGGAGATGCTAATGGAAATTCAGGGACAAGTGTAACCTTTTTAGCGGCAATAGAAACATTTAAAAAAATTGATTGGAACTTTTCTACGTTAGAACATCGCTTAAGAGAGCTTGCTTTTTTGAACTCAGGTGTGAATATAGTTCTCACTGATAATCGAGGGGTAGAGCCAAATAAAGTTGAACTTTTCTATGAAGGTGGTGTAAAAGCTTTTGTACAGTATCTTAATCGTAGCAAGACAGCTCTCAATACGACTGTGTATGGTATAGGCGAAAAAGAGGGAGTTGTGGTAGAGATGGGTATGCAGTGGACAGAAAGCTTCCATGAAAACACTCTATGTTTTACAAATAATATTCCTCAGCGAGATGGAGGAACACATTTAGCAGGTCTTAGAGGTGCTTTAACCCGTACTATGACTAAATATGCACAATCTATGGCTACAGGAAAGCACTCTAAAATAGCTTTTTCTGGGGAGGATGCGCGTGAAGGCCTCACATGTGTTTTATCTGTGAAGGTGCCAGATCCAAAATTCTCCTCACAAACAAAAGAAAAACTTGTTTCTTCAGAAGTGAGACCTGTTGTTGAAAATATTGTAAGTGATCGTTTGGACCAGTGGTTAGAAGAAAATCCTACTGAAGCTAAGAAAATTGTTGGTAAGATTTTTGAAGCGGCTATGGCGCGTGAAGCTGCCCGTAAAGCCAGAGAGTTAACACGGCGTAAAGGAGCTTTAGATATAGCTTCTCTTCCAGGAAAATTGGCAGATTGCCAGGAACGTGATCCATCTAAGTCAGAGCTTTTTATTGTTGAGGGTGAGTCTGCTGGTGGAACAGCTAAGAGTGGTCGTGATCGTAAATCACAGGCTATTTTGCCTTTGCGTGGTAAAATACTTAATGTAGAGCGTGCCCGTTTTGATCGCATGCTTGGCTCTCAAGAAATAGGAACGTTAATAACAGCTCTTGGCACCAGTATTGGAGAAGATTTCAATGTGGAAAAGACACGTTATCATAAAATCATAATTATGACAGATGCTGATGTTGATGGAAATCACATCCGGACATTATTGCTAACTTTTTTCTTTCGTCAAATGCCACAGCTTATAGAACAAGGCTATTTATATATTGCCCAACCCCCACTTTACAAGGTAAAGCGTGGAAAATCAGAAATGTATCTGAAAAATGATAAAGCTCTGGAAGAATACCTAATTGAAAGTGTTGTTCCGGAATCAACCTTTATTTCAGGAAAAGATGTCCAGCATAAGGGAAAAGATCTAGATGAAATAGTGTATAAATCGGCGCGTTTTGGTAGAGCTTTACAATCTATCATAGCTCGTATTGGTTCTGGTCGTGTGGCAGAGCAATTTGCTCTTACAGGTCTTTTTCGTCCAGCGCAAGAACTAAATCCTTTAGAGTTAGAGACACTAGAAAAACATTTGGATGCGTATTTTTATGAAGGAGAACAACATTTTAAAGTAAAGTTTACTGAAAATGGTGGTGTGGAAGTTCTAGAAACATCTAAGGGTGTAGAAGAACGTTTTGTCTTCACTGCTGAGCTTCTACAAAGTGGAGAAGCTATTGTATTAACAGAATTAGCTAAAGAGTTGCTGCCATATTTTGAAAAACCAGCTCAGATTATATATGGTGAGAAAACTATAAGAGTAAATGGCCCCTATAGTCTTATGAATTTTATAATTTCTACATCGCGTAAGGGCTTGTCCATCCAACGCTATAAAGGACTTGGTGAGATGAATGATTACCAGCTTTGGGAAACAACACTGGATCCAGAAACGCGCTCGTTACTTCAAGTAAAGGTAAATCATGCTGATGAGGCAGAGGAAGTATTCTCAACTCTTATGGGAGATGTGGTGGAGCCTCGCCGTGAATTTATTCAAAATAATGCTCTAAACGTTGTAAATTTGGATGCTTAGTTATATTATTAGCGGCACAGTAAGGCCTCTAGAGGCTACTGATTTAGTATTCAAGCTAAAATAGGGCACACGCCGTTAAAAGTTTCTTAAAACTAAAAGGAGAGACACTATGGCAATAAATAAAAAATTTAAAAAAAATATGATAATAGCTATTTCTGCTTTTACTCTTATAGCAGCAACTGGAGTTGAGGCAGATGCTGGGAAAAGCTGGAGAAAATTTAAGAAAAAATTAAAAGAAACAGCAGCTAAAGTTGTAAAGACTGTAGAGAAAGCGGCAAAGGATACTAAGGAAGAATTAAAGAGACATGAGAAGAGAAAAGAAGAAGTTAGGCAAAGAGAGTTAGCTAGGGAGCAGGAAGAAGTGGCGGCTGCAGCGGCAGCACCCTCTCCTGTTAAAAAATCAAAGGAGCTTTTTTCGGGAGTATTTTCCCTTGTTGAAAAATTATCTAGCACATCAGATAGAGATGAACGGGTAGGACACCTTTTTCAAGAGGGATATTTAAAATTAAAGCCTACTATAGGTATGAGAGATCAAGAAATAGGTGCTAAGTTTTTTACTCTAGGAGAGGAAGTTGTTACGATTTTTTATAGGGAAAAAAGGGGTCTTTATAAAGTTGATCTTATGATTGGTGAGCAAGAGAGACAAAGTCAGAAGATGAAAATTTTTATAGGTATATTAGAAAGAGCATCTTCAGCTACTCATTTAAAAATGGCACTTTTGAGAGAGGATGCTTTAAAAAGGGCTAGAGGTGATATTTCAGAAGAAGAGCAAATTAAGAATATACAAGAAGCAATTCGAACCAGTGACGAAAGATTAACTAATATGATCTTCTCGCCTATTGATAGAAATCCAGGGTCATTATTTCACTTTAATATAGGTGAGGGCTTTAGAAGTTTTGAGGTATGTGTGGGAATACCAGAAGCACATCCATTTTTAAGCGTTACTTCCTTCTATGATGAGCTTTTACCAGCTAATGCAGCTAATGTTGTACCAAATATACCAGCAGTAGTTGTGGAGTAATAGTAGATAAAAACAAAATATTGTTCTATTTTTGATAGAAAATAGTACAGAATCAAGCTTTTTCTTAATAATTTAGCTTGAGTTATGAGAAAAACCTCCTCAAAAGCAGTTTGCGAAAACTATTAATCTTGAAAAAAAAGTTCTACTAGAAAAAATATAGATTTAGGCTTTTTCTATAAATCTCCTTCTTTGGGGAAAAAATGTTCTAATATTTCTCTCTAAGGTCAATAGAAAATTTTTGAATAAAATCAAACGATTTATAAATCTAATAACTATAATTTCTAAACAATAAAGACAGGCATTTATAATGACCTGTCTTTAAGGGGGAAGATTAAAGTTTATGCAGTTATAGTTTTACGCTAAGAAGATTGGTTATACACTATCGTCTGCAGATTTTTTTTGGGAAGTGTTTTTGCCTTTAGAGCAACACCCGCCGCATGGTTCATCTTCAGAGTCAGATTCTGTACCTTCTATCGTCTGTAGTTCAGTAAATTCCTCTGTTGTTAGTGCTATATGTGTTTTACCTGGGTCGTCTGCTTCTGTAGTAGCTTTTGCTTTCTGATGGGGAACTGCAGCTGCAGCTGGTTCATCAGCATCTCGTGATGTAGGACTTGGTTGCTGTTGGTGAGCAGTATCGACTCTTTTTGAAGCAGAAGCGGATCCACCACCAGCTTCACCATGCTCAGTTCTACTTACAATTGGATTTGCTAATTTCATCCAAAGGGCCCTACGTTCTGTTGGGAGTGCATTATAGGCATCTACAGCACTTGCATCTGTTCCATCTAATGAATTTTTAGCTATACAGATATTATCATTTTCTGAATCAAAATGAATACTATTGGATGCTTGCAGTGAGGCTAATATAGAAACATGGCTTAAAGTATCAGAATCTTTCCTAGATAGAGGGGTACTTGGAGATTCAGTAATTAGAGATAAATCTGCTAGTTTTCTAGTTTTACTCTTTAGGGGAGTAACTATAAGAGGAGATTTAGCAGCGCTAGCAGTATTAGGAGTTGCTGAATCACTATCATTTTTAAATGGATACAAAGTTAAAAAGGAGTAAAGGCTATCTATATTATTCTCTCTAAAGCATCTTCTAAGATCTGGATAGTTTATAAGAGGAGTTACGTCACTTGTTTTTGAGGTTGCAAAAGAATCTAAAATTAATTCATATTTTTCTAGGTGAGCAGGCGCTTTTTCCCGAATGAATATTTTTCTCTCGTTTTCTATAAAAAAATCTACTCTATCTACATTTGGATAATCTTCACCAGCAATAGAACACATAGTAGATCTACTAGAAAGACTTTCAGACTCCCATAGATCAGAAAACTGGCTGTCTGTCTCAAAATTTTGAGCACCTTTACGAGGGTAAATTTCTAAGATTTTTCTGTGAAGGTTCTTTAACCAGTCACAATCAAGATTTAAGTCTAGTGGTTCTACTCTAGAAGTATGTCTAGATTCTTTAATAAAACTGCCTAATTTTTTAGCAAGAAGTCTTAGATGTCTGTAGTCTTCACAATTATTATGATATACTTTTGATTGACGTTCTCTTTCGTTAGCAGAAGCTCCTGCTTTTTCATTTTTTTCTAATCTTGCTCTACTTTCTGCCATCCTTTTTTTTCTTGCTGCTCTTTTTCGTTCTCTTTCTGTAGTGGAACTAGAGGAGGGAGGTGCCATTCTTCTTACGGAGGGAGGTTTTGATGCAGTATCACCATCTTCACCCGTACCACTTGAAAAAGCGATAGTAGAAAGAAAAAGGGCAAAAAAGTTAGTGAAAAAAAATGTTCTTATGTTAAAAATATACATGATATAAAGTACCTATTTTGGTTTGTAAAATGTTTAAAAGTGTTATTTATCTATTCATCAATATTATCTTTCATAACTATTTTCCATCCATAAATTTCTGCATCATTGGGGGAGCTTCTTTAGTTTTTTCAGGAGTATTGGTATTACCTCCCTCTCTCAAGAGCTCTTCTAAATTCCTTATCGTTTCGCGAAGACCCTCATTTTCCTCCTGTGCTCTTATAAGCTTAGTTTGATTTTCATCTGATTGTCTAGTAGCTGCCTCAAGAAGCTTCCCTTGTTCTTCTAGTTCCCCATCCATCTCTTCGATTTCAGTAGTAGCCTCATCACGTTCAGTTGTTAAGCGAGTAACATCCGCTTGAGCAGTGTCACGATCACCCTCAGCAGCAGTAGTAGCAGTATTAGCATCACCGAGTTCAGTTGTTAAGCGAAGAACATCCGCTTGAGCTGGAGCTAGAGCAGCTTGAGCAGTGTCACGATCACCCTCAGCAGCAGCAGTAGCAGTATTAGCATCACCGAGTTCAGTTGTTAAGCGAAGAACATCCGCTTGAGCTGGAGCTAGAGCAGCGTTAGCAGTAGCTAGATCAGTAGTAGCCTCATCACGTTCAGTTGTTAAGCGAGTAACATCCGCTTGAGCAGTGTCACGATCACCCTCAGCAGCAGTAGTAGCAGTAGTAGCCTCATCACGTTCAGTTGTTAAGCGAGTAACATCCGCTTGAGCAGTGTCACGATCACCCTCAGCAGCAGTAGTAGCAGTATTAGCATCACCG
>JAJRRM010000102.1 GCA_024279475.1 Alphaproteobacteria bacterium | reverse complement strand
TACATACAAAATACTTTTCAACGGGATCTAGAGGCTTTAAAAATAAAATTTTTTGTAAAAGAAGGAAGGATGGAGATAGTTAAATGAACAATCAAGAAAGAATGCATGTTGTAAGCAAAGCCATTATTATAGATCAAGAAAAAATACTTATATGCAAAGTTCTTGATCTAGAAACAAAGTTTTATTATCTGCCTGGAGGTCATATTGAACAGGGTGAATCCGCTCATAATGCGCTTATTAGGGAACTAAAGGAAGAAACAGGTTTCAACTGCAAAATAAAAAGATTTTTAGGGTGTTTAGAATATAGCTTTAAACCTGGCCAAAATAGCATTTGCCATAACCATGAGTATAACCTTATTTTCGAAGCTTCCTCTGATCTTCTAAAATCTACAAAAACAATCATATCTCCAGAAAAGCATATAGAACTCGTTTGGATGCCTTTGGATAAGCTAGATACTATTGATTTTAGGCCTGAACCTTTATCTGAATTAATTCCTCAGTGGTTGAATAATGATGAAAACAATGTGTTTAAGAGTCAAATGATTTAGATTTTGATAGATTTTTCATTTTATTTTTTGTAACAGGGACTATTGCAGACACTCTATGGAAACCACGGAGCTGAGATTATACTAGATCTTCTAAATACAAAGGTATTTTTTAGAAATAATGATATCAAAGCCCAAGAATGAACATCAAGAACACTTGGGCGTATGGAAGAACGAAAGTATCAGAAAACATCTCCTATGGAGCTCACTCTATGAGAAATTACGCGTACAAATCCCTTGGTGATGGTGGAAGAAATAAGAGATTTGGGAGACTTAAAGGCATATATTAAGCTACCGGGATCATGGCCTGTTACGAAGAAAATAAGAATGTTTTATATCAACAGAAGAAAAAGGAAGTTCAAAAAATAATATAAATTATAATATTGTAAATAAACCTCTTGAGTAATAGTATTATCTTAATGGTAAACAGAGAATATATTTTACAAGCTCTTGGTTGGATAAATGCTATGGTTAGAGGGAATATGGGAGATTATGTGCTAGATATTTTGGAATGAAGTATAAAAATGTCTAAAATGAGGAAACATTTTGGATTTTTGTACTTTAGCACAGATAAAAAAAACGACATAGTTAAAGGACTTAATTGATTATTTATAAAATGTATAATTTAAAATTAAATGGACCAGAATATAAAAGTTTTATTAAGGTAAAGAAAAAACATATAGTCTTTTTTCTTTTCTTCTTTTTTATTCCCCACCTATGCTTTTCAGCAGGACATAAAGATGAATCACCTCATATAGAAAAAATAAAGCAACATAGACATTTGCCGGAAAAAACTTTGAATGGAGATAAAAATAGGGGAAAACTAACAAATATCCCCTCTTTAAAAGAAGATGAAGATATATATCTAGAGCGATTAAAAGAAGACTCTCTTGGAAAAATAAAAGAAATTTCGAGACAAATTTATATTATAAAAAGTTCTTACAATGAGTATAAATCAGATTCTGATAAGAAACATAAGGAAATTTTTCTAAAAAAAATAGAAGACGCTTTGTTTAGAATTTCATGGAGAGTTGGCGAGATTTCAAGCTATCACAAATTCAATATGGGCCTTTACTTTCCTGAAAGAAACTGGATTGTTATGAGTTATCTTTCCAAAGCACTTAAGAAAAAAAGTGAAGGAGGAAATTTAACAGAAATTCTTGAGAGTATCTCAGAACAAATAAATGATATAGAAAGAATTATTCCCATTATAGAAAAATTAATAGAAAAGGGGGAAGCACCGAATGAAAAAAAGGAGGAGTTAGTAATAACTTCATTTAGTGGAGTCGTTGATCCTTTTATAGATCAAGAGTTCCTTAATAAAATTACTGAAACTATTTCTACATTAGAAGGGCAAAGAAAAAAAGAGGTTGGATTTTTTAAAAATGAAAATAATAAAAGAGCTGTTTTTAGGACGCTCGAGATTATGGGAGAAACTCTAAAGTATATAAGCCCTCATCTAAAAAAGTTTTTTCAAAACTGGTTGTTTCAAACTCCAGGGAGTAAAAAAAGTATTTTCACAATAATAAGAAATAACTTTCATCACGATAGAGACAAGATGGAACTTATTTTTGAGTATGAGTCTGGACTACTAGAGGTATTTTTAAATACTATTTTTCCTTTCGTTAAAAAGCAAGCTCAAGTTGCTACTGCTAGTTATAAACAATTAACAGCTAATAAAGAAATTTTATCTTTCAATGTAAAAGATGCTTTTTGTAAGTTAAAAGAAATAGATAGAAGTATAGAGAATTCTTGTATAAAGGGTCAGAGAATAAAAGAGCTTCTCAGCTTTATAGAACCAAAAAGTAGGTATTTCTTTTACACTTTATTGTTAAAGAGAAAGTCTGTTCCTAAAACACAGGAAAAATTTCTAAAACTTGTATCAGAAAATTTTATTCAGGGCAAAGATTTTTTTCCAGAAGTAAGGAAGAAATTTTGCCAAGCATTTAAAAATCTAAAAGGGAAGAAAGTATTACATCATGAGGTAGAAGAGGCTTTAAAAACAACTAATGGAATTGATATATTTTCTATTAAGAAAAACATACAAAAGATTGTATTAGAGGGGAAACCTTGTAATAAGAGGGATTTTGAAGAACAAATTCTTCGACCGCTCCTTTTTAAAGGAAAGGATCAAATTGAAGGAGAAAAAGAGCTAGAAGAGTTAAGATCTCTTGTTTGTACTGATATAAGTTCTGAAGCAATAAAAAAGGTGTTTGATATGTCTCCGGAAGAGACAGAAGCCTATAATAAACAGTTAGAAGCAAAAGCTCTTCAGTTAAAAGGGACTATACAAGGTCTTCTAGAAATTTTGAATTCACCTAAAAAGAATGCAAAATTTGGAAAACTTCTTTCTATACTTGTAGGTATAACACTTGAAGATAAAATAATTCTAGAAGAGATTTTTAAGAAACAACTCAACAAGGAAATTGATGAAAAAAGTATAAGAAAAAAATGGGAAAGGATAGAAAAGGTAAAAAAAGAAATAGAAGAATGTATTGAGACTAACAAAAAGTTTAAGGGAAAGATAAATATCTTAGGTATACTTTCTAATATCAGCCCGAAAGAAAAAGAAGTTCTTTTTAATTTTATAAAACGCTCTGAAGAAAGAAAAAACGAAGAAGAGAAGGGTGAAATCCGGGGCATTCTTTCTAAATGTTTCAGTAGTGTTGAAGACGTCAGAGCTTCTGAGAAGAAAAAACAAAGAACTGAGAAGAAAAAACAAAGAACTTTAGATGATATCAAAAAAGCAAAAGAGATTCTAGAAAAACTACCCAAAGAAGTAGAAGAGTTAGAAAAATTGCAGACAGATTTAAAGAAAGAAATATTAAAATTATTTTCTCAACAAAAAGTACAAGATATCAAAAACCTTCTAGGTTTCCTTATATATGATCCTTTGAAAAATAAATTAAGAGCAAAGATAAAAAAAATTGATATTTCAGGTGAGGAAGTAGAAAAGAAATTAGAAGAAATATTGAGGTTTATTGATGAAAATTATTTACCTCAAGGTTATATACGAGCTATTTTAGAAAATGGATGGCTTATCTCTACTGATACCTTTCAAGCTGATGAAGAAAAAATGGCAACTATAAATAAGACTGAAATCACATGGGGGCAATTGGAAAATTTATGCACTATAGCGAAATTTGATAAATCTAGAATAAAAGGGTTACATACAAAAAAACTAAATCATGAATTAACACAGGAGGATATAAATTCTGTTGTTCAGGAAATAGATGTTGTTATTGAACAAGGTAAAAGACAAGGAAGTTTAAAAAACTTGAAAGAGATGGTTAAAATACTTCCTCATCTTTCTGAAGAAGGGTTTAAATCTCTTATATACAAGGCAGGGGGAGATTATGAAGCTCATTTTCAAAAATTATATGATGCAATTACAAGGAGTTTCTCAGGAATAATACCGATAAAATATATTAGAGATAATTTATTGTTCAGTATTCAGAAATTAGATTTATTGTTTGAGACTTTGCAATTACCTTCAAAAACAGAGGAAAATCCTGATATATTGGAAATGTCTACATCTTATCTAATAGAAGAGGTCGGTCAATTAGCCGGTTTATTAACTAGACATCCACATTATAAGGAGTCTGAGCCCCTTTGTACTTCTAAAAAAGCATTTGATCTCATATCTATGTGCAGGAAGTCTATGGCTCATTATCCCTTAAGCATTTCTGGGCATTTAAAAGAGTATATACTTAATCAGGTAACTCTAGATACAAAGGCTCGATTGGTTAAAGATCCTCATTTTTCTGCACAAGAGTTAAGTGAGCATATCTACCCAACAACACAGGAAGAAGTAGAAGAAAAAAGTGGAGAAATATATGCAGCTATTGAAGGTTTAGGCTTTAAAAGTGATTTTAAATTTTTTGGTAAGATGTTTGACTGTGATGTGGGTGTTCAGAGGGATTGGAATTTAATTGTTGAACCTATGCATTTAACAGAAAAGGGAGAGTCTGTATTTCAAAAGCTTATTGAACTTGAGGTTTTGCTGAGTAGAATTCTTCATAGCGATGTCAGCGTATATACTGTAGAAACATTGCAAAATATGAGAAACAGGGTTACAGAAGAACATTTGGAAGAAATAAAAAGGAAAGCTGTTTTCACTCTAGAAGATATTATTCTACAAAATAAATATAAAAGAATATTTCAAGAAGATAGGTGGTCCACTTTCACTATACCTGATGGTACCATCTTTTCAAGAAGTCAATTTTTAGAACAAAATGATTTAAAACATATAATTGATTTTTTTCTTGAAAAATCCCTGGCAGACAAAAGTCTAGAAAATATTCTGGAAGATCAGAAAAAACTTCAGAGACTTGTAAAAGATAAGATAGATCAAGTGGATTTCTCCCAACCTCAAGAAACCCAGGCATTGGTCAGAGCTTTATCAACTCTTTACTCTCTTTGTTCATTATATGGAACAGAATTTAAAATGGTATATATTCCTTATAAAATCAATAGTTCAGGAGAAATTAGCTACCTATATTTTAGACTCTTTGGAACACATACTAAGTATAAACCAATTAACCCTGCAGAGACTACCGGTCTGCACGTTAAACGTGACAAAATTTTTCGTCAAACATTAGAATCTGTTACTAATAAAAATATTATTAGCGATCCTGATTTGTTGGCAGAAGAAGTTTCAAGCTTACTTCATAAAGAAAAAGAGGTCATCTTAGGAAAATTAGCAGAAAGTCAGTGTATTGATGAAGAAAAAGCTTCCAGGGCAATAAGTATGGAATATGCTTACAGTCAAGAACAATTGGATAGAGAGAGACAATCTAATTTTGACTTTAGAAAACAGCATCTTGAGGAAACTCCAGGAATAAAAAATATTATCCGTGAGAAAGCGAGAGTTTATAGTGAAAATCTTTCTCAGGTTCTTAGAGAGATTTCTGCTAATATGAAATCACTTTTATTAGATTATTTTTTTATAGAAAAAGAAATAGAAGCTCATTTGATAAAACACTTTCATGAAAAAGAAGAAGATATAACATTTTTAAAAAGAATAATGGATTCAAGCCAATATGAAGCAGCTTCTTTTTTGATAGAAAAAGGAGACCCGAGGATTGAAAATATTAATATATCTTTTGAACATCTTAAACTTAAGGCTATAAATGGCGGGCTTCCTTACTTGAATAATATAGCTCTTTATGAGCAGATAATCGCACTTTTGACTCAGAAAAAGATGAAATTTGAGGCTATAATTAGTGAAATAAAGAGAAATGATCTTGCTATTTTTTTTCCTGGCAGTCAAATATCTTTTTTTCCAGGAGGATGCATATCTATTAATTTTCCTGTTCCTACTATGATATCTTCTATTCCTATTTTCTCTCCTGACCATTATAGAAAAAAAGCCTCAAAATTAATTTATAAATATAATTTTATGCTGTCGCCTATAACAGATCCAGATGTGATAAAATCTCTAAAAAATGGGGATATAATTCAAGAAATAGTAGGAGAGAATTTTTTCCAAAAATACTGTGAAAGTGAAACACCTCGTATGAGCGTTTCATTTTCTAACCATGGGAAGGTTGAAAAAAAAGAATTAGCGGATTTCTCTGGTGAAGTAGAATATGCTCGCTGGATTAATAAAATCAAGTTAGGTGAACAACTGGATCAAGTTGAATTTACGTCTCTTCCAAGTCAATTGATTGAATTGATCAAAAAGAGAAAAGGTAAGAAAGTTCCTGTTCGCGCTTCTTTTCTTGGTTTTGAAGGAGCAGAAAAAAATATTTATAATCAAGTGTCACAAAAATGCTTTGCCTGTAAGTTTTTGCAACCAAATCTTTTAACAGAAGATATCCCAAGTTTTGTAAAAGAGGCTGAAATACTTGAATTTGGCATTTCATCAGAGACAAAAAGTACAATTCAATTTTCTTCTAATGTAGAAGATCTAACTCATTTAATGAAAATATTTGGCTGGAGTGAGGCAGAAATAATAAAATATAAGCAGCAGGATAATTTTGAGCAGGATAATCTTGTTATAAAAAATTACTTTCAATATAAAAGAAAATATAAGAATCTTGAATCCGCTTTGCTTAGAAAAAAGAGGTATGAAGCAGAAAAAGAAAGAATCTCAAAAAACCTCTCAGAAAGCAAAGAAAATTATAAATCTTTTCAAGTGACAAAACTTGAGAAAAAAGTAGATATGTATGAACAGGCTATAAGAGAAAATACAAAAACTTTAGAAAGTCTTACAGCAGAAATTTTTAAACTTCCTCATGTTATAGAGAGAATAGAAGAAGAACTTTGTTCTCCTGATTTTCTTTATGATTTATGCAAAAAATTTATTAATAAAGAAATAACAGATAAAGAAATCGAAGAAATAATAAAGAAAAAACGAGAAACTATAACCTCTAACATGAGAAAAGAAATAGAAGTTAATGTTATTAAAAGAATAAAGAAAGACAAAACGGTTCATCAAGAAAAAAAAGACTTATCTACCAGAAATCCTAATTTTCCTAAAAAAGAAAAATTTGGAGGAAGTAAGAAAGATTCGCATGATTTTCTTTCAAGTAGCTAGTCAGTTTCTAAATCTTCAAAAAAAGACTTAACCTTAAAGCCTCAAAAAAAATATTATCGCAAAGTGAGTTCAAACACAGGTTTATTTGATGTTGAAAAAGATCCTTATAGAGAGCCAACAGACTTTATTAGACAAGTCTACCTTAATACAACTCCTTTTATGGTAATGAAAACCTCTGCTTATGAGTGGAGCTGCTCTTTTTATTCTTTAGGTGTCTCGCGGAGCCAAGCGGCCAATCTTTTACTAAGAAATACAGATAATGAGTTTGTAAGAAAGTGTATAGGAGAGCAGATATATGCGGCGGTTGTTAGAGATGATAGAGAACAACTACCAGAAGATCAAACACCCTTCGATCCTATTAAGAAATTGATAGAAGAAAGAAGTAAAATACAAACTCAAATTGATGAATTAACGAGAGAGATCTTTGATTATATTGAAAAACACACAGAAGGTCTTCGACCAAGAAACTTTCAAGAAGCGCTTACTCGTAGAAAAGAAATTAAGGATGAGAAATATGCAGGTAAATTAAAGATTTTAGAAAAAAAACAGGGCAGTATTGATGTGAAAAAAGGAGACATTCAAGAGTTGTGTGAGCAACAGAAGATTATAGAGGTATATATTAGAGACTTTATTGTACAGCCGCACAAAACAATGGAATTTCAGCATGATGAAGGCAAGATTATACATTACTCTGCATTAGATGCTATTGCGTACATAACTAAACAATCCCTCAGGTTATATCAACCCTTAGAAGGCGCTCCGGGGCAAATGATATTAAGACATACATTCGATCACCCAAAATCAACTGAAATTAAACATATTATTCATACAGGGGGAAATAAGGGTGCTGTTGGTCATTTCAGTCGCCTAGATCCTGTTCCTTCTAAATAAACCCGATAAATAATATTAGCGGGTTATTATAAATATATGGGATTAGACTCTATATATAGAGCATGCTTCAAAAATTTTAAGTGAATCTGAACTATCTAACATATCTTTTCAGACTACAGATCACCCATTCGTTATATTATATCTATTTTAGTATCTCATTATACAGGGGGAGAAAGTGAAAGAATAATATTTTTTCAAAATATTGCAAAGCGTTTAAATCCAAGAGGTTATTTAATCATCGCTGACCTAGTGGAAGTTGAAGGGTCTGAGAGTGTTTTTCTTCCTTCGTGGTTTAAAGTAATAAAGGAACATGATTTACCGTATAGAGATATTTCAACTATTAAAGGAATTATTGGCTCAGCAGGTTTTGTAGAACCTTTACAATTTTTTCAATGGTTATATATTCATGGGTTTGTAACTCAAAAAAAGAAAAATAATAAAGAAAAGAAGGATAATTCTCAAAAATCTATTAAAAAAAAGGGTTGTGGTGCAAATGTTAGAGGGCTTGCATGCTAAACCGAGATGCTGGTTATTCTAGGCAAGACTTATCCGTAGTTATGAATGTCGAAGAATTTTGTGGATGAAAGTGTTTTGTTCTTTTATTGAGTGT
>JAJRRM010000101.1 GCA_024279475.1 Alphaproteobacteria bacterium | reverse complement strand
CTCATCTAGCTTTTTCAAACACACGACATAACCTAACGACTGTTGGTGATGGTTTTCTCTTAATTGTCAAATACTTACCACTGTAGATTTATCTGGTCTTTCTAACGTAACGACTGTTGGTGGGAGTTTTCTCCTTAACTGTCACAGACTTACCACTGTAGATTTATCTGGTCTTTCTAACGTAACGACTGTTGGTGATTATTTTCTCCTTAATTGTCAAAGACTTACCACTGTAGATCTAACTTCTTTAGCTAACGTAACGACTGTTGGTAAGATGTTTCTCTCTGGGTATAGGGGAGCTACACCGATAGATCCTTATGGGTTAGTAAAATGAGGAGTTCCAACAAAGTTGAAAAAACATTTCTATTAAGCTTTATTCTTACTCCTTAAAAAGAAATTTTTCTACTATATACTTGCTTTTGAAAGGTTAAAAGATAATATTATATCTTTAATCAGAACCCCTTTCATAATGAGATTTCAATGCTACAAGATTTGCTAAAAAAAGGCGCTTATAGGCTAAAAAAAATAGGGATTGAAAATCCACTTCAGGAAGCTCGATACATATTGTGTAAAGTCTTAGAAAAAGAATTAGTATATTTAGTAATGCATAGTCAGAAAACTATTTCTCAAGAAGATAAATCTCAATTTTTTTCTTATGTGGAAGAGCGTTCGCAGCGAAAACCTCTATCTAAGATTGTAGGTAAAAAATCTTTTTATAAGTATGATTTTTCTGTTTCAGAAAAGACGCTAGATCCTAGGCCAGATAGCGAGACGCTGATTGAGGCAGTTTTGGCAGATACAGAAAAAGAAGCAACGCTTAAAATACTAGATTTAGGAACAGGGTCTGGTTGTTTGATCCTTACTCTTTTGAAAGAACTTCCCAAGGCTCAAGGTGTTGGGGTGGATATTTCGCCAGAAGCATTAGTCTTTGCTAAAGAAAATGCTAAGAACTTAGATTTAGAAAAGAGAGTGTGCTTTATTAAGAGCAATTGGATGGATAGCCTTAAAGAAGGGCATATTTTTGATGTTATTATAAGCAACCCTCCCTATATTAAAAAAAAGGTTATTGAAACTTTGGCACCAGAAGTAAGAAATTATGATCCCCATCTCGCTTTAGATGGTGGATTCGATGGGCTGGCTCCGTATAGAGTGTTGGCGCAGAACCTTTTTAAGGGAGCTAATAAAAATACAAAAATATTTTTTGAAATTGGGGCTGGACAAAAAGATCAGATTCTGTATATCATGATGAAGAGAGGGTACACTTGTGAGGATCAATTTTATGATTTAAGCGGGCATATTAGATGCTTAAAGTTTAAAAGCAAAACCCTTAAAGATTAGCAAAAAATGAAGACAAGTAAAAACGTGGATAGCTTTGTTAAGATAATGACGGGCTGTTGTTATTTTTGAAAATAACTAAAAAAATAAGGTAGTAATATGAAATTTCGTCGACCTAGAAATCGTCGTCCTAATACCAGTACTAGTTTGAAAAATCAAAACTTTGATAGCAATGGTCCCACGGGGAAGATTCGTGGTACAGCTCAACAAATTTATGAAAAATATACAGGCTTAGCAAGAGATGTGGGAGTAGGGCTTAACTTGGATAGAGTTTTAGCCGAAAAATACTATCAGTTTGCTGATCATTACTATAGGTTGCTGCTAGAAGCGCGTGAGCAAGAAGAGCGCAACCAACCAAAGCCACAAGAGAGAAATATACAAAATCAAGATTCTCAGGAGCAACCAGAGTATAGATCGTCTCAGAGTGAGGGTGAAAATAAAACGGATGAAATGAAAAAAGTCTCTGTTTCAAACGCTCAAGATAGAGGACCTAGGCGCTATCAACCAAAGCCAGTAGTAGAAGCATCTGTGCCTCTATCTGATGTGGATTTTCTTTCGGTAGACGTAGAGTCCATGCCAAAGGTAGAGAAAGAAGAAAAAGAAGTTGCGACCCAAAAAAAGGTACGAGTACCAAAGAAGAAGATTGAAAAAAAGGCTAGTGATTTTCCTTCAGTATCAGAAGAAATTTCTGGTATAAAAGTTATGGGTCTTGATGAGAGTTAAAACATAAAAGACGAACTTATCCTGTTTCTTGCCTTCATCCTTTTTTTGCTATATAAAACTTATATGTTTAGTGTAAAATACGTATATGAACTATGGTCTCTAATTGAAAGCTTACCCTTAAGCCTCAAGTTAATAAGTGTTTTATGTACGTTTTTTTTGGCGCCAGCTTTTGGGGTGCCTATTATGCTCATAGTTTCTATGACAGTTATGCTGCTAGGGTTAATTCAAGGGGGTATATGTGCTGCTATAGGTTTTTTCTTGGCTGCTTTGTTATACTTTAAGTTAGCAAAAAAAATTGCCAAAATTTCTTTTATACAGCGTCAGGTGGATCGTATAAAAAATAGAATCCCTTTATTGAAGAAAAAAAGATCTATAGCTGAAGTTGTAAGCCTTGCTTTGCTTGTCCCCTTTCTTCCTTTAATAACGATATTAGGGATGACGCAAAAAAAGACTATAAAAATTTGTGGAAGTCTTTTTGCAGGATCTTTCCCTGCATTTGTTATAGCTGTTCAGGCAGGTTACATAGGTAAGGAAACGTTAGGGAAAAATAGTATTACGTCTGTACAAATTTATCTATCTATTGGAATTTTACTTGTAGCGCTGCTTATACAATTTTTCTTATATAAGAGAGCAAGAAAGGTCTCCAATGTTTAATGTTATTTTTCTTTTGCCAGTCTATAATGAGTCTAGAAGTATTTATGATCTATGCTTAGAAATCAGCAGATTAATAAAAAATAAAAAGATTTATTGTCAGGTTATAATTGTCAACGATGCTAGTAAAGATGATTCTTTAACCTGGATAAAAAAAGCGCAAAAAGAAGTAAAAAACTATAAAATTACTCTTTTTAATCATAAAGAGAATAAAGGCCTAAAGGGTGCTTTAAATACAGGGCTTAATGCTTTGCGGAAAATTCTTAAAGAGGATGATATTGTTGTAATGATGGATGGTGATAACACTCACAATCCATATTTGGTAGAAAATATGATTCAAAAACATCGAGAAGGGGCAGACCTGGTTATTGCTTCACGATATTGTGAACAGTCGCGCATAAAAGGAGTCTCTTTATGGCGGATTTTTCTGAGTTGGGGGGCAAAATGGCTTTACCGTATCTTCTGGCGCATCAAGGGAGTTAAAGACTATACATGTTTGTTTCGCTCCCATAGAGCAGCTATTATTAAACAATTACTAGATGATTTCTCGGGAGAAGATATCCTTCAACAAGATAGTTTTGCTTGTACCACAGAATTATTGAATAAATTAAGTAAATCAGGAAAGTTAGAGTGGATTATAACAGAAGTACCAATGCTCTTAGACTACACGAAGAAGGTAGGGACTTCTAATGTAAATATTCTTTCCACAATAATAACGTCCCTTAAAATAATGATAAAAAAAGTATAAAAATGAAAATATTAACGGTTTTTGGTACGCGTCCAGAGGCTATAAAGTTAGCACCTGTTATTAAGGCTTTTGAAGCAGAGTCGTCTATAGAAAGTGTAACGTGTGTAACAGCGCAGCACAGAAAATTGCTGGATCAGGTGTTGAAGATTTTTCATATAATACCAGATTTTGATTTAAATTTAATGAAGCCAAATCAGAGCTTATCCTTTATTACTACAGCTATTTTAGAGAAAATGGAGGATGTCTTACAAGAAGTTCAGCCAGATTATGTATTGGTACAGGGTGATACAACAACAGTATTCACAGCTGCTTTAAGCGCTTTTTATAAAAAGATAAAAGTAGCTCATTTGGAAGGGGGTCTTAGAACCGATGATTTATACTCCCCATGGCCTGAAGAAGGAAATCGACGGCTCGTCTCAGCTATTTCTTCTGTTAATTTTGTCCCCACAAGTAGAGCAGAAAATAACTTGCTTAAAGAGAATATACCGAGACATAAAATTTTTTTAACAGGAAATACAGTTATTGATGCTCTTCTTTCTGTAAAAGAAAGAATTGCTACAGATAAAATCCTTGAAAAAAAATTAGAAGCAGAATTCCTTGGTTTATCTAGAAGCAAAAAAATTATACTAATAACGTTGCACCGCAGAGAAAGTCATGGTGATATTATACGTAATCTATGCCATATGATTAAAAAGTTTGTGAAAGACAGGCCAGATGTGCAGTTTGTTTTCTCTCTTCATCCAAATCCGAATGTACAGGATATGGTGAACTCAATTCTTAAAAATTGTGACAATGTTATGCTGTTGCAACCACTATCTTATTTATCTTTTGTTTATCTGATGTCCCAATCTTATTTGACTCTTACGGATTCTGGAGGTGTCCAAGAAGAAGCACCATCCTTAAACAAGCCTGTTCTTGTAGCGAGAGAAAAGACTGAGCGAATAGAAGGCATTGAGGCAGGGTGCAGTATCTTAGTAGGGACTAACCCTGAAAAAATAAGAAAAATCCTATTTTCTTATTTAGATGATGAGACACTTTACAACAAATGTATTAATAGGAATAATCCTTATGGTGAGGGAAATTCTAGTAAAAAAATTGTCGAGTATTTCAAAGCATGCTGTACATAAAGCTAAAAAACATGCTAGGGGGCTTTGCCTACTTAGCTCTTCTAATGGGTGTTGCTGGTTTTCCGCTTGCTACTTATTGGAAGCTAATCCTTTTGTTTTTAGGCATTTTTTTTATTTTGTTTGCTCAAAAAAAATGGAGTAACAAACAGTTTATAAAGGCTGTTTTTATTTTTTTTGTAACGATAACCCTTAAGTATTTTGTGCCCATCCACATGATAGAAGAGGGAGGTAATGTCTTTGTTCCAGAATCGAAAATTTTTAAAGCGTTGCCAAAGCCTGTATATGAATACCTAGATAAATCATTTAGGAAATTGTATCCAAGGCATGACTTGTTGCCAGACAATAGATTATATGCTTTTTCGGCAGAGCAAATACATGAAAAAGGGACGCTTTCTAGAAAAAGGGAGTCTGTTCAGTTTTCGTCTATTCATCAGTTAGGGTTTGGTGCATTCAATAAAAATAACTACAATACTTACAAGAAAAGAGTTCCACATCGTAATGTCTTACCATATTTTCTGCGTTATGAAATTCCTGCAGCTTTAGCAAGAAATAGAGCAACGAAAGTTTGTTGGGAGGGAGATTTATTTTATACAAATAAATATCAAAATTTAATTTTTTCTTTTGCCCAGACACAAAAATGCTTGAATGTACAGGATTTGTATAGAGATAGAGATAAAACATCCTATGTTTTTTATGGGGTAAATATAATACCGAAAAAACCTCTTAAAATTACTATTGTTTTGCCTTGGCATCAAACAATAGCTATTTGGATAAAAATAATTCTAAGTTTTATGGGTGCTATTGCTCTAACGCGCTGTTTTTTTTCTTTCGAAAGTATAAAAGAGAGTTGGCAGATTAAAGAAAAAAGACAAAAGGCTCTTATTTTAATCTTCTCAGTTATTGTGTCTTCTTTAGTAGCACTATTGTATAGACCAGATAGCCTCTTTGGATTTATTCTTTTCGAAGGTGGTAATGATGGGCTTACGCACTCTACAGCTGCTCGTGTTATTTTGGAGGCACTATTTAGGGAAGATTGGTCTTCTTTTTTTCAGGGAAATGAATCAGTTTATATGCTTATGCCATGGCATCGATATTTTTATGCACTGAATTTGCTTCTATTTGGCGAAACGCACCTGGGCTATTTTCTTGTTATTTTATTTTTCCCACTGGTTATTTATAGATTTATAGCAGCCTATTTTCAATCAAAAAAATGGGCTTTTATGCTAAGCTTGATCTTTGTAGTAGTTCCTATTTTTGAGTCTTTTGGTTTTGCGCAGTTCTATATGATACGCTTGTTAATGAGAGGTTTTTCTGAGCCGCTTAGCTATATGTTTTTTTTCTTTTCTCTTTCTTTTGGGCCTTATTTTTTAAGGGGAAAGGAGAAAAAAAACTTAACAACTATCTTTATAGTTTCTCTGTTTTCTTGCTTTGCTGTGGGGATTAGGCCTAATGTAATCTTAGGCGTTGGCATTTATTTATTATGGATAAGTGTCTTGTTTCTACAAAGACAACAGTGGAAATCTGTCTTTATACTTTGTTTAGGTTTTTCGCCAATACTCTTGATTCCCCTTCATAATTATTATTTTGGTAATGTATTTGTCCTCTTTGCCGCTTCAGCAGGACTTCCAGAAAATTTAGCGGTGCTTCCAGGAGAATATAAAGCTGTTTTTAAAAGCTTTATATCTTTATCTTTCCCAAAAGTTTTGCTGGCTAAGATAGGGAGTCATATAAAAAATGAAATTCCTTTTACAAGGTTTTGGCTATATGTACCAATTGTATTTTCTTCTTGGGGCCTTTTTTCAAAAAGAATTTCTATATCCACTAGAATGCTTTGTTGTGTGAGTATATCGCAGTTAAGTGTCATTCTATTTTATAATGCAGGAGGTCGGTATAGCTATATACATTGGATTTGCCTTTTATTATCATTTCTTCTTGTCATAAAAGAAAAATCAAACAGAAAATATATAGGAGACCGATGAATAAAGGCTAAAAACCTAAAAAATGACAAGAAAGAGGTCTTTGCTGGTTTTTTTGGGTGGTCTTTTCTCTTAAGGTCTTTCTATTCTTTCCAGAAGCATATCCTTTATCTGTAAACAGATGCTTTGGCTTATGTGTCTCTAAAGTATTTTCTATCTGACTCATCTCGCTTATGTTAGCAGGTGCCTAATGCATATTTTGTATAAATACACTGCTTGCATCTCCTAAACTATATATCTTATAACGATAGTAAGACTTACTTTCTCTTCGAGGCCAAGTTGCATTAGGATCAACAGAGAATTTGCCTGTATATTGCTGTACTTCATAATGAATGCTGTCTTTTCTATAAGCAAGTTTCTAAACCGACAGAAAGTTGTTGTATCTGGCGCGGCATCTTCAAAGCCGCAGAAGTATAGAAAATCTAGATGTAAGTTTAAAGCCTCTTCCAATTATCCGACGAGCTTCTCTCCAGTCCACCAGTTCTATTACTACCTTCAAGGGACTCTTTTTAAACCGTCTCTTAGCTTCCAGCATTAAAAAACTCATGGGCGTTATCCTTTTTATTTTTATATTCTCAGAGATATTCCTCGTTAGATTATCTTATTTTTTGCAACAGAATCGTAATGTCTATACTCTGCTAATAGAACTACTGAACAAGGCACATATTTTAGATAACGACATTTATTAGGGTTTTATAATGTTTAAAAAACTTATGTTAATTGCATCAATTATGGTGATTGCCTCACCCTTCACTTATGCTAACGCGATTTTATAAAATTATTGAGATATTTAGAGCTTGCCAATACTTAACATTTTTTGTAGTGCTTATCTCTTTGAAAAGATATTATGATGAAGGATAATTTTTCCAATAAGCTAATTTATTCACTCTTATTATCGTTGCTCGTTGGAGCAACCCCTCTTGAAGCTGCGAATCTTGAAGCTACGAAAGATCTGCATGAAGAAGATCAAATTAAAGCTAAAGAAAAAAAAGAAGATTTAGGTTTTTCTCTGCGTCTACAGCAAGAAAAGAAGAATCTTACAGAGTTTGATATCAAAGATATTCTAGAGGGGGTTGCTGCCTTTACAGAAGAGAGACGTGATCGAGCCGTAAACATGACTTTGCATATCTGGAAAGAATATCCAGAAGTTAGTAGCTGTAATATCAAAAATATTCTAGAGGGAATTGCTATTTTTGAAGGAGTGAAAGAACAAGGTGAAGCTTTGAATAGGGCTCTGTTTATCTGGAGAACTCCAGACATTATAGGCGATGATGTTAAAGATATTCTAAAGGGGGTTTTTGCTTTTAAAGAAGAGGAAAGAGAAGAAGCGTTGATTTGTGCTCTGCATCTCTGGAAAGAAAATCCTTGTTATATTACAAGCTATAAGATCAAAGATATTTTAGAAGAGGTTGTTTCTGCCTTTGAAAAAATGAAAGAAAGAGGTAAAGCTTTGAATTTTGCTCTGCGTCTTTGTAGAAATCCAAGAATTGACAGCGATAATGTTAAAAAAGCCCTGAAGGGAAGTTCTGTCTTTCAAGAAGAAGTAGAAGAGGTTTTGGTTTTTGTTCTGCGTCTCTGGCAAGAAGATTCTAATATTATGGGTGAGGAGGTCGAAGGTATTCTCTTGAGGCTTTCTACCTTTGAATCAGGTGAATCGTTGAATAAGATGCTGCGTTTTTTGCTAGCAAATGAAGAACTTGACTCAGGGTGTGTCGGATATATTTTTGAATATTTTTCTGGCTTTTCAAAAGCTAAATTAGAGAAAGATTTGGATAGGGCACTGGTTCTCCTACAAGGAGATCCTAATCTTACACCCAGGGGTGTTTTAAGGATATTATAGAACAAGACCTGTAGAGACCGCAGCATAATATAAAAATATTCATTGGACTCTATAGAATCTTCTAGTGTTTGATTAAAAAAATGTTTTTTGAAGGGTTCTTCAAATTTAAAAAATGCTCAAGTAATGATACAGAGTATAATTGTCCCGGGTAAATTTTATTCAAAAGTGTAGATTTTACAGGTTTTGTGAATGAAAGTATTTTGTTTAGCAATAGGATTTTTCATGTGATAATGGCATTTTTTAATTTAAGTTACGAAGTTTTAGCTTCTTAAAGAAATCTACTGCATTATGAAAATTCAGTGTCAACCGAATTTCTTGATTAATAAGGTGTTAGTTTGGTTCAACCATGCCATTGAAATGTTTAATAAAGAGATTATTAACTGTTTTTAGAAATAGTGAAATTTTTATTTCTATGATTTTTTTAGCTTAGGAAAATTTTTTAAATTGAAAAAATATCAAAGGTATTAAAAAAAATAAAAATTAGGAAAAAATGTCTTGCATAAAAACTTAGAAACATTTATATACTAGATCACACTGTGAAGATGGTGCAGATCTTTGAAAAGTTAAAAACAGTAAACCAAATGAAAAAATGTATAGGCGACGGTATATAAATAATAGTGTCGCATATACAAAAAATCGATCAATTGTTTTTTTGTACTTGTGATCAGGATTCTTAAACATGAGAGCTTGATCCTGGCTCAGAATGAACGCTGGCGGCATGCTTTACACATGCAAGTCGAACGAGACTCTAACTTCGGTTAGATGTTCTAGTGGCAAACGGGTGAATAACGCGTGGGAACTTACACATCAGTGGGGGACAACCATGGGAAACTATGGCTAATACCGCATACGCCCTGAGGGGGAAAGATTTATCGCTGATGGATAGGCCCGCGTCAGATTAGGTAGTTGGTAGGGTAATGGCCTACCAAGCCTCTGATCTGTAGCTGGTCTTAGAGGATGATCAGCCACACTGGGACTGAGACACGGCCCAGACTCCTACGGGAGGCAGCAGTGGGGAATATTGGACAATGGGGGAAACCCTGATCCAGCAATGCCGCGTGAGTGAAGAAGGCCTTAGGGTTGTAAAACT
>JAJRRM010000100.1 GCA_024279475.1 Alphaproteobacteria bacterium | reverse complement strand
TAGCGGGCTTTCTTGAACCTTCTCAAAGAGCACATCTAGCAGGAATGTCTAGAGGCGACCGTGATGCTATGCACTTAACAGAAAAAGAGTATCTTTCAGCGTACTTAAAGCGGGGAGAAAGCCCTGGAGAAACTATAGCATCTCCTATGTCTTTCTTAACAAATATAATGGGTATGAGAGAGCAGACAGTCGTCTTTGATCCCGACAGTTATTTACATCACACAGCTTGCCTAGCACGTAGGGATGTAATGGAGTTAGCCTTAGAAAAAACACTAAGAGGCAAACTAACAGTAGCTTCTAGAAAGGGAGATCTTTATAAAACCCTCGTAGATGTATCAAGAGTTAGACCAGGTCTTGTACAGCGTTCTTTTATAGATCTTTTACCAACCGAGTTTGAGGGAGACAATATAGCTTTTCTACCAGGCCTTAATCACAAGTATGCAAACTATCGTGTCTTTGGGACAGTGGATCAGATTGCAGCATTTCAAACACATATGAATGGACATCTTGCTTTATTGCAAGAGAGTATAGCCCTAGAATATACTTCCCTTGAAGAGGCACACATCAACACAAAAGCCATCTATATTGTCATAGTGCAAGATAGACTGGCAGCAAACGAGGTAAGACTTGGTAATTATTTTGCTGCTAACCCAGATAAAACACTTCTTATAGATGTTCTCCAAGAAACGCTTAATATAAGGGGCTATCAGATTCCTGAAAGTATTGTTCACCTAGCCTTTTCAAGCACACGGCATAATCTAACGACCGTTGGCGTTGCTTTTCTTGGCTGGTCTAGAGGTCTCCAGACAGTGGATTTATCTAGTTTTGCTAACGTAACAACTGTTGGTAACTCGTTTCTCTCTGGATGTGAGAGTCTCCAGACAGTAGATTTATCCCCTTTAGCTAGCCTAACGGCTGTTGGTGATCATTTTCTCTTTAGCTGTAAAGGTTTTACGATATTAGATTTATCTGGTCTTACTAACGTAACGACTGTTGGCAATCATTTTCTCTATACTTATACAGGAGCCACACCGATAGATCCTCAGTGGTTAATGGGGAGGTATGCTCATAATTGAGAAGTTTCACCCTATCATGCTGCTAAAAAATAGGATTGTAATAAAAATTGAAAACTGTAAGGGAAACTTTGATTATTATAGTTTTTTAACTTAAAAATATCTATTTATTGCAGTAATATAAGAAAAAAAATGCCTTACCCCAGAATTAAAAAGAGGAGGAGTTATTGTTATGAACACTGTTTCTTTTTATAAATTAGATTGCTTGAAAAATTTCTAGTTGTAAGCTTTTTTTCACGATAACGTCTAAAATGGTTTGACAGAAGCGTTAATGAAAAATAAACTTATAATAAGTATTGGTAAGTTAAAGGTACCTTCCTCCTCGAAGGTGTCAGAAAAGTAAGTTTTTTTCTGTTAGTTTATTTTAAATATGCTGAAGTCTTCATTAACGTTTAGAAAAACGGGTGCTAGGTTAAATGAAAACAAAAATAACACGTGCTTCTCGCCTTAAAAATTTAAGTGATGCTATTTTTGCTATTGTTTTAACACTTTTGGTTCTTGATTTAAAATTACCAAATCTTCCAGATAGCATGAGTAATAGGGATTTAATAGAGCATCTTCAGAGCATTTTTCCTATATTTCAGGCCTATATTTTGAGTTTTTTAATAATATTTAAATATTGGCAACACCACAATCGTATTTTTAGTGAAATTTATTATGTAGATACAGTTCTTACATGGAGTACTGCTTTATTTCTTTTGTCTATATCAGCTCTTCCACTTCCAAGTAATTTACTGGGAAAGTTTGGTAACCAGATAAGTGTTATCTTATTTGATATAAGCGTTTCTTTGCCAGCTTTCTTTTTATTCGTTACTTTGCGATATTTTTTAAGTCATCCAGAGCTTTTAAAAAAACAAGAAGCAAAACCAGAAAAAGAAAAAGATAAGAAATACATGTACTCTCTTCTTTTTATTCCTACTGTTGCAATGATATCAGTGCTTGTGTCTTTTATTGACAATTCTATAGCTCTATACCCGTGGGTCTTGGTTTTATTGCGGCGTTATTTTATTTCTAATATACTAGGAAAAGCTCCTAATCCTTACTAGGAAGAGCTCCTAATCCTTAACTAAACGCTTCATTTATCGTTTGAAATACAAGATAAAGGATAGAGATCTTGTTTTTCTACTCTTGAAAAAAGCTCTTGCAATTCTTGAGATGGATGGGTTATAAGGGAGTCTAGTACGCACGCGGCTGATTGTTTCGGTCCTTCCATATGGGGGCCACAGTCGCGGAGGTTTAACCGGAACAACAGGAGAAATGCAATGGCATTACCAAAATTTACTATCCGTCAATTACTAGAAGCAGGTGTTCACTTTGGACATCATCCACGTCGCTGGAACCCAAAGATGAAAAAATATATCTATGGTGAGCGTCATAATGTTCATATCCTAGATCTTCAAAAAACGGCACCAATGCTAATGTGTGGTATGGCTGCTTTATGTGAAGTAGCGGCTACAGGTGGGCGTATTCTTTTCGTAGGGACAAAGGCACAAGCTAGCGAGAAAGTTGCTGAAGCAGCAAAATCTTGTGGCGCTTATTATGTGAACCACCGTTGGTTAGGTGGTATGATGACAAACTGGAAAACTGTTTCACAGTCTATAAAACGTATGGAAGAAATGGAAAAACGCTTAGCAGAGGCCAATGAAATTGGCCTAACTAAGAAAGAAATATTAAAACTAACACGTGAGCACCAAAAATTGGATCGAGCTTTAGGTGGTATCCGTGATATGGGTGGAAGACCTGATATTCTTTTTGTTCTAGATATAAACAAAGATGCTTTAGCTGTACAAGAAGCAACATGTCTGAAAATCCCTGTTGTTGGTATTGTTGATACAAATGCAGACCCAAATCTCGTAGCATTTCCTATCCCAGGCAATGATGATGCAACAAGAGCATTAAGTTTTTATTGTGACTTAGCTGTTGCCTCAATTCTAGACGGCTTAAAGAAACATATGCATGCGGCTGGTGTGGATATTGGAGAGTCAGAAAATTTAGAAGATGTAACGTCTATAAAAACCCCTAAAATTGAGAAAAAAATTGAAGAAAAAATTTCTAAAGAAGAACCTAAAGAGAAAATTAAGTTAGAAATTAAAGAAAAAATTGAAAAAGAAGCTTCTGCTGGAGAAAAAAAGGCATAAGGTTAGGAACCTACAGACAATAGAGGGTATAATGGCAATAACAAGTGAAATGGTTCGTTCTTTGCGTGAAAAAACTGGCGCAGGTATGATGGACTGTAAAAAAGCTTTAACTGAAACAAATGCAGATTTGGAGAAATCTGTTGATTGGTTGCGCAAGAAAGGACTGTCTGCTGCTGCTAAAAAATTGGGACGTATAACGGCAGATGGCTTAATAGGGGCTATTAAAAATGGTAATTCAGGAGTTTGTGTTGAAGTAAATGCTGAAACTGATTTTGTTGCAAAAAATGAATATTTCCAAAAATATGTTCGCCATGTAATGACACTGGCTTTAAAAAATTTCAAAAATTTTGATTCTTTCAAAAAATTACCGTATGGTACAGGCCGTAGTGTTGAGGAAGAATTAACGTATCTTGTAACAATTATTGGTGAAAATATGAACCTTCGCCGTGCTACAGAGATATCTGTAAAAGAGGGTGTCGTATGTAGTTATATTCACAATGCTGAAGCAGAAAATCTAGGAAAAATTGGGGTTTTGGTAGCATTGGAGTCAACGGCTAGTAAGGAAAAATTGGAAAATTTAGCTAAAAAAATATCTATGCATGTGGCGGCTGCTCGTCCAATTGCTTTATCTATAAAAGAGGTGCCTGCTGACGCTGTAGAGCGTGAAAGACAAATTTTCTCAGAGCAAGCAAAAGCCTCTGGAAAGCCAGAAGCTGTTATCGAAAAAATGGTTGAAGGCCGTATTCGTAAATATTACGAAGAGGTAGTTTTGCTAGAACAAGGATTTGTTATGGATCCAAAGAAAAAGATTAAAGATGTTTTAGCTAAGGCCTCTCAAGAATTTGGCGCACCAGTTGAATTATCTTCTTATGTTCGTTTTGAGCTAGGTGAAGGTATAGAAAAAAAACAAGAAGACTTTGCAGCGGAAGTAGCTGCACAGCTTAGAAAGTAATTTTTAGGTCACCTTAAGGAGGCCTTCTATTAAAGATCGAGGGCAAAAAATGGCTTACAAGAGGGTATTGTTAAAGCTTTCGGGAGAAGCGCTGCTGGGAGAAAAATCTTTTGGTGTTGATTATAAAGCGATTTCACGATTTAGCGAAGAGATAAAATCTGTTTATGAAGTGGGTATTCAAATTGCTATTGTCATTGGTGGTGGAAATATTGTTCGGGGAAGCACTATAGCTGAACAGGGAATGGATCGTTCTAGAGCAGATTTTTTGGGTATGTTGGCTACAATAATGAATGCTATTTCTTTACAAACTGCCCTTGAAAAAATAGGCGTTGATGTATGTGTTTTATCAGCTATACCGATGATCTCTATTTGCCAGCCATTTACCCGTCGCGAAGCAATAAAGCATCTGGAAAAAAAACGGGTAGTTATTTTAGCAGGTGGTACAGGAAATCCTTTTTTTACGACAGATTCAGCTGCAGCTCTACGATCAGCGGAGCTAGATTGCGATGTTTTAGCAAAAGGAACGCAAGTTGATGGTGTTTATACGGCAGATCCTCGCAAGGAAAAAAATGCTAAACGATATGATACTCTTTCTTATAAACAAGTACTTAATGATGATTTGCAGGTTATGGATGCTGCAGCTATTTCGTTAGCACGGGAAAATAATATTCCTATAATTGTTTTCTCAATTCATGAAAAAAAGGCATTTTTAAATGTTCTTGAGGGACGTGGAGCGCATACTTTAATAAAATAGGTGGGAGTTTTTATGACTGAAATAAATACAAAAATGGAAGATGTTAACCGTCGTATGGATGCGGCTACAGAGGTCTTGAAAAAAGAATATTCGGGATTACGCACAGGAAGAGCCTCCACAAGTTTACTCGATCCCATAGTCGTTAAGGCCTATGGGGCAAAAACGCCGCTTTCTCAAGTAGCTTCAGTAAGCACACCAGACGCTCGGTCACTTTCAATTCAAGTATGGGATCAGGAGTTGGTGGCAGAGGTTAGTAAAACTATCTGTGATGCAGGTCTTGGTTTGAACCCAGTAGCAGAAGGGCAGATGATTCGTATTCACTTACCAGAATTAAGCGAAGATCGTCGCAGAGAGTTAGTAAAAGTTGCGGCAAAATATGCTGAAAAAGCACGAATTAGTGTTCGTAATGTACGCCGCGATGGTATGGATATGCTGAAAAAAGCAGAAAAAGATAATGATATCTCTGAAGATGAGCAGCATCGTTTTTCTGATAAAATTCAAAAATATACAGATAATCATATAAAAAATGTTGACGAAACTTTGCAGAAAAAAGAAAAAGATATTTTGACAGTTTAGAGGAAAGGTACCAGATAAATGTCTAAGACTTTGCAAGACTATAGAAAAGAAATTCCTGAATTAGAGATAGGATTGAATGTTCCAAAGCATATAGCTATTGTTATGGATGGCAATGGTCGCTGGGCAAAAAAACAGGATTTGTCTGTGATAGAGGGGCACAAAGCAGGCGCTGAAGCTTTGCGAAAGCTTCTTTGTGTTGTAGAAAAATGGAATATAAAATACTTAACTGTCTTTGCTTTTTCTACTGAAAACTGGCATCGTGAAAAGAGTGAAGTCGAAGCCTTAATGGCTCTTATTAAATATCATTTAGAAGATTGCTTAGAGGATCTTTTAGAAAATAACATACGTTTTAAGGTTATAGGAGACATATCTAAAATTGATTTAGGTCTTCAGGAAAAAATAAAAGAAATTGTCGAAAAGACAAAAAACAATAGCAGAGCCACGCTTATAGTAGCGTTGAATTATGGTGCTCGACAAGAGATACTTATGGCTGCACAAAAATTAGTAGATAAAATGAAACAAGAAGAGTATGAAGGGAAAAACATTACCGAAAAAGATTTTTCTGCTCTATTGTATACAGCTAATATCCCCGATCCAGATTTATTTATTAGATCTAGCGGAGAGTGTCGTATGAGTAATTTTTTGCTTTGGCAGAGCGCTTATACAGAGTTATTTTTTACACCAACTCTATGGCCCGATTTTGACTATACAGATTTATTGAAGGCTTTAAAATCTTACAATAAAAGAGAAAGGCGATATGGAAAAAGGGGGGTTTAAAAAGCTTAGTAAGGAATTAAGGGTACGTATTTTCTGGGGCGTATTGATGGCCTTTATCTCTGGGGTGGTTTTTATAGTGGGAACCCCATTGGTGGAATTTCTTATTTTAATTTGTATAGGGCGGCTAAGCTATGAGTGGGTACACTTAAAAAAAGAAGATCATAAAAAAGATCAGGAGGTTTCTAAGAATTTTTCTATTATATACTTGGGTGTTTTTCAGTCTGCTGTATTTCTCACGGCACGCTTAGAGGGAGCATGGTGGGCGCTGGGTGTTTTTTGTATCTTGTGTTTTGTTATTTACGTAGTATCTCCAGAAAAATATAGAAACTGGAATGCATTGGGCTGCTCGTACTTAAGTGCTATTTTAATAAGTAGTGCTTGGGTCTTAAAATACTTTAAGGGTGGGTCCTTGCTTTTATTATGGATTATTTTCATTGTTGTGCTCGTTGATGCTTCTTCTTATTTCATTGGCTGTCGGTTTAAGGGACCAAAATTTGTGCCGAAAGTGAGCCCTAATAAAACATGGTCAGGTGTTTTTGGCGGACTAATAGGTGGCGTTGTAGGAGCACTGTCAGGGCTTACTCTTTGTCCTGGGTGCTCAATTCTAGCGTTGTCAAGTTTTGGGCTTATTATAGCTGTGTCAGCTATTTTTGGGGACTTGGTAGAGTCCTATATAAAGCGATGTCAAGGAGTAAAAGATGTAAAGTCTATTATTCCAGGTCATGGTGGTTTTTTGGATAGGTTAGATTCTATGTTAGTGGCATTGCCTATAGCTGTAGCCATTATTCGAATTTCCCCAGGAAAGTTGCCATTTGTCCTCTTGCCTTAATGAAGAACTCTACTTAGTATAGTAAATATTTTTTAGGAAAGGGTCTTGCTGTGTTTATATCTCTCATTTCATTTTTAGGAGTTCTAACTATTCTTGTGTTCATTCATGAATTTGGACACTATATTGTTGCGCGTTGGAATGGCGTGCGTGTTGAAGTTTTCTCAATAGGTTTTGGTAAGGAGCTCTTTGGTTGGACAGATAAAGTGGGTACACGCTGGAAATTTAGCCTTATCCCTCTAGGGGGCTATGTGAAAATGTACGGTGATCAAGATGCTGCTAGTTCTCCAGATTCAAAAGCTCTATTGTCTATGAAAGAAGAAGAAAAAAAATACGCCCTACATCATAAGAATGTTTGGGCTCGTATTGCTGTAGCAGCGGCAGGTCCTATAGCAAACTATCTTTTGGCGTTTGTTATTTTTACAGGCTTATATGTTAGTGTAGGTAAGCCATACTTAGAACCAGTTCTAAGCAAGGTTGTAGAAAATAGTGCTGCAGAAACAGCAGGATTAAAGATAGGGGATAGAGTTGTTAGTGTGGAGGGACATTTAGTTAATAATTTTAATGATCTTGTGCAGGAGGTGCAAAGAGCTACTCTTAAAAAAGATGAATTAACTTTACGGATATATCGGAATGATCATAGTTCTGTCGTTCTTGTAAGGCCTACCATTAAAGAAAATAAAGATATTTTTGGAAATGTAACCCGACAGGCTGTTTTGGGCGTAGTAGGTTCTGAGGGTAAAGCTATGCAGTATGGTTTCTTTGGGGCTATGAAAGCTTCAGTAAAAGAAATAGGGAGTTTTACGTCTAAAACACTCAGTAGTGTAGGGCAAATGCTTACAGGGAAACGAGGTGCTTCTGAATTAGGAGGCGTTCTTCGTATTGCCAAGATCTCAGGGGATGTAGCAGCAGCAGGCATTGTTCCACTCTTGAGTTTCATGGCTGTTTTATCGTTAGCTTTAGGGTTAATTAATTTATTTCCTATTCCTATGCTGGATGGAGGACATATAGCTATTTATTTGGCAGAAGTTGTTCGTGGTAAACCATTACCTGAAAAAGTGGTGGAAATTGCTTTTAGAATTGGCTTTTTTCTTATCATAGGTCTAATGGTTATTGCCCTGTGGAATGATATTACGCAAATGAAGGTCTTTGATTTTTTTGCAAAATGGTTTAAGTAAATATTAAATAGTTATTTAGGAGTCAATTGTGACCAACGGAAATCCCATGCCTAAAACAAAAAATATTATAGCAATTTTATGCTTTGTTTTTGTTTGTATAATTCAATCTCATGCAGTTATTCTTGATAAGTTTTCTTTTAAGGGGCTACAGCGTATAGAACCTAGAACAGTAAAAGCTTACTCTCATATTGCACTAGGGGAAGATATAACAGAGGAAAAAATAAATGACTCTCTAAAAGATCTTTATAAGACAGGTTTCTTTTCTGATATTTCTATAGTGGCAGAAGGTGGTACACTGGTTATTGATGTGGTGGAAAATCCTATTATTAATCGCGTAGCTTTTGAGGGAAATAGCAAGCTTTCAGATGATGCTTTGAGCAAGGAAATAAAGTTAGCACCGCGTACGGTATATAGCGGAGCAAAAATTCAAGAACTTCAGCAAAAAGCCTTGAAAATGTACCGTTTGGCAGGTCGTTTTTCTGCTAAAGTTAATCCAAAGATTATTAAGTTGCCGGAAAACCGTGTGGATGTGGTCTTTGAAATTGAAGAAGGGCCAAGTACCCATGTAGAGAAAATTATTTTTCAAGGAAATAAGAGTTTTAGTGAGTCTACTTTGGAATCCGTTTTGCACACAAAGGAATCTAGATGGTATAGATTCTTAACTTCTGATGATACATATGATCCAGATCGTGTGGCCTATGATCAAGCGTTATTGAGAAAATATTACTTAGAGCAAGGATATATAGACTTCAAAATAAAGTCAGCTTTAGCAGAGTTGTCACCAGATAAGAAAGATTTTTATATTACCTATGTCTTGGAAGAGGGAAATAGATATAAAATAAACTCTATAAAGATAGATAATCTTATTAAGGATATTGACGATAGAGAGTTAGAAGAGGCTTTTACCATTGAGCCAGGTGAATGGTATGACTCTTCTAAGATAGAAAGTAGTATAGATGCTTTAATAAAAGTGGCGGGTGATGCAGGCTATGCTTTTGTTGACCCAGAACCAGGGATTGAAAAAAATATAGAAGATAATTCTGTAGATATTACTTTTCATATTCAGCAGGGACCTAAAGTTTATGTTGAAGCGATTAATATAGAAGGTAATACTAGAACCAGAGATTATGTAATTCGACGTGAGTTTCGTTTAGCAGAGGGCGATCCATTTAATGCAACAAAGCTTCGTCGCTCAGAACAGAGAATTAGAAACCTTGATTTTTTTAAAACAGTTAAGCTTACTCAAGAAAAAGGCTCGTCGCCAGATAAAGTTATTATTAAACTAGAAGTTGAAGAAAAAGTAACAGGAGAGATACAGCTTGCTGTTGGATATGGTACACATGCTGGTTTTACGTCAGATGTTACTATAAAAGAGCGGAATTTATTAGGTAAGGGGCAAGAAACCTCTGTACGTTTAAGATGGGGGCAAAGATCTGAAGGAGTCAATTTTTCTTTTATGGAACCCTATTTTATGGATCGAAATTTATCAGCAGGTGTTGATGTCTTTGGTATGAATAATATAGAAACAGAAAATCATACAAAAGATACATCTGTTGGAGGTAACACATGGATAGGTTATGAGATAAATGAACATCTTTCTCAAAATATATCATATGGTTTGAAATCTCAGCGGACAAATCCTAGCGCTAAAACAACAGAGTTTATTAAAGAACAGAGACGTCAAGCAGTAAATTCCAGTGTGGGTCTTTTAACTATATATGATAGACGAGATTCTAAAGTGGAGCCGCGTTCAGGGTTCCTTGTTGTTTTGGGAAATGAATTTGTTGGTCTAGGTGGTACGTCTCGTTATTTTAAAAATACACTTTCTGGCTCTAAATACTATCCTTTATGGAAAGAATCTGTGCTTGCCTTTATGGCAGCAGGTGGTGTTATGAGCCCGATGGGTAAGACAATTCGCACGATGGATCGTTTTGAGACAGGTGGTTTTGCCTTCCGGGGTTTTGACTTTGGTGGTATTGGCCCACGTGATAAAAGAGGAGAACGAGATAGTTTAGGTGGTCTGAAGTTCTATACGATAACGTCTGAATTTCAGTTTCCTGTAGGATTTCCTAAGGAATTTGGTGTTATGGGAAGTACGTTCTTGGAAGCTGGATCATTATGGGATGCGCAGAAAAAAAATCCTAATATTTTTGATAAAAATCTTATGAGATATTCTGTAGGTATAGGATTTTCTTGGGGATCACCGATGGGACCTATACGTCTTGATTATGGTGTGCCACTTAAAAAAGGAAAATTTGATAAAACACGTGAATTTTTGTTTGGATTTACTACGAGATTTTAGGTATGATATTTTCAGGTTATAAAAAATACAATTATGAGGGTATAAAATGAAAAAAAATATAAAAATAATTTTTGCGGCAGCGGTTTTAGCTTTATCATTTGATTCTATAGGCGAAGCTTCTGATATGAAATTTGGTGTTGTTAAAGAAGCAAAACTAATGAAAAATACTGAGGCTATTAAAAAATTCCAAGAAGATATTAAACAATATCAGACTAAGTTTAAAAAAATGATTTTAGCTCATGCTCAGGAAATTGACAAAGCTGCAGGGGTAATTCTTGCAAAAAAAGATACTCTTTCAAAAGATGAACTTAACAAAAAAGTAAAATCTTTGACAGAACGTCAAAAAGATATTTCTAAGCGTGATCAGGATTTGGCTAAAAAAATTGAACTTGCTTTGATACCAGCTTTAGATCAAATGAAAAAAGCCGTTGCAGAAGCTGTTGAAAAAGTAGCAAAAGCACAGGGCTATGATGCTATTTATAATGAATCAAGTGTTGCTTACTTTTCAGACAAATTTGATGTTACAGATGCAGTGTTAAAAGAGTTGAACGCTTCATTGAAAAAAGTAAAAGTTGAGTTGCCTAAAATAAAATAAGGTGTAATGGTATGATTAACCCTCGATTCTATGATTATACTTTTTCTAAAGGCGTTTCTTTGGAGGAAGTTATCAAGTGGATCGGGGGTAGTCTTTTAGAGACCCCCAGAGATAAGGATATACATATCTCAGGTGTTAACACCCTAGACGAAGCTATAGAATCAGAGCTTGTATATTTTGATGATGTCTCGTATGTTGATAAATTCTTAAAGACTAAAGCACATATTTGCATTACATCACCAAAGCTTAAGAGTAAATTATCTTCAACCATTATGCCTATTGTTGTAGAGTCCCCTAAAAGAATATTCGCAATGATTGCCAATAAGCTGTATAGCTTAAAAAAAATAGCAGAACAAAAAGAACCTATTCATCCTTCAGCAAAAATTAGTAAAACAGCTAGAATAGGAGCAAATGTTAGTATTGGTGCCTACAGCGTTATTGGAGATCATGCTACGCTTGATGCGTTTGTTTGTGTTGGGCCAGGGGTACAGATAGGTAAACATACATATATAGAAAGTCATGCAACACTTGTTTGTGCAGATATAGGGAACTATGTACGTGTAGGATCTGGTGCACGTGTTGGTCAGGAAGGTTTTGGGTTTATTATGGATGAAAAAGGACACATAACAATGCCACACTTGGGCTTTGTTAAAATTGAAAATAATGTGCGCCTAGGAGCAAATTGTTGTATAGATAGAGGAACGCTAGGTGCTACATATCTAAGAGAAGGTTGTCGTATTGATAACTTGGTTCAAATTGCGCACAATGTGGATGTTGGTAGTGGAAGTGTACTTGCGGCACAGGTAGGTATTTCAGGTAGTACAAAAATTGGTAAACATGTACTCATGGGAGGTCAAGTTGGTGTAACGCAGCATTTGACAATTTCTGATGGTACACAAATTGCGGCGCAAAGCGGCGTTATGAGAGATATTCCGGAAAAATCTATTTATTCTGGGAGTCCGGCAGTTCCCATTATGCAGTGGAGACGACAGAATATAATGCTACAAAGAATGGTTAAAAAAAAGAGAGTTTGAATGATAATAGACACAAAAAAAACACAGCAAAAAGAGTGCTGTTCTCTAAAACCTGAGACAATAGATATTATTCGATTGCAAGAGTTATTACCGCATAGATACCCTATGCTGTTGGTGGATAAACTAGAAGAAGTCTATGCTGGAGAGAGCGCTTGTGGTATTAAAAATGTGACATTAAATGAGTGGTTTTTTCAAGGACATTTTCCAGGCAAGCCAGTTATGCCTGGCGTTTTGATTCTTGAATCTATGGCTCAAACGGCAGGAGCACTGGTGATGCTTACTTTAGATGGTAACCTTGAAGATAAGCTTGTTTACTTCATGTCTGTAGATGATGCTCGTTTTCGCAAGCCTGTTATGCCAGGAGATAGATTGTATCTCAAAGTAAGAAAGCAACGTCAACGTGGTTTTGTATGGCGGTTTGAAGGAAAAGCATATGTGGATGATCAACTTGTAGCAGAAGCTATTTATACAGCTATGATTGTTGATAACAATAAAGTAGAGTAGAGAGTGTTAGAATCAAAAATCCATAGTAGTGCTTGTATCCATAAAAATGCCTCTATTCATGATAGTGTTGAAATAGGACCATTTTGTATAATTGGCCCGAAAGTTAAGTTGTCTGCAGGTGTAAAGCTACATGGGCATGTTGTTATAGAGGGAGAGACAACACTGGGTAAGGGAACGGAAGTTTTTCCTTTTTCAGCCTTAGGGGGTAGACCACAATCGCTTCAATACAAAAATCAACCTACAAAGCTTATTATAGGAGAAAATAACAGTATTCATGAACATGTGACGATGCATCGTGGCACGGAAGAAGGGGGTGGTGTTACATATGTAGGGGACAATGGGCTTTTTATGGTTGGATCTCACGTAGCACATGACTGTAAAGTTGGTAATAATACGATTATGGCGAATAATGCTACACTGGGTGGCCATGTATCCTTGGGTGATTTTGTCTATATAGGAGGGCTTTCAGCCGTACATCCGTGTGTACGTATAGGAAGTCAAGCTATATTAGGAGGACTAAGTGCAGTTGAAGGAGATGTTATTCCTTATGGCTCTGTTATGGGAGAAAGAGCAAGACTCTCAGGTTTGAATATTATAGGTATGAAGCGTCGTGGCCTGAGGCGTGAAGAAATTCATGAATTGCGTGGGGCTTATCGTATGTTATTTGCTAACGAAGGAACAATGAGTGAACGCCTTGAAGATGTGAAGCAGCATTTTAAAGGATATGACTTAATTGATGAGATTTTAAATTTTATGATGAAACAGAGCAAACGGCCTTTTTGTTTACCTAAAGGGATAGTATCTCATGAAAATTAAGCATCTTGGTCTTATTGCCGGAAGGGGCGATTTACCCAGTAATCTTCTAAATGTACTGGAAGAAAAAAAAATAGGTATAAGCGTTGTATGCATTGAAGGACAAACACCAGATGCTATGGCTAATATGTATACATCTTTGCCAACATGTTGGGTGCAACTAGGCCAAGTTGGAAAGGTTATAAATTTTTTTAAAGAACAAGAAGTCACTCATATTATCATGATTGGGGGCATTCAACGACCAAGCTGGGATGAACTGAAATTAGATAGTCATGGATTAAAGGTAATGGCGAAAGCAGCTTTCAGCCCTAAAGGGGATGATGCTATTTTACGCCTTGTTATAAAAGAAATAGAAAAAGAAGGATTTAACGTTATAGGATTGCAGGATTTATTACCAGATGTTCTGGGTAAGTTGGGGTGCTTAACGAAAAAAAAACCATCAGAAGTGCAGATGCAGGATATAGAGCATGGCTGGAAAATATTGGATGATTTATCCCTTTTAGATATAGGTCAGGTTGTTGCTGTACAGCAGGGACTCACTCTAGCTGTGGAGGCAATAGAAGGAACAGATGCTATGATACTGCGTGCAGGAACTCTTAAAAAAAAGGGGTCAGCACCGGTGATTGTAAAGCGTCCAAAAAAAAATCAAGAGAAGCGCGCTGATTTGCCAACTTTGGGGGTTGAAACAATTATTAAGGCGTATAAAGCAGATATTGCAGGTATAGCATATGAAGCAAATGCTACTATCTTGGTTAATCAAATAGAAATGGTTAAAAAAGCTAATGAGCTAGGACTATTTTTGCTGGGGAAATAGGAAAAACTGTATGTCACAATCTCTAGAAAAGAAAAAGATTATGATTATTGCAGGTGAAACTTCAGGAGATTTCTTGGGTGGAAATCTCATGCATCATTTGTATAAAATGAATTCTAACATTCAGTTTATAGGAATAGGTGGCTCTTTAATGAAAGCAGAAGGTTTAAAAAATTTAGAGGCCATAGATACATTATCTATCATGGGATTCACACAAATTTTAAGAAGTTTACCAAAACTTATTCAGATAAGAAAAAAACTTGTTGAAATTTTAAAAAAAGAAAAATATGCAGGGGTTATTACGATAGATGCTCCAGGATTTAGCTTTTGGCTTGGTAAGAAAATAAAAAAGTTAAATGTGCCACACATTCATTATGTTGCACCAACCGTTTGGGCTTGGAAAAAAAGAAGAGCGGCAACAATAGCCAAATTTTTAAAAGCTGTTTTGTGCTTGTTTCCTTTTGAACCACCTTACTTTAAAAAAGAAGGGCTTGATGCCGTATTTGTTGGGCATCCTCTAGTTGAAAAATATAAAGAGCCTAATGCTAAAAAAGTAGAGCTTTTTTTAAAAAAATTTAACCTGTCTTCCAAGGCATCAATACTTTGCCTGCTGCCAGGTAGCCGCTCGTCAGAACTAAACAATCACGTACCAATTTTTGTAGAAGCTGCTAGAGTATTTTGCAAAACATCTTCCTGTGAAGCTATCTTTATCCCAACTGTAAAAGGGAAAAAGACCCTCTTAAAAGAGCTGTTAAATAGAGAGGATCTTAAGGAGTTACCTCCAATATATATAGAATCAGACATGGATTCTAGGCCTGTTTTATATCAGGCATCAAAATTAGCTCTGGCAGCTTCAGGTACTGTAACCTTGGAATTAGCCTGCTCTTTAACACCGATGGTTGTGGCTTATAAAGTGTCCAAAATAAATGCTTTGATTGCCCGTTATTTATTGAAAGTTCCCTATGTATCTATGGTGAATATTTTATACAAAAAAGAGATAGTTCCAGAGCTAATACAGGAAAATTGTATACCGGATAAATTAGCTGCTGCTTTGAAAAAAATAGAGCAAAATCCAGAAAAACAAGTAGGATATTTGAAGAAAATATCAATATTTCTTTCTCCAGGGAAAGAGCTTCCTAGTAAAATAGCTGCGAAGATAGTAGCAGATATATTATTCCCAAGAGATAAATAGATTCTTTTTAATAAAAAGATGAGCTATATTCATAGAATTTTATTTTTAAAAAATAGTACATAAGTAAAAAAAGCCTTCCTTCTTCTCGTAAAGAAAAATCTTTATATTAGATATAAACCTGATCAATTTTTAGAAATAATTAATCAGCTTACTTAGCATCACAACATCCTGTGACCTGGGAGTTTATATTTCTCCACTGGTGGCTTCGTTCATTTTTTGTAAAATAGAGTTTCTATAAATCTCTCGATAATTGAATTTTTTCAATAGGGCCAATAGTATCTCAGTCACTGAGATAAAAGCTTGTTTATAGGGTTTTTCATAAAATTATCAATAAGAGAAGAAGAGTAAGAACAATTTGTTTTTATTTTTAAATTATTTATATAGGACTCAACTGTTCTGTAAGATATATTTAATATAGTAGCAATCTGTTTAGTTTTTAATCCCCGTGAAAGGAGCAAGAGACAGTCAAGTTCTCTTCTTGTTATATTTACTTCTTCATTAAATATTTTTATATTATATGTCTTTTTATGTTTTGTTATATTTTCATTATCAAAAGAAGGGGTTTCTTTAATAATTAAATTACTTTTGTTTAATTTTAAACTAGAATTAAAGCGTTCTAAATAAATTTTAGTTGTTTTAAAGGCAGCTATCCACTCAGCAAACAAACTAGTTTTATTAATATAGAGATCCAGAACTGTATTATTAGATAGAGTTGAAGCAAATCCCCATATATTTAAACCATCTTTAAACGATTCATAAATACTAAGCCCATTTCATATGTTGAAGTTATGTAGGTGCTTATAAATAAGGTCTGAATTATCTGGCAATCCTGACCATAAAAAACATGAAAAGTTTTTTTCTAAAAAAAGATCATATTCTTTATTAAGTGTGCAAGAAACCCATGGTAACTTTTCAACTCTGTGCAACAACCAATCATAATTATTAGTTAAATAGATCATGCTTCCATCTTTAAGAAACGATCTGTAAATAAAAAAATTAATATTGAAAGGTTCAAAAAAGTCATTTAACAGATCATTTATGTCTGATTGAGAGTTTTTGTTATAGTTTACTAAGTGTGGTACCTTTAGCATTAATTATTTCCTACTATTTAGGCTTATAGTATTATTAACGAATTATTTATACACTTATTTAAGTATAAAGTAACTAGTCTTCTAATTAAATCTACTACTAAATAAACCAATGGGGTGCTAATAATAAAGAAAAACAACTTAAATAACTATATATATGAAGAACGTCCTGGGAAAAGAGTACTGCTCATAATTTTTTTTCTATCCATGATGAAACGGATCCACATAATATAAGGATTAATTTTGGATTTTTTTTTAAGCTGTGTATCCTATGCATTTTTTAGTTTTCCTAAAAAAATAGGGTTTTTAGATCCCATCCCTGAAATTTTATCTAATAAGAGGCTCTGTTGCAAAAAATTAAAAATCGTAATTTGGTGCTATATACTAAATTCCATAAACCGCAGAAAGTAGAGTGTTTGTAAAATAGAGTTTCTATAAATTTCTCGATAATTGAATTTTTGCAACAGGACCGTTAAAACACTATATTGCATATTCTTATTCCATTGTAACCATGGAGGGGAAAAAAATAAACATGTGGGGTGCGTAAGAAAATCGGTGAAGGTTTGCAGGCTGTTGGTTATTATAAAAAATGAGGAAAAGTTTTCCAAGATCTGCACCACAACAGATAGGTTTATAGGAAACCAGATAAAGCATCCAAGTAAGGAAAAGGTCTAAGCGCATCCGTAGGCTCTGAGTCAAAGATCTTGGAATTTGTTGACTGTATCGTATGATAAAAGGTGGCCTCCTTGAGTTCTTGAAGCCACTGTACTTGCTCACCTTGAGCTTCAGCGAGTTTGGATTCTGTCTCTTCAGATTTCTTCAGTTTCTGAACTTGGGCGTTTACATGGTCATATCTTTCTTGTGCACGTTCTTTCACCCGCTTAGCTAATGCTTCTGCTATGCTGAGCGAGATGTTCTCGTCTCTATTATTGTTTGCAACGACAGAACAGATCTCCGTAAAAACAGTTGAATTTGTATCAGCATGGTAATTTACTTTCCGAAAGGGGATATCAGTTACATAACGATGGAGGGCACGGTTAAAATGTGCCTGTGTTAAATCAACATTATCCTTATAAAGTCTTGCTCGGCGAATAGTTTCCTTGAGTTGAGTCACCTGAGAAGAATCTTCGATATGCTGTTTCCTAAGCTCTTCTTCCTGGGCGTGTGCATTTATTAAGCGCCTGGACATCCTATTTAATTCTACTTCCCGCTGAGTATACTGTATATGCAACTCAGTTAGATGGTTAGTATATTGGAGCTGAGTAGAGTGAATCTCTGCTTGGGTTGCTGTCTGCTTAGCAGTAGAAAGTAATTGTAATAACTTTTCTTGTTTTTGATACCTAAGCAAAGAAGCTGTATGACTTTTTTGGGCCTCAATCGCTTCTTGGATACAAACTTCTCTGTGGCTTTTGGCATCCAAAAGACGCTGATATAAGTGTTGTAGGTCCTGTAGTTTTGATGTCGCGGATTGTTCTCTAGTATTAGCAGTCAATTTTTGGGCGTTCAACCACGCAAAAGTAGGTCTCTCATCTTTTTGAAGGGCAAGCAGTTGTTCTTCGAATGATAGTATAGGAGATCGTTTAGTTAGTTTTGAGGAACCTCCTTCACCATTGGAATTTGTAGGTGTAAAGCTCCTCATGCGCTTATCAGAGTCTTGTTTATCGGGAAGAACAGCATGCACTGGGGATGCGAAGTGAAAATAACCATAGAATAAAATAACGGCAGATACCATTTTGAATAAAATATACATAATTATCCTTATATGTAAATAAATAGAGACTACATCAAATGGAGCCCTTTTTTCAAGTCCTCAGTTGGAAAAAGAAGAAGGTAGGGGGGCTCAAAACTATAGAGACTCAAATGAGTTTTAACGCATAAAATTATTAACTGAAGAAGAGATTCTTTATCCATAAAATAAAAACATTGCCTTATAGTGTTAAATGATTTCTATTATATAGATATTTCATTTAAGAGCATTTAGGGTGGTAGCACATGAATAAGCTAATAAAAAATAAAAAAATATTTTTTGTACTTATATTTTTAATACATATCCCAAACTGTTTTTCTATTCCGGTAAAAGAGGGAGAAACACCTCTTCTTGAAGGGAATAGGGAAAAACCTCTTTCTAAAGCAGGCGCTCCTGCTCTAGTAGATACATCAAATATAGACCTAGAAGGAGAGGAAGATTCTGATGTATTAAAGCACCTTTTTGTAAGTTTAGAAACAAGCTCAGCAGATGCTATACCTTCCAAACTTTTAGTAGCTGCAGGAGCTCTTACTGAAGAAGAACGTTTGGAAGAGGCAATGAGCTGTGGGGTAAAAGCAGCTATAGTAGGAGTTTCGGTCTTAAGTGCTATATGCGTTAGCTGTGTAGAGGCAACATTAACGATGCTAGAAATTCAAAACTCTATTTTTGGGGCATTATTTGGGGTTCCAGAATTTGGAGCCATTTATCCCGTTCTGTGGGGAGTGGGTGCTGCAACTGTAGGAACCGCCCTACTTAAAAACTACGTTGGATCAAAAGAGCTCAATACCTGGTTAGTGAGATCATCTTCGCGTTATGATTCTTTTTCTAAAGAAGAATCGCATTTAAAAATTTCTACAAGTGCAATAGTAGCAGTAGGATTAGGATTCAAACCTGCTTTTACGCTGTTTGATATAATTGGAGAAGAGAAAGGTTTTAATAATACACCAGACTACTATCCGTATCCAACAAATCCTTTATATGAAATAAATATAATGGATATTTTTAGTGTAGCTAGTGTTTTCTGGGGAGCTATTCTTGTAAGAGAATCATTCTTAGGAGCAAGGAAAGTCTTGGATTCTCTTGTAAGGGGAATAGAAAGATCTCAAAGAAGAGGGCACCCTTCTGAAAGAAAAAAAGATGAAATAAGAAAAAATCTTGCAGCTGGTTTTAGAAAACTCTTAAAAGAGCCAAGAGCAGGCTATCAGCTAGGTCTTCAAGTGGAAAAACTTCAAAAAGAAATAGAGGATCGACTTGAAAAATTAGATGCTCAAATAGAAGAGGTTAAAGAGAAAAATTCTGAGCCTATAGAAGAAGAGGGAGTAACAGTAATTGACTTATTAGATAAACAGTTACGCCATGAACAATCAGGCAACTTATTAATGTTTAGAGCTCTTGTAAAGTTTTCTGAAGAGGGCGAGCACTATCATAGAAAGAGCAATAGAAAATGGTCTAATGCACCTAAAGCATTTTGTGATGGACATCCAGGGTGGTATAAGGGCATCTATAATTTGGGTAGAGCAATAGCTCTAGCAGGCTCTGTTCCTATGTGGTTTGGATGGGTATATGCTATATCAGAGGCTTTTGAAGCAAGTGATGAGACCGCCTTCGTATTTGGATCTATTATGAGTGCTTGGTTTGTACCTTATATGGTGGAAGGAACGGGGGAGGGTTTAGCAAATGTTATAGCTAGGTGCGCAAATTATAATCCAATTCAAGGTTCAGACTATGTATCTGCAGCCGTGGAAAATATAAATCAGGGCAATTGCAATAGAGCTTGCAGAAGTATGACAGATGTTATGTCTCTATTCTCAGGTGGTTTGGTAAAAATCCCCGCTCCGTTTCTTGGATCTTTAGGGATGACAAAATATATAAGTGATGATGTGTTTTATTCAGACAATCTAATAATTTTTTTATTTAGCTTAACATCTTTTGCTATAGTAGCGCGCAATGGGTCAGAAGGCGATTTTCAAGGAGCTATAACAAAACTGCCATGTACTCGTAAGAACTCTGTTTATGCACAGCAACAAAAACTAGTTTCTTTGTATAAAAATACTGATAAGTGGGTTAAAGGTTTGTATCCCGATCTTATAGCTCGTCTATATGAATTTTTAGAACAAGATCTTGAAGGACAGCTTTTAAGATTACGAACTTTTTAATTAGAAAAAGTAAAATAATAATTTTAATGTGCCTAAAGAATAAGCAGAAAAAAAATCGTTCCATAGGGTATTCTATTTTTCTCTTAAAATTTTATAAGTACTTCCAGTATAATTACTGAACGATACACATATTTTATATAACTAAATTTATTAGGATTTTATAATGTTTAAAAAACTCATGTTAATTACATCAATTATGATTGTTGCCTCACCCTTTACTTATGCTGTAGATCTAGATGAAAAGCCAGACGCGGTGATTTCCCCGAGAGGAGTAGGTGGTGGTGAAAAAGCTGCTAAAAAGGAGGATGCCTTTCCTCAATTTAATAAGCTGGACGATGTCCTTAAAGGACAGGTAGCG
>JAJRRM010000099.1 GCA_024279475.1 Alphaproteobacteria bacterium | reverse complement strand
CCATGGTTATAAAAACTAGAAACTACCACATCAGACACTCAATAAAAGAACAAAACACTTTCATCCACAAAATTCTTCGACATTCATAACTACGGATAAGTCTTGCCTAGAATAACCAGCATCTCGGTTTAGCATGCAAGCCCTCTAACATTTGCCCCACAACCCTTTTTTTAATAGATTTTTGAGAATTATCCTTCTTTTCTTTATTATTTTTCTTTTTTTGAGTTACAACCCCATGAATATATAACCATTGAGAAAATTGTAAAGGTTCTATAAAATCTGCTGAGCCAATAATTACTTTAATAGTTGCAATATCTCTATAAGGTAGATTATGTTCCTTTATTACTTTAAACCACGAAGGAAGAAAAACATCTGGACGACTTAAACTACCAAAGACTTTTAACAAGTCAAAGCCTAATGAAGATCCTGTAGTTGTTATAGCAGAACGGTATGATCATCATGAGAGGGAAGAGGAAGAGCGTCGTAAACAGCAAATACAAGAACGTCAGAAAAGAGAAGAAGAGGAAGCATCTTCAAAAAAGGAAGGGAATAATGGACTTGCAGCACAATATGCAGGTAAAGTACTTGGAGATCTAAAAGAAGAAAGAGAATAAAAAAAGGAGAAAAGGTTTTTCTTGAAGCTTTAAGTTATGCTCTTAGCCCAGAAAAAACCCAAGAAAATTTAAAGAAAATTGTTGAGGGATTCAAGAACCTTGCTGAAATGTTTAAATAATAAAGAAGCTAATTAAACAATCTCCATAAACCCGATAATATTATTTATCGGGTTTATGATGGTGGGACTATAACTTTTATATACTTCTCTAAAATGAACAGAAAGCTTTATGGTTAAGTTTCCTCTAACAAAAGCTGTGGAACAAATCTTTGAGGTAAAAAGAGATTATCTTTCATAGCTTCCTCTCCACAATCCACAAAATTACCATCATCTTTGCTCAAAATTCCAGGTGTCGGAGTTATATTAGCACCATCATCAATAACATCTGAAAGTTTTTGATCTAATAGCCTTCCAGAAGAAGTCATAACTCTAAAGAAAGGAGGTAACTCACCTTCTAGGATAGCTCTTCCTCCATTAAGTGTCTTAAGCTTTTCTGAGACAGGAGCTACTTGAGAATACTCAAACATTGAAGCTGCACAGCAGCAATAAAACTCATTTGTAGAATGTACACTTAAAACTGCCCCTAGAATTCTGCGCCCTCTAGTAGCTGGTGTTTGGTCTTGTTTAAAATACTTTGTCATTAATTCTTCTACAGCATCTATATCAGAATTCTCTGCACTATCAAGTAATTCTTGCCTATAATATACCTTTCTTTGCTCTTCATATGCATCGCGACAAGATAATAAAAATTGTGGTGTATGGCGATCTGTTTGCAAATAGTGGAGAAGAAATTGTTCACTATCTGCTATTGACCAATAATTGTTCGTTACTCCTTGAGAATATGTTTCTATCAAACTTTCTGCACTTTTTGTAATCTCCACCTCAAACTCTTCATCGGGCGGTGGCAAAGTCATTTTTGCCAACTTCTGCAGCTCTTTTCTAACTTCTTTCCTTCCTTCTTCTCTTTTAATACGCCATGCATTATAAAATTGTGAAACGTTATTCCTTATGGCAACTCTTCTTTCATAGTTTGGATGTGCCTTATTAACTGAATAACTCCCTTCAACAAGATCAAATCGTTCCCTAAAACTTTCATCTACCTCTGAAATACGATAATTATGTACTTTCCTCAAGCGTTTTTTTAAAAATGGAATCTCGGATAATTTCTGGTGTTCTTCTTTAGATTTTTTTCTTGTTTTATCCAGATGATTCTTGTTTTTGTAAGAAGCGCCACTCATAAACATATAATCGAAAGGTTGGAAAAAAGCATAAACTCCCTCCCGCTCTTGAACTATTAAGGTAAAACCTCCAACAACTACATTACTAGATTTGAGATCTGATATAAGATTTTCACTTATAATTCTTTCACTTTCAGAAAGTTTTTTATGCAAATCATCAAAATCAAAGGGCTTTCCACCTTCAATATGTAGGAATCCTTCTTCCTTAGTTCTCATAGACCTTACAGTACCAGATTTTCCTGTCTTAATAGACGCTTTTTCATCACTGAAATTTAAAGTAGAAGTCCATTTACATCCAAACTCACCAGGTCCACAACCATGTGAGGCTCCTTCTGGTAATGTAAAAACAACTAATAAAAATAAAGAAAAATGCCTTAGAGAATGCCCATATATCATATAAATTCCCCTTCCAATATTAATTACTCATCATCAGAGGAATTCCATTTAATTTTATCCCTAATAGCAGCTATCTCTGCCTGATCTGTTATTCCTTGATCCTTTAATTTTTTAGCTATATACGGTGAAAATCTTCCCATCCAGTCCATACACGCTATAGGGTTTTCCGTTATATCCACATGCCTAACTTTTGGCCTGGTTGTTAAGTAAAAAAGAACTTCTTCAAAAGACCCTAGTTTTCCAAATTCTTGAGGTAAGTTAGGAATTTTATTATGAGATAAATCTAATACTTCAAGTCTTTCTAATTGAGCTGCATATTCCAAGAATTCTCTCGCTCCAGACAAACCTAAGGTATTATGACTAATATCTAATTGTTTTGCTAATGCTGTTTCAGGCTTGGATCTTAAACTTTCAATAACATTTCTACTAGTCCTAGCTCCTAGTAGTTTTAAAGTAGCCTCATCCGCCGCATCAAAATCTATTATAAATTTTTCACATAAATCTATTTTTATTAGCATTTCTTCTAACTTACGGATTAGCACACGATGTAAAGGAATACATATTTTACTTGCTTCTTGAACCAATACTTTTAAATAACCCTCTCCTCTGTCTGGTCGCAAAGTAATTGTTCTACCATCCCATCCTTTTTTTAAATTTACTGTTTCCCAAACAACTAAAGGTGTTCGTAGAGTTGGATCTGGATGATCATAGTAGTTTCTAACTTTTACATTATGAAGAAAGTGAGATTTTAATTCTGGAAAATAAAATATGGGGGTTATAGACTCATAAACTGCTCCAACAAAAAATTCTAAAACAGCCATTCCAGCACTGTTTTCTCTAAGGAACTCTTCTATCTTTCCTTTGGTGATAGAACAAGGAGCTTGGTTGAAATGCACCTCTACCTCAGCAACGCTATCTACTAGTGTTGCCTTACCAAGTTCTGTAAGTCCCGAAGTAGGAGCTTGCACTTCCTCAAGTAAACTTATTGATGAAACTCCTAAAACTCTACGAAACCACTCTATAGTGCCTAAAGCATTTTCCATTATATGCACTCTATATAGACGTTTTTCAGCTGGAGACTCTAAAGGTTTATTTTGCAATTTATAAAACAAAACTTCTGGATAGCTTGGTATCTCTTGCCAAAAAAATTCTTCTGGAAGTTTTATTCCTGCCTGTCTGTGCAGTGCATTCATTACAAATTGCGTATATTCCTGAAGTCTTCGCTCAGGGCGAACATCAACTGAGACCCTTCCAAGACTTTTACTTAGAGCTTTTTGTCTCCGAAGAACCTGTTGTGTTCCCTCTGAAGGTGCTTTTCTCTCAATAGGCATAACCTCATCTATAAATGCACTTATTTCTTCTATAGGCCTTTCACCTTGGTCCCTTGCTTCTAATAATGGAGCTACTCTAGCGTCGTGAGAATTTAAACCTAATTTCGATATTAAAGATTCAACTCTCTCTCTCCTTTCTTTATTCTTTTTAGTTTTTAATTTTCCCACCTCTTCAGGCGTTTTTCTTTTAGTTTCTTTTTTAGAAAGACCTAAGAAAAATGCTCCTCTCAGTGAATTTCTTTTGCTTTCTAAAAGCTTTTGTTTTTCAAGATCTTCCATCTCCCTTGCCTGATCTCTAGAAAACGGTACTAAATTTTGGATAATTTCTACCATATCTTCATCAGAAAAACTAAACTTTTGAGTCTGCTTTTTTCCTTTAATAGCTGACAATTTTTCTCTTAAGCCTTCTACTTCTTTAAACTCTACTCCTTGTAAATCAACCTTTTTTTGCCTAAGAGACTTAATTTTTTTCCAAACTGCTGTTGCAGTCTCCAAATTCTCTACTTTTCTAATCCTAACATCAATATCATCCCACTCTTCTTTATAAGGTCTTAGATGCTCTTGTAACCTTTTTAAATTCTCTACTAAGGATGTCCAATCAAAATCTTCAGAGTCTAAAGCCTCTAGTATCCCCTTTGGGTCATCTAGGTGAGATAACACATTGCGAAAACCACCACAGTCAAGTTTTTCTGCAATTTTCAAAAAGAAATCTATATTTTCTAATTTCTTAAAATATTCACCTGTACATTGCATTAATCTCAAGATTGCTATTTTATGAGCCAAAGAATAGGTGCCCTGTGCTGTATCAAACAAAACACTCTCTACTCGGGAACTAACATCTCTAAGGGTTGCTTTTATATATTCAGTTTCCCAGTAAGGTGTAAGTATTCTCACACCCTGTAAATCATCTTCTTCTAAAGGTTCTTGAGAGTGAATTTTTTGAAACACTGTCGATAAAGAATCAAGACCACTTTGATCTCCAGCACTTGCAGATAGCTCTTCAAATACTACTTCTTGAAATGGTTGTGGAGAAGCAGATGCCCACCAGTGCATCTGCAGCAAGTGCCAAGGAACCTGCTTATATTGAAGCTGGACCGCAAAACCTATAGGAGCGGTGCTTGATCCATCAACAGAACTAAAAAGACCAAGAAAATTACCATAAATATCCCTACCTCTTGAAATAGCTATTGAATTTTTTCCTCCTGGCAACCTCATTACGCTAGCGCCCGCCTCTAAAGCCTTATGGACAGCTATCATTCTTGTTAGTTTTTTAGAAGTCCTTTCTATTTTTTCCCTATCTTTTTTTTCCATACATTGCTGGAAAGGCAGAACAAAGGATTTCTTCCTTTCTTCTCTCCCATCAACATCCCAACTATACGAAAAAGTAGACCAGCCTAAACTTTGTCTTTCAGAAAAAGAGAAATCTCCTAAATTTTCTAGGAACTCTAGGTGCTTCCTACGCAGAGGTCGAGAATCTGTTACATATAATGGAGATATACTTCCATTAAAAGCGTATAATAAATTTGCTACTGTGATTACTCCTGAGTCTTCCTCACAGTATTGAAAAAGACCTCGCACTGCTCTCAATTTTTCTTTGCTAAAACATTCTTCTACAAACTGCAATACAGAAGGGTTAATAGGTTTTTCTGAAGGCTCTGGATCTATATAAAAAAGAATAGAATCTTTTCCCTTCTTGATGCGGCGTGCATAAATACCAATCCACTGAATATCAGAAGTATTATAAGCTATTAGAAGGTCTTTTGTAAGAGAGCCTTTATGTAGGTAAGCTCTCACTGAACTACTTAAATCACCATCAGATACAATAATGGCTGTTTCTTCTACAGGAGACCCTATATGAACCTCTAAAATTTTCCGCATATCATCTGATTCATATATATAGTCCGGATTAACTTCAAATCTGGGTTTAAAAGGAGGAAGAGGCATTCCCCCAGAGCTGGCTCCAGTAGCTCCATACAAATCACCATGCATATATCCTTGATCATTCCAGGAGGTGGTTGAAAATGAAGGCGCTGCATTAAAATCGCCCGGAAAAGGCATAAACTGACCTTTCCCTGAAGACAGGGCATCATTAATAATAAAGATATTTAATAAAAATATAGCTACTAACTTGTACATATGTCTCATGTAATTTCCTTTCCTTTTATACCCAATAAAAATTTAAGTATAAATATCAATATTAATCAAGATGTTTATTTGCACATCATAATTATCTCGACAGTGTAAAGACAATTTCACAATTAGAATATTGTTTGGAAAATCACTTATTTTTATTGTCTTCTAATTTTAGCTTTTCTTCAAATTCTTTAACATTAGGTAATACTTCTTTAAGCTTAAATCAGATATGCCTATAGGTTTATTAACTCCATCCAAAGCGTACTCTGCTATAACTCCATTCTTAGATCTACAAATAACAAGACCTATAGTTGGATTATCATCTTTATGTTTTACATCTCTATCAATAGCCGTTAGATAGAAGTTAAGCTGCCCTGCATCAGAAGGTTTAAAGTTGACAGCCTTCAGTTCAACTACAACATAAGCTCTAAGTTTTACATTATAAAAGAGCATATCAATCCAGAAATCTTGATCTCCCACCTTAATAAGATATTGTCTCCCCATATAGGAAAACCCTGTCCCCATTTCTAATGGAAGCTTACTTAATCTTCCAAGCTTTTTTCTATTTCTTTTTCACTTGCTTTCTTTTCAAGGCCTAGAAATTCAAAGTTATAAGGATCTTTCATCATATCATGAGCAAGATCTGATAAAGGTGAGGGTAGGGGTTTTTGAAAAAAGAGATTCTAGCGCCTATATGCTACAACGGCATGTGCAATGCAGCTCTCTTTAATCTGTGGCTAGAGAAACACCTCCTTCCAGAATTAAAAAAAGGGGAGGTTCTTATTATGGATAACGCCACTTTCCACAAATCAGAGAGAACCAGAGAGCTTATAGAAAAGGCTGGGTGCAAACTTCTCTATCTTCCACCTTATTATCCTGATTTAAATCCTATAGAAATCTTCTGGGCCAACCTCAAACGCAAAATAAACGCTACAGCTCATAACTTTAATTCCATACAACAAAAGACTCATAGTTGAATTTTTTCAACAGAAACTACTTTAAATATACTCTATCTATACAATAGGGGTGCCTTCACTATAGCTATACATCTACTTCAATAAAAAGAAAGCCCTATAAATCAGGGCTTTCCAGAATTTAATAAAGTTTATTGTTAGTTATTTCTTTCCACCAGTTCCAGCCCCCTTAAGCAGATGTCCAAAGACTTCTGGCAAACCAGATGCTGAGAAAATTCTAGCAAGACCACCACCTAAAGATTCTTGTTTTTGTGATTTAACATCCCTAATAACATCTTCAATAAGCTGCGGGCCCCTATTCTCTACTATTCTACCACCAATACTTTTAAACATATACCGAGCGAACAAATACTCTTGATCGCTTCCTAATCTTAATTGTCCTTTTGTATGTTGTTGTACTAGGTAATCAAAACAAGCCCATAAGTTATTTTTAGGTATTTTATACATAACAGACAATTCCTCCTCCGCACACGCTGCAGCCACCTTATCTGGAGATATAGAGGTATTTAAAGCTTTCTGTTTAAATGAAAGCTTGTGAAAGTAACCTCTGTTTTTCAATATATTATATACCAAGGATGCACAGTTATAGCTCCATACTTTATAAGCCTGTAGCATGTCCAGATCTCTCCTATCTGTAAATGAGGACTCTACAAAGCCCACACCTCTGTCATAAAATGTTCTGGTCATTTCTCTCTTAAGAGATTGAACTTCTCCTGCTAAACTCCACCTCAAATGATCCTCTGCTAATAACTCTTCAAGAAAAGTAAAGTCACTATGTATACCATCTACAGAATCTGCACTTGGGTGAGGAAGACATAACACGTGCTCTGGTTGTCTGCTATCTTCTGCATCTAAATCTTCTTGGAAATTTTGTAAAAACTCGCCTGGTGCATCACCATCACCTGGCCAAAAACTAATATAATCTCTAGCGGTTTGTAGAGAAACGTGGCCCACGTTTTCTCCACCATTAAATTGTCCTGCCCAAACTCTAACAATAGCCCCTCTTCCCAAAAGAGTGGGTGTCATATCGACAGGTGCAGCAGGTGCCGCTGCTGGAGCGTTTGACATAGAACTACTTAAGGAGGGAGGAGCAGACCCTAAGTCCATATCTCCATCATTGGATGCCAAAGATACACCACAAAAACTCAACATTAAAACAAAAAATATAGACCAAATATTACCTTTTTTCATTTTATATTCCTTGATGTAAAAATAAAAACTTGAGTCCATTAGATAACAATTACTGTATTTATACAATATAATTTTTTAGTTTATTTCCCTTTGATAAAAAGCTGTTTATAGACACAATAAAATATAGTTTTCTTATTGATTTCCCCCCAAATAATGATTCATTCCAGAGAGCCCTCTGAGTAAAGTCAAAAAGCTCTAACAAATCCTGGATCTAAGTCTATCCGAGTCTAAATGCACCTTATTTCTTTTTATTTTCTATCCTAAAGCCTGATTTTTCAGGATTTAGACACACTTTATCTGTGAGTTACCGCAAAATACTTTCAGCACGCTTGAGATTATAAGCCATAGCAAACAGGTCAAAATGCACTTGCTGTTTAACCCATCCCTTGTACCGCGCTTTTCTCAACCCCATAATCTCTTTCATGATCCCAAAGATGCTTTCAATGCGTCCTCTCTTCCTTGACCACAGTTTGTTGAGCTCTATTTGCCATTGAGGCTGCTGTTTACCCTTTTTCTTCTTATACATAACCTGATCTTGGATCAATAAATCACGGCGCTTCTGAGATGCATAAGCTTTATCTGTCATCACTAGTGGCTCCTCTCCTGTGAGAAGTTGTTCAAAGACCTGACTGTCATGCACATCTGCAGAAGTTGCAATAATATTAGTAATCAGTCCAGTCCCTTTGTCACACGCTGTATGGGCTTTGTATCCATAAACATACTCTCCTCTTTTCTTCGTCCAGCCAGCTTCTGGATCCTTCTCAGAGACTTCTCCTCCACTGGGAGGACGTACACTGGAGGAAATGACAGTCGCATCAACGATTGTTCCTGATTTAAGCTGTATTCCTTGGCGTGCCAAATCTTCTAACACCAACTTAAAAAGGGCTTCTGTCTTTCTTCTTAAGGAGGATCTAAAACGACAAAGCGTCGTCTCGTCAGGAATGTCTGCGCTCATCCCAAGCCTACAAAAATCTCGAAAGGATATCCTGTCATAGAGCATTTTTCCCATCTGAGGGTCTGACAGACCATAGAGATTTTGAAGCAGAAGAGCTTTAAATAGTTGTAAAGGAGCATACCCTGTAGGACCCAATCCTGATCGATTCAAAATCTTCTTGAGGCGATACGAAACACGATTCCAACGAACTAAATCGTGGATCCTTTCTAGTTTATGGGTGCCCTTAGACTTTCTTGTAACCATTTCATCTGCAAAACTATCCATCTTCTCCTCCTTGTAAATACAAGAAGATATTACGAATACTTCCATCTAAACTCAATGAGTTAATTAGGAAATAGTAGTAGTTCTTTATGCAGAGGGCTCTCCAGACTACAAGTAAAATCATCGTTTTTCGGACACACCTATATCCTTGTTTTATATAATCTGGTGTCTGTCTATAGAATAGGCCCTATAATTAATATAGTTCTGATTATATTCTTTGACATCTCTATACAATATGATTAGTATTAACTAATATAATAATTACTAAACAAAGGATCTTTATATGTTAGTCAAAGCTAAAGTATCAAAAGGGGGGAAGATGTCATTGCCCTCTTCTTGCAGAAAAGCTCTTAATATTTCTGATGGGGATGAACTTCTATTCGACATAAATGATAGCCAAGTTATCATCTCATCTGTAAAATTTACTTTGCAAAAAATTAGAAAACTTTTAAAAGATCATAATCCCTCTGGAAGAAGTTTAGTTAATGAGTTGATACAAGAAAGAAAACAGGAGATAAAAGATGAATAAAGTAGTCTTAGACGCTTCTGCTTTATTAGCTCTTATTAATAATGAAAAAGGGGCTGATAAAATTGAACCTCTAATTGGCAATATTATTATGTGCAGCGTTAACGTTACTGAAGTTGCTGGAAAAGTTTTTGATATTCTTGGTAATGATAATGAAGAACAGTGTAAATTATCTATTGAACCTTTTATTCATTCAATTGTTAATTTTGATAAATCACTATGCTATTCCTCTGCTTTACTAAGATCTTCAACTAAACACAAAGGTCTATCCTTAGGTGATAGAGCTTGTATTGCTACTGCATTACAACTTAAACTACCAGTTTATACTGCTGATAGAATATGGGGTGACCTTGATATACCCAATCTTCAGTTGAAATTAATTAGATAGTCTAGTTGGCTCTGTTGCAAAAACTCAACCCTAAACTGACGTACTTTGATTACTTAATCTTGACGTAAGGATAGAGTATACTTCATTTTGACATTTTTAAATCCCTTAAAGGGTTATTTGACAAGAATTTAAGAGGGATAGTAATTTAATTTGAAAATAGAACAGAGTTTTTTAAAGTTTTGTGTAAATGAGAAGAGATTTTTCTTTTTGTCTAGAGAGGTAGAAAAATAAAGAATCCTAAATTTTCTTTTTGGGGGAGTTCTTTTCAAGAACTTTAAAATCTGGATGACCTTCTCTTAACCATTTAGTGAGTATATCTTTTGCTTTTTCAAAATATTTCTTGCTCTTGGTTTTGTTTCCCAAGCTAGCATATAAAAAGCTAAGATTTATCTTAATTTTTGCTACATTAATATGCGAAAAGCCATAGACGTCTCTTAAATTTTTTTCAAGAATTTCTAATACTTTTTTACTTTCTGTGAAATTTCCTAGTAATCTATGCATATTTCCTATATTAGCTTTTATAATACATGTAAAAATATGTTTACTGCCATGTATTTTAGTAGATATTTTAAGGGCTTTACCCAAGAAACGCTTAACTGCCTTAGCATTACGCGTAGAAGATAGATAAAAATCAATAGTATGCCCTTGACTATCAACGGCTCTGTATAGATACGCCCATTTCCCCTTTACCTTTACATATGCTTCATCAACTCTCCAGCTATATCCCAGGGTAGGTTTCCAGTAATACCGCAGTCTTTTCTCTATTTCTGGAGCATACTGTTGTATCCAACGATAGAGGGTTGTATGATCCACTCCAACACCTCTCTCTAGCATCATTTCTTCCAAGTCACGGTAACTGATCCCATATTGGCCCTGTTGTAAAAAACAAAGCAAGCTCTTTTAAGTATTTTTTCTTGATCTATAATAATAGCTTTGCTTACAACATGCATTCTTTCTTGATTGTTCATTTAACTATCTCCATCCTTCCTTCTTTTACAAAAAATTTTATTTTTAAAGCCTCTAGATCCCGTTGAAAAGTATTTTGTATGTACTCTGCCCTAAAATTACTTCCTACAGCTAAAACAGGGTTGTTTGGTATTGTACATACTATCTGTAGATCCTTAAACCAAGACAAATAGAGTCTCTCCCCTACCCTATTCCTCATAAATTCATGAATGTCTTTTTCTTTTCCATTTAAGATTTTTATATTATCTAAAACCTCTAAGGCTATTTCTTGCTCTTTTTCCTTAAAGAGACTCTCTGAAACTCTATCTCCCAGTGTATACTCCCCTGCTTCTAGCTTTTCTATGGTTTCTGGCTTAATAGCCCACGATATCCAAGCCCTAAATTCTGAAACCTCTCCCATTAGGAATTTAGAGGAAGCTATCTTACGACAATATGCTTTCCAAGCTTCTAGGGATCCTTTGAACAACGTTACAAAAGTCTCATAAAGTTTCTTTAGGAAGGATTCTGACGTATAGGTCTTCCCTCCTACTTCTTTTTTCCAAATCTCTTGAATTTCATTTAATATATTATCTCTCTCAGAAGATAAATAGTTATATTTATCTGTTGTAATACGTGTATATAGAGGAGCGGTCATTTTGGCCGGTCTAGACCGGTCATTTTGGCCATCAAGAGAGGCGGTATTCTGCCCTTTCTTGTTAAAAAGAGATCTGTGTTCTAGTTTTTTAGAAACTTGACCTTGAACAGCCTCTTTCTCTAATTTAAGTAAGGAAGAGGCTAATTCTTGAGCTTTACCTGTAAAGCCATTCATAGCTAAGTTGGGGTTCTTAAAATACCGTGTCATATTTTCTTTACGATCATAGTAACAAGCATAAGGTTTATCCAAAAAAGGATCCCCTGCCCTCTTAAAGGAGGACTTACTTGTCCAACGTATTCCTATGGTATCGAAGTGTCTGTTGAAAGTACGTCTAGAAATTCCCAACTCTTCCGTCCAAGAATCCCCTGTCCTGTATAAATTGTGGTTACAGGGAGATAAAAACTTAAAAAATCCGTTCTTTTTTTTACCTCGAAACCAATACTCTAAGCGTTGCACGAGAAGTTTAGTTGCAGAGTTTCCAGAAAACCCCACAATATCAATGTGTTGTGTGACTATAGCAGTCATTGTTACTATCCTGTTTTTTTTAGTTAATTAATAGCTAAAATCAGGCTAGAATCTTGACTAATTATCAAAAGCTGCTATAGTCATAATTGAATGTAGAATGACGTTTTGTTGGTAGCAGTTTTTGGTTTAGTTCAAATTATAGTGCTGACAAAGCGTTTTTTTATTTGTAAAATTCTTATTTTATAGCATTCTCACTTTATTTCTTACTTTATACATTTTTAATACATTTTGATATAATGTGTCAATATGTATTTATCACTCTGACACACTTTTTACAGAAAATCTATAAAAATGATGCTTCTTAAAAAAATATGATTGCTAAATAAAAAAATACAGGTAATATAATTTATATAAATAAAAAGGTATTGATGTGACAGAATTTTTTTTCAATCAAGCAAAAATTGCGGCTATATCAGGCGTTTCAACAAAAACTATTTCCAGATATATAGCAGAGAATAATATAAAAGGAGTAACCATTGAAGGAGCTCATAATAAAAAATTTAATATTTCAAGTATTAGAAGAATAACAAAAGGTACATATTCATCTACCAAAAAAAAAGTTATAGATAAAGTTCAAGTTTTTTATAACTTTAAAGGAGGAACTGGAAAGACTAGTCTTTGTTATCAGGTAGCAACACACTTATCTCTTTTAGGGTTTAAGGTTCTAACCTTGGATTTAGATCCGCAAGGACACTTATCTCATATGATGCAAATTGATGAGAGCTGGAAAGGTTTAACTATATACGACGTTCTTATACACAACCAACCTATTAAAGAAGCTATAGTACCTGTTTTTGAAGGTGTAGACTTGCTTCCAGCTAACATATCAATGACTCGAATAGAAGTTCCGTTAAGCACTAAAATAAAAAGAGAAGAAAAATTAAGAAATGTGCTGAATCCTCTTAAAAAAGAGTATGATTTTATAATAATGGATACTAACCCTACTATTAGTACCTTAAATATGAATGCTCTTGTAGCTAGTGATAGGATAAACATTGTTTGTGAAACTCATCCTTTTAGTTTAGAAGGATTAAGGGTTCTTATGCAAGAGATAGAGACTGTATGCTCAGATATGGATATATCCCCTATTATGGATATTATTCCAAATAAATATGAAATTAAAACAGCAACTGCTCAAGAAGTTCTGGGAGCTTTAAGATTTGAGTTTAAATCGTATGTTCTAGGGTCTGTTGTTAGAAAGTCTGAAGATATAAATGTTGCTAGTAAGAAAAAGCTCCCTGTTGCAGCTTTTTGCAAAGCTAAATCTGCTGCTTTTGAAGATATTAATGATTTAGTTCCTGAGTTGATTGAAAAGTCTTGTAATCCCCAGATTTCTGTAGATATAAAATAGAAAAAGTTTTTTATATGCTGTAAAAAAAATTTAGGAAACCAAAAAATAGAGAAAGGTGTCGCGGCCGCGACATAATAAAAATGAAAATAGATAATGCAAAAATAAGAACCCCATCTAAAGATTTGAAGCCGAAAGAAAATTATAGCAATAGGATAAGTGTATTTCAAGAAAGTAATAGACACGAAATTCAGTATATTGATGTTACTGTTATTAAATCATTTAAGCACCAATCTAGAGAAATTTTTGATAAAAATGAACTTGATTCTTTGTCTAGAACAATAAAGGAACATGGTGTTAGGCAGCCATTAACTGTGTTGCATTGCTCAAATGATACGTATGAAGTTGTTAGTGGTGAAAGAAGATTAAAAGCTGCTATACTAGCAGGTCTTAAGAAAGTCCCCTGTATAATTATAAGAGATGAAACAAAAGCAGAGGAATTATCTCTTATAGAAAATGTTCAAAGAAAAGATTTGACTTTAATGGAACTTGGAAGAGGAATTGCAGGTTTATTAGAGAGAGGAGTTTTTGCTTCACAGTCAGAATTATCAGAAGGAGTTGGTATTCCAAGAACAAAAATAACTGAGTGTATTTCTTTAACAAAGCTACCTCTGGATATCCAGAAAAAGATTATAGAGAAAAATATTAATAACAGAGATCAACTCAGAGATATTCTACGTCTTTCAAGCATAGAACAACAAGTTGATTTTATTAACAACTTCTACAATGTAAAAAACACAGATAAATCTTATAAAAGTATATCAAAGTCTATATTGAGATACTCTTTTAAGAATGGAGATCTCCGAGTTCAGAAATCAGGAATTAAATACCTATCTAAAGAAGAAAAAGATATGTTAAAAAGAGAGCTTTTTAATATTATAGAAATTCTTTAGATAGAAAGTGTCGCGGCCGCGACATTTAAAATGCATATTCTTTAGGTCAAACAGTTCTTATATTTTGGTTAAATCCTCCTTAAAGATAATTTATATATTAAAAAGGTTTTATTATATAAATGTTTTTTGTCCTTATATTTTTAATAAATCCCCTAATTCTAAGAATGGTCATGCATGCTATGTGTGATCGAAAAACGGTAGCTAGAGAGCAGCCAAGAATCTTGGCATAACAACGATAACTCTATACTTATGTTAAGGAGATGGATTTGTTAAGGAACCAGGACAGAGGTTGTTGGATAATTAAAGAGAGACTTCCAATTATTATTGGGAAGAGTCTTCATAGGTGTTTTGAGAGGTAGAGCAAGGGAATGCCACTTCTCAATATAATTTAGGAGTATTGTAAGAGGAGAAGGCAGACCTTAATTCTATGGGAAAGCATTGGAGTGGTAAAAAGCAGCAGAGCAGGGAGTTGAAGCAGCTAAACAAATTATTTATTTTGGGAAGTCTTCCATCAATCCTTATCTATTATAGGGAAAGCACATCCGCTCACAACAACAAGTAGAATTAATATGGTGAACAAAAACAAAATTGAAAAAAAAATACCCATTTGGGCACGTACGACAAAAGGATTTGAATGGATTGCAGCAGCTGAAGCTCAATATAAACTTGATGTTGATTATATTCGGGCAGAACACCGATCACTCTTTTTTAATTGTAGAAGTTTAAGAGAAGCTTATTCGTTAAAGTGCCTTGACGATGCCTATTTTTTTCTAGGGAGCTTTAAAAATGTAGCTCATACAAGAGGTACTCTAAAAAACATAGGGGATTTTATTTCACCACTTCTTAGAAGAATGCCTCTAGTTTTTGAGGAGAGATTGCCTTTCCGAGTCACAGCCAGTTTTCTTGGGAAGAAAAATTATGGGCGTTATGAACTTGAGGAGGCTATAGGTGAAGAGATATCAAGAAAATTCAATATAGAATTTCAGAGTAGTAGAAATTGTATACAAGAAAATTTAGCCTACATGTTTCGTTTTCACTTAAACAGTGACGGTTCTGGTTTTTTTGGGGTAAAACCAGCTTGCTCCCCTTTACATCGACGTTTATGGAAAATGGAATCAATAGTAGGTACCTTTCATCCGCCTGCAGCAGCTGCTGCTGCTTTTTTGGCTGACCTAGAACCAGGGCAAATCGTTGTTGATCCATTTGTTGGAGCAGGTACCTTATTAATTGAGGCTGCACAGCAGTGTGACAGTTTAAAATTGTTTGGTGTGGATATATCTCAAGAAGCTATTGAAAAGGCAAGAGAAAACGTAAAAATGCTGGCGTATTTATAGATTTAGAAAATGATAATTCCTTAAACAAAACTTTTCCTAGAGCAGATAGAATGATCACGAACCCACCTTGGGAGCAATCTGTAGTACTAGGGGGAGGGGCTAGCTATGATGACATAATGGACATTATATTAAGAAATATAAAGCCTTCTGGCAGAGTATTGTTAATAATTGATCAAGATACTTTCATAAAATATATATTAAGAACTCTAGAACATGGGATGATTCAATTAACTCATCCTTTCCGTGTTTCGGGTCTGTTGTGTTATCTTGTTGTTCTGGACTCAAAAGGACTATTCCGCCAAACGCGCAAAGGAGAGTTGTTAAAAAGTTCGTATGAAAAGTTTGGTAAAGTCTATTGATATATACTGTTAAGCTGCATTACTAAGAAAGGTCTAGGAGGGTACTCAATGCATGGTATTCCAATACAGATAGTTATATAGAAAAAGATAAGGGCAAGATTTTATTAAAGAAAATTTTAACATTTCACAGTGTTTTCTAATTCGTTGTAAGTTTAATAATCTAATAATATATATGTTTATATTCCTAGTAACATAGACATCTGTATGCTCAAATAAAACATATATGTACCCAATATACATATTCTATGTAGATATTTATATTTTGTTTTCAACAATACATTTGGAGCCTAAAAGGAAAGATATTGATGTTTTAACTGCTTAAAAACAAGGCACATTAACTTTTTTATATGTACTATGTGCTTTAGACATTTGTAAACAGGTGTATCCACAGAAATTGTGGATAAAATTATCAGAATTAAATATAATAGGGGAGAGCTTTAATTATAATTAAAAACATTATATTATATCTATAAGATAAAAGTATTGCCTTAAAGTAGCAAAAGAGTTCTATTGTATAAGTGTTTTCTTTATTAATAATTTTAGTAGTGGTCCATGAGAAATCTAATAAAAAACAAAAAAATATTTTTTATACTTATATTTTTAATAAATATCCCAAACTGTTTTTCTATTCCGGTAAGAGATGGAGAAAAAACTCTTCTTGAAAGGGAAAGGGGAATATCTCTTCCTAGAGCAAGAGCTCATGTTGTAGTAGATGCATCAAATACAGACTCAGAAGTAGGGGAAAATTCTAATAAACTAAAGCATCTTTTTAAACAATTAGAACCAAACATACCAGATGTTATACCTTCCAAACTTTTGATAGCTGCAGGAGCTCTTACTGAAGAAGAGAATTTGGAAGAGGCAATGAGTTGCGGGGCAAAAAAAGCTATAATAGCAGTTTCTATCTTAAGTGCTATTTGTGTTAGCTGCGTAGAGGCAACATTAACCATGATAGAATTTCAAGATTCTGTTCTTGGTATATTTGGCGTTCAAAAGTTTGCTGCTCTTTATCCCAGTTTGTGGGGAGCAGGTGCTATAACAGTGGTAACAGCCCTCCTTAAAAACTATTTTGGATCACAAGAGCTCTATACATGGGGCGTTCGTTCCTCTTCACGTAGGGGTCCTTTTTCTAGAGAAGGATCACACTTAAAAATTGCTGTAACCGCAGCCTTAGCAGTAGGTTTGGGATTCAAGCCTGCTTTTACGCTGTTTGATACAATTGGAGAAGAGGCAGAGTTTAATCATACTCCAGGTCACTATCTGTATGCAACAAACCCCTTATATGAAACAAATATAATGGATCTTTTTAGTGTCGCTAGTATTTTCTGGGGAGCTGTTCTTATAAGAGAATCATTTTCAGGAGCAAGTGGAACCTTAAACTCTCTTATTGAGGGAATAAAAAGATCTCAAAGAAGAGAGAATCCTTCTAAAAGAAAAAAAGACAAAATAAGAAAAAATCTATCGGCTGGTTTTAGAAAACTTTTAAAAGAGCCAACAGCAGGCTATCAACTAGGTTTTCAAGTGAAAAAACTTCAAGAAGAAATAGAGGAGAGGTCTAGAGAACTAGATAATCAAATAGAAGGGACTAGAGATCAAGACGTTGATTCTATAGAAGAAGAGGGAGTATCAGTAATTGACCTATTAGATAAACAATTATTACATGAACAATCAGGTAACTTATTAGTTCTTAGAGCTCTTGTACAATTTTCTGAAGAGGGAGATGAGTATCACAAAAAGAGCAATAGAAAATGGTCTAATTCCCCTAAAGCATTTTGTGACGAACATCCATGGTGGTATAAAGGTGTATATAATTTGGGTAGAGCAACGGCTCTAGTAGGTGCAGTTTCTATGTGGTATGGATGGGTGTATGCTATATCAGAAGCTTTTGGAGCAAGTGTAGAAACATCAGTTACGCTTGGCTCTATTATGAGCTCTTTTTTTATACCTCATATGGTGGAAGGAACGGGCGAGGCTTTTGCAAATGTTATAGCTAGATGCGCAAATTATAATCCAATTCAAGGTGAAGAATATGTGCATGCAGCTGTGGGAAATATAAATCAGGGAAATTGTAATAGAGCATGTAGAAGCATAACAGATGTTGTGTCTTTGTTATCTGGTGGTTTGGTAAAAATACCAGCATCTTTTCTTGGATTTTTAGGTATGAACTATGGAATTGGTGAGGAAAACAGTTTGAGTTTAGGAGCATTAAGCACAGGTGTTATAACAACTTATTTATGTAGCTTAGTATCTTT
>JAJRRM010000098.1 GCA_024279475.1 Alphaproteobacteria bacterium | reverse complement strand
CGAAGAATACAGTTACTATGCACGGCCCAAAAGAGGTTCCTGGAGAGTCGATGAGACCTCTATTAAAGTAAAGGAAAAGGACCTATTAGCAGCACAACTTATGTTAGAAAGCTTATACAAAAAGCCTTTGATAGAGCCTCTTATGCCCTTATAGAAAAAGGTCTTAAGGATGAAGCAAATGCATTAAGGGAATCCACTATTCATTGGCTGAGACACACAGGTATATCTGATGATGTTAAAATTAGACCCAGAGATAGACAAAACTTTAAAAACGCTCTCAAAAATAACCAACAAGTCCACATCTTGGCTTTTAAGAGAAGCTTTAGATGACTACATGAAAAAAACATAAAAAGAAAATAGAGTCATCTTTTATTACTCCTTAACTTAAGAAGGATCTCTTGAATAGATAGTCTAGATATAGAGGGTTTATAAACGCCTGAAACGTTAGCGCTGCTAACTTATTACTGGGAAAGTTAACTCCTATATTAATTTTTTTTCTTTTCCTTCAATAAAAGATCTTATTAAATAGAAATATTTTTCTATAAAAGACTTTTACCTGGAAAAAGTGGATGTAAGTCTTGTAATACAAGTGTTGCTATTAAACCCGGAATTATGTTACTATATATAAAATATAGAGGAAAACGATATGACCAGTGTACGCTTAGGAAAAGAACTTGAAAGTAGGTTAAACGAACTAGCCGAAGCAACAGCCCGATCAAAGTCTTTTTATATAAAGGAAGCCATCCAAGGGTACTTAGATGAGTATGAAGACCTGTTAATGGCTTTAAATATAAAAGAACGTCTACAAAAAGGCCTTGAGAAAACTTATACGCTTGAGGAAGTGCAGAAGCAACTTGGCCTAAATAAAGAATAATTTTATTGTGTGGAATATTAAATTTACTGAGCAAGCTTTGAAAAGTCTTAAGAAGATAGATAATACCTCTCAAAAGCGTATTAATAATTTTGTGGTAAACAAACTTCTTAAGCAACAAGACCCTAGAAAATTTGGAAAACCTCTTTCTGGTCGCTATTTGGATTTTTGGTGTTACAGAGTTGGAAACTATCGGTTGATATGCAACATTGAAGATAAAAATCTTACCATTATGGCTTTGAATATTGGCCATAGAAAAGAAGTTTATAAAAAAGAAATCTCTCATTAAAACATTAAAAAGACCTGCTATATATTTTTCCTTATAAAGAAGCTTTAGAGGACTACGTAAAAAAGCATAGAAAGAAAATAGAATCATCTTTTTCTACTCCTTAATTTAAGAAGGAGCTCTTGTTCTTTAGGGCTCTCTTTAGAAATTTTCTCAAGAGGAAAATCCAAACTAACATTTCCTGAAAGCTTATTGTGTTTAACGACTAAGCCTTGCACAAAGGGATTTTCTAAAACCACAAACGTTGGCACGGGATATGTCATCTGGGTTTTATACTGAGACTTTTTAATAATAGGCATAGGGTACTTGCCACAAAGACCTGCTTTTCCAGCATATCCCATAAGAAGTCCTTCTCTATGAAGCTTTGCTATGAATTTCTCTGTAGCAAGCAAGCTTGCCTGTATGCCACTACTGTGTGCAGCAATGGAACATCTATTAACTTGCACGTAATAACACTATTATTTATATGTGCAATCATATTTTATTTAAGTGGACAAATATTTAGAGTACCTTTGCGCAGTTTATTTTTCTTAATTCTTGGGATTAAATCTAACTTTAACCTCTTTCTCTAATTATATCAGAAAATTCAGCTAAATCTTCATCATCTACTCTTATAGAATCATGTGTGGATATGTATCCTTTATACTGATCTGTAAAATTAGAGATATCAGATCTTATGGGTTCCCATTTTTCCTTATCAGTTCCATGTAGAGGAAACAATTTAGCATGAACATGATCGACCCCAAATCCTTCAAAAACTAGAGCTGTTCTACTTACTCCATCTAATTCTTTAACCAACAATTTAGATACAGTCCTTGTTGCAATTAATAATTCAAAAAAATTCTCGTCACTTAGAGAAAAAATATCACTCTGATAATGTATTTTAGGAATTACTACCGTGACACCAGGAGTATTCGGAAAAATAGATAAAAATGCCATATGTTTAGAGCTTTCCCATATTTAGTACAAGGAAAGATTTTACCTATGAAAATCAAACGATTTACTACGTCTTTTATTATACCAATTTTATTGGTATTCTCTTTTGTCATTATGACAACCTCTTTAAGCCATGCGCGCACTGCGTATCTATGCCAGGATACGAACAATAATAATAATTCCCCTTAATTAAACAGGGTCCTGATGAATTAAAACCTCCGCACCTGGGAAGACTTTTTCTATAGCTTTCATAACTTCATCTGCAATTTCATGCGCCCGCTGCAAAGAAAGTTTCTTATCTAGCTCTAAATGCATTTGAATAAAAACACTCTGTCCAGCAGAGCGTGTACGCAACTCATGAAAACCTTTTATCTCTTTATGCTTCATAATAATAGAAACTATTTTCTTTCTATCTTCTTCGCAAAGTTCTCTATCCATTAGAACCTGTAATGGTCGTATAGTTATCTTTACAGCCATATAAACAACATAAAAAGCGATACATAGGCCAGAGATAGGATCCAGCCATTCCCAACCAAAATACCATGTTCCAGTTAAAGAAATAATAACACAACCATTAATCAACACATCACTGAAGTAATGAAGAGAATCAGCATAAATAGCTAAAGATTTCGTTTTTCTAATAATACGTCGTTGATATCCAACCAAAAAAATCGTTAGAGCAATAGATAAAGCCATAACAGCTATACCTATACCGGTTTCCTGTATATCTTCTGGATAAAAAAACCGTTCATAAACCTCTAGTATAAAGAATAAAGCTGATCCCATGATAAAGGCAGCCTGTGCCAAAGCAGATAAGGCCTCTGCCTTTCCATGGCCAAAAGTATAGTTTTCTGTTGGAGGTCGCATAGCATGGCGCACAGCAAAAAAATTCAGAACGGAAGCACTTAAATCTAGAAAAGAATCTAAAAGGGTAGAAAGCAAACTAATACTACCTGTCATACTCCAAGCAAAATATTTCAATCCAATTAAGATGCATGCCATACCTATAGAAGCATAGGTAGCATTTTTAACAAGCTGTTTGTTTTGTCTTATTACGCCCCTTTTCTCATTCATTATTTTTATTACCCCTGTATTATTTTATTTATATCATATAGTACCCTCGAGGAAAAACCAAAAGAACAGATTGAAAGATTTACTTAACGTATGTTATTAACCTTAATAAGGAAAAGATTACCGTTAGCCCCCTTTCCAGAGTTTTTACAAAAATACCTTCCTTCTAAACTTTTTTGATTTTTAGAAGAAATATTATAATTTTTGAGATTTGCATCCTTCTTTTTTTGTTTAAAAGGACTCATAAGAGCTCCCTTAACAATCTTAATCTTTTATTCTTCTTTAAAAGGGTCTTTGGTTATATATCTTTTTTATGCCTTTAGGTAAAGTAAAAAGCCTATAAAATACTCCTATTATACATAGATTTTTATTTGCTATATTTATCCTATTGCCAAAGAAAAAGATTAGAAGTATTCTCTGAAAAATAAATAAAAATAATATATTGGGAGTTTTTTCATGGCTACTGCGCCTAAAAACTATAAGCCTTCTAAAGATGAATCTTATATGAATAAGAACCAGTTAGACTACTTTCGTCAAAAATTAGAAGGCTGGAAAAAAGATCTTTTAAGCGAATCTGAAACAACGATTCAACATCTTCAAGAAGAAGAACACGCTGAGCCAGATCCTGCTGATCGCGCTACTACTGAGCAAAATCGTTCTCTTGAACTGCGCACTCGTGATAGGGGGCGCAAGCTTGTTTCAAAAATAGATGAAGCCCTTGGCCGTATTTTAGACAACACCTATGGTTACTGTGAAAAAACGGGAGACCCTATTGGTATTAACCGTCTAGAAGCTCGTCCTACAGCTGTTTTATGCATTGAAGAACAAGAACGACACGAAAGAAAAGAGAAAACTCTGCGCGACGAACGCTTAGATACTTAAGATTCTTAT
>JAJRRM010000097.1 GCA_024279475.1 Alphaproteobacteria bacterium | reverse complement strand
TAAGAGACCTAAGTAAGGTAGAGGAATAAAAAATGTCACGTCGTCGTTGTGCAGAAAAACGTCAAGTTAATCCAGATCCTAAGTTTAAAGACTTAGTTATTACAAAATTTATGAATACGCTTATGCTAGATGGAAAAAAATCTATTGTAGAGCATATTTTTTATGGAGCTTTAGATAAAGCTGCAGAAAAATCAGCAAGACCTGCTCTGGAAATTTTTCATGAAGCTTTAAATAATGTAAAACCATTGTTAGAGGTGCGCTCTCGTCGTGTGGGTGGGGCAACTTATCAAGTGCCAATGGATGTCCGTCCGCAAAGGTCTCAAGCTTTGGCTATTCGTTGGATTGTAGGTGCTGCTCGCAAGCGTAGTGAAAAAACTATGACGGATCGTTTGTCAGCAGAAATCTTGGATGCTTTAAATAATCGTGGTGCTTCGGTTAAAAAACGTGAAGATACTCATAAAATGGCAGATGCTAACCGTGCTTTTGCTCACTATCGTTTCTAAAAAATAAGGATAATATAGGAATGTCTCGCAAAACCCCGATTGATAGCTACCGTAATATAGGGATTATGGCTCATATTGATGCTGGTAAAACAACAACAACTGAGCGTGTTCTTTACTATACAGGTCGTTCTCATAAGATTGGTGAAGTGCATGAAGGTGCAGCAACAATGGATTGGATGGAGCAAGAGCAAGAACGTGGTATTACGATTACTTCTGCGGCTACAACGTGTTTTTGGCGAGACTATAGAATTAACATTATTGACACGCCAGGTCATGTTGACTTTACCATTGAAGTTGAGCGTTCTTTGCGTGTATTGGATGGAGCTATAGCTGTTTTTGATAGCGTCGCTGGTGTTGAACCTCAGTCTGAGACTGTTTGGCGTCAAGCTGACAAGTATAATGTGCCGAGAATCTGTTTTGTAAATAAGATGGATCGTACGGGCGCTGATTTTTTCCGTTGCGTTGACATGATGGTAGATCGTTTGGGGGCAAACCCTATAGTTCTTCAGTTACCGATAGGTAAAGAATCGGAGTTCAAGGGTGTTATAGATCTTATAAAGATGAAAGCTATTATATGGCATGAAGAATCTTTGGGTGCTGAATTTACTTATGAAGATATACCAGCGATCCTTCAAGCTCAAGCTGATGATTATCGTTCAAGACTTGTTGATATGGCTGTGGAGCAAGATGATACAGCAATGGAAGCTTATTTAGATGGTAAAGATCCATCTGAAGAACTTTTAAAGCAGTGTATTCGTAAAGGAGCTATTGCTCGTGTATTTATACCTGTTCTTTTGGGTTCTGCATTCAAAAATAAAGGGGTTCAACCACTTCTTGATGCAGTTATTGATTTTTTGCCTTCTCCTTTAGATGTCCCATCGGTTAAAGGTCTCTCTATTGATGGAAAAACACAAGTGACACGTCAAGCTTCTGATGAAGAACCTTTTTCAGCTCTTGCTTTTAAAATTATGACGGATCCGTTTGTGGGGTCTTTAACATTTGCGCGGGTTTATTCAGGTAAGATTTCAACGGGGTCTTCTGTGATGAATTCAGTAAAAGATAATAAAGAGCGTATTGGACGTATGTTGCTAATGCATGCAAATAATAGAGAGGATATCAAAGAGGCTTATGCTGGTGATATTGTGGCTATTTGTGGCTTAAAAAACACGACAACTGGTGAGACACTTTGCGATGCAGCTAAGCCTATTGTTCTTGAGCGTATGGAATTTCCAGAGCCAGTTATAGAGGTAGCTGTAGAGCCAAAATCAAAAGCTGACCAAGAAAGAATGTCACAAGCATTGGGCCGTCTTGCGGCGGAAGATCCATCATTTCGTGTGACTTCAGATCATGAATCTGGGCAAACAATCATTAAGGGTATGGGCGAGCTTCATCTTGATATTCTTGTTGATCGTATGCGTAGAGAGTTCAATGTGCATGCAAATGTTGGGCCACCGCAAGTTGCTTATAGAGAAACAATTTCTAAACCGTATAAAGTTAATTATACTCACAAAAAACAATCTGGTGGAGCTGGTCAGTTTGCTAAAGTAATTATGAATGTAGTGCCTACAGAGCCGGGAGAAGGATTCTCTTTTAAAAGTTTGGTTGTGGGTGGTAACGTTCCTAAGGAGTACGTACCGGGCGTTGAAAAGGGTGTTAAGACTTCTTTGGAAAATGGACCGATTGCAGGGTATCCTGTTATTGATGTAAATGTGCAGTTAATAGATGGTGCTTATCATGATGTTGATTCTAGTGCGCTAGCTTTCGAAATTGCTTCTCGTGCAGCAATGCGCGAGGCTTTAAAAGGTGCAGGGCCTCGTTTATTGGAACCTTTGATGAGCGTAGAAGTGGTTACGCCGGAAGAATACATGGGCGACGTAATTGGTGATTTAAATAGTCGCCGAGGACAGGTTCAAGGTATGGAGGGACGAGGAAACGCTCAAGTTATAAAAGCATTAGTTCCGCTTGCTAGTATGTTTGGCTATGTAAACACATTGCGTTCTATGTCTCAAGGCAGGGCTCAATATACCATGGTATTTAGCCACTATGACCAAGTGCCACAAAATGTAGCTGATGAGATTAAAGAGAAGCTAGCTTCGTAATTAGTAAGCATAAATTAAAAAAAGGACCCGGATTATGGCAAAAGAAAAGTTTAAACGAGACAAGCCACATTGTAATATAGGAACAATAGGTCACGTAGACCATGGGAAAACGACGCTAACAGCAGCAATCACAAAAGTATTGGCTGAGGATGGAGGAGCGGAGTTTCAAGCATACGATCAAATAGACAAAGCGCCTGAAGAACGGGAACGGGGAATTACAATCTCAACAGCCCACGTTGAGTATGAGACTGCAAATCGACATTATGCACACGTAGATTGCCCAGGACATGCAGACTATGTAAAAAATATGATCACTGGTGCAGCACAGATGGACGGAGCAATTTTAGTTGTAAATGCAGCAGACGGTCCAATGCCCCAAACACGCGAGCATATTTTATTAGCGCGTCAGGTAGGTGTTCCAGCGTTGGTTGTATATTTAAATAAAATAGACCAAGTAGATGACGAAGAGTTGTTAGAGTTAGTAGAGATGGAAGTACGTGAACTTCTATCTTCATATGACTTTCCGGGAGATGATATAGCTATTGTTAAGGGATCAGCTTTAGCGGCACTTGAAGGTAGAGATGAAGAAATAGGCGCTAAAAGTATTAGAGAGCTAATGGAAGCCGTAGATAAAGGAATTCCACAACCAGTACGTGCAAAGGATGCGCCTTTCTTGATGCCAATAGAGGATGTCTTCTCAATTTCAGGCCGCGGAACAGTGGTAACGGGAAGGATTGAACGTGGCGTTGTAAACATAGGTGATGAAGTAGAAATCATTGGCATACGTCCAACAGAAAAAACAATAGTCACTGGCGTTGAGATGTTCCGTAAACTCCTAGATAGAGGAGAAGCGGGTGACAACGTAGGAGCTTTACTTCGTGGTACGAAGAAAGAAGATGTTGAGCGAGGTCAAGTTTTGGCTAAGCCAGGAACAATTACACCCCATAAGAAGTTTGAATGTGAAGCCTACATTTTATCAAAAGATGAAGGCGGCCGCCACACACCTTTTTTTGCAAACTATAGACCACAGTTTTATTTCCGTACAACGGATGTAACAGGTTGTATAGAGCTGCCAAAAGATGTAGAGATGGTAATGCCAGGTGACAAAATAAAAATGACAGCAGAACTCATTGTGCCAATTGCAATGAATGAAGGTCTCCGCTTTGCGATTCGTGAAGGCGGTCGTACAGTTGGTGCTGGGGTTGTTACAAAAATTATTGAATAGCACTTAAAAATGCCCCTTGGATACAAAAAAACAGGCCTTTAAGCCTGTTTTTTTGCATAAATAAACTAAATTACAGGTTTACTGATTGCTGTTTTTGATATAGAAACACTATCCATACTTGGTATAGATAGACTTGTTGAAGATATATTTGAAGAAGCATCATTAGAAAACGTATCCGCCTTTATTATTTTCGATAGTGGTATAATTTTGTTGTACGGTGTGTATTCTGAGCTTACTGAATCTTTACACCCAAGTGTAGAAGAAGAATAATAGTTAATAACACTCTCCAGAGAATTATTAGCACTTCCTGAAGCGCTATATTTCGTACTCACAGTTATTCCCATATACTTATCTAGATTTTTACTTATTATTGTACACCTCGAATTAAGTTTTGGATCATCTTGCAAATTACCTAAATCTGCTTTATAGGGGCAAATGCATCCTAAAACGCTTAAAACCTTTGAAAATTTTATATTACTATCTACAGAAGCAATACCATTTGCATCAGTGTATAGAGCAGCTGCTAATCCATTAAGAAAATCCCCCACAATATCAATGCGTGCTGCAAGTCTTGAGCACTGTCCAACCCAAGTGCTTTTAAATATATCAGCTGATGCTGTTGATTTATGCTGCTTAGCATAAAAATCACCAGCTGTTTTGCAGTAATTGGACGTAACAGCAAATTTTGCAGTTAATGAGGAAGTCTTTGCCTCTCTAAAAGCTTTACATATGCCATCTGCCATAGCTTTTATGCAAGCACTCGAGCATCCACCAGACGACCAACAGGGCATATCAGCTATTGTAAATTGAGAACTATTAGGTAACGAAGGTGTCGCTGATAAGGAAAAAAATATAAGCAATCCTAAACATTTCTTTCCAAACATTTTACTATCCCTTTTTTTATTAAGATTTTAACTTATACCTTATTATTTGACAAATACTTTCTTGCTTTTAAAAATAGAGCCTTGTATAAATCTTATGTCTGAAAATAATTAAGAAAGTCTGGTATGCCCTTATGTTAAAAATAATAAAAAATATATCTCTCTCTACAAGAGGTATTATTTGGATTAATTTTGCTATGCTAGGATTTTCCCTTTCCAATGCTTTTGTAAAGACTGTAGGGGATACAGTTTCTGCAGGAGAAATTCTTTTTTTTCGTTCTCTTTTCTTTTTTATCCCTTTTTATGCTTATTTTATATATAAAAACAAAGGAATTAAGGGCGCTAATACTATATTTAAAACGGACAGATTTTGGCTTCAAACCTTTAGAGGTATCGTTGGTGCAGTAGGACTTTGGCTTATTTTTTATGGGTTTTCTAACTTGCCTTTAGCTGAAGCATCTGCCCTAAACTTCTCAACTACTTTATTCTTAACAGTCCTCTCAGTCCCTATCTTAAAAGAAACAGTTGGATGGAAGCGCTGGATGGCTGTCTTAATTGGGTTTGTAGGCATTTTATTAGTTATCCAACCCTCTACTAAACAGGACATTATGCACCTTAGCCTCATTGCGGCTGGATTAACTGTTTTAGGAGCATTTTTAGATTCCGTTTCCCTCGTATATAATCGCCTGCTTGCAAAAACTGATTCTTATCTATCTATTTTTGCCTATTACTCCCTATGGGGGCTTATTAGTAGCAGCATATTTTTCTTAATGAATCCCTCTTTCCCCAGCTTAAAAGATGCTTTACTTCTAGTGGGCGTTTCTGCAGGAAGTTCATTTGGGCAATACGCAGTCACTAGAGCCTTCTTCTATGCTGAGGCTTCTTTAATTTCTCCATTTATTTATTTGCTTATGGCATGGGGTGTTTTTTTTGGCTACCTATTTTGGGGGGAGATTCCAAGTACAAATGTTATCCTAGGAGCTAGCATTGTTATTTTAGTTGGTGTTTTTGTAGCAAGAGTTAAACAGGAAAAAATACCTCTTTCATAATTTTCCTATTTTATTGGACCTACGCCAAAACTTCTTCTTTTTGTTGATGCTTCCACATTCTTGCATAAACACCCTTTTTAGACAGTAACATATCATGCGTCCCCTTTTCTTTAATTTCACCATCCACTAGAACGATAATTTCATTAGCCTTTACAATAGTAGAAAGTCTATGGGCAATAATAAGAGTTGTTCGCCCTTTAGAAACTCTCATAATATTACGCTGTATTTCTTTTTCTGTTGTTGTATCAAGGGAAGATGTAGCTTCATCAAATAATAAAATTTCTGGATCTTTAAGAATTACGCGCGCAATAGCTACACGTTGCTTCTCACCACCACTTAACTTAAGCCCTCGCTCCCCTACCAAAGTTTCATATCTATCTGGAAGTTTCTGAATAAGACTATCCAGTTCTGCCATACTAGCTGCATGATCAATTTGTTTCTGGCTTGCACCTAGTTTCGCATATCCAATATTATAAGCTAAAGTATTGTTAAAAAGAACTGTATCTTGAGGCACGATCCCTATTTTTTTTCTTACAGATGTTTGTTTTACCTCTGCAATATTTTGTCCATCTATTAATATCTCTCCTCCTTTTGTATCGTAAAAACGGCATAAAAGCCTTGCGATAGTAGACTTTCCTGAACCACTGGGACCCACAATAGCTGTTGTTTTTCCGGCCTGCAATGTAAAGCTTACATCTTTTAAAATCTGTCTGTCGGGTCTATAGGAAAAATTTACATGCGAAAACTTTACAGTACCTGGGCCCTTTGCAAGTATCTTAGCTCCTGGTTTGTCTACTACGTCTATTTTCTCACCTAACAGCTTGAACATATCTTCTAAATTAATAAGAGATTGCTTAATTTCACGATAGGAAAATCCAAGATTTCCCAGCGGGATATACATCTGAATTAGATAAGCATTTACTAATACGAAATCTCCTAAAGTCATTTCATTATGAGCAATACGATAAGCTGCTAACAACATAACCATAAAAATACCAATTGAAATGATAAAATTTTGCCCCATATTTAAGTACGCAAGGCTTTGTTTCATTCTCATAGAAGCTTCACCATATTTTTGGAAAGCCTCACTAAAGCGATTATACTCATGTTTTTCATTTACAAAATATTTTACTGTCTCATAATTTAGTAAACTATCTATACTTCTTGTATTACTAGAATCATCTGCCGCATTCATTTGCCTTAAAAAATTAGACCGCCATTGAGTTACCTTGATCGTAAAAAAACTATAAATACTTATAGTAACTAACATAATAATCGCAAAAGAAGGCTCATACATATATAGGAGAACAATCATAACAAAAGTTACTTCTAATATAGTGGGAAAAATATGAAATATCAAAAAACGCAAAGCACGATCTATAGACATCACACCCCGCTCAATAATACGGCTAAGTTTTCCTGTCTTTCTATCCAAGTGAAACCTTAGACTAAGTTCATGTAAATGCTCAAAAACTTTCATTGCTAAAGAATGAACAGCTCGCTGCTCAAGTCGTGCAAAAATTGAATCTCTGAGTTCAGAAAATACGGATGAAAAAATACGGGAAAATCCATAGGCTAATAACAAACCTATTGGAATTGTTATAGCTATTCCTACATCATGTGATATATCCAATCTATCAATAACACCCTTATAGAAAATAGGCATCCATACGACGATAATCTTAGATATAGTCATGCATAAAACAGATAATAGTAGATAAAATCGAAAGGCTCTATTGCCTTTAGGCCAAAAATACCCGAAAAGGGTTTTAGCAGTTTGCCAGTTGTTTTTATTTGATATACTAGAAGTACTTAAGGACTGCATATTTCTTACTTATTGTTTTTCTTAGATTAATATACAGGAAGATACATAATACTACCAATCATAAAGTGCACTATCCTTATAATTATTTAGGAGCCCCCTATATAAATTCTTAGTACCTACCTAAGTAGAAAAGAGTAAATTAAAAAGGTTCATGGAGAAAATAATTCAAATAGTTTTTGAAAAATCTGTAAAATATAAAGGAGAAATAGGATAACAAAATGACACAAGAAAATAAAAATTCTCTCTGTAAAAACATTATGGAGCTTATTAACAAACATGGTGAAGAGGCGCTAACTTTTACTTTTTTAAGTAAAAAACTAAATTTATCTCTAAATGCTTTCTATACACTTTTCCCCGATAAATCTGCCCTTATTTCAACTCTGCAATCCTATTGGCAAACAGAATTCTTAGCCTCTGTTGAAATTGTTAAAAATGATCTTGAAGATAAAGATGTAAGCGCAAAAGAGGTGCTTTCAGAGCTTGTTCTAATGCGCATAGAACATCATACACCTTATAAAAGAGCTTACAAAATCTTGTGGAATGATCAGATAAAAAACTTCTATACTAACTGCCCCACACTAAGTAATTTCTTTGGATTTATAGAGTGGGTGGTTGATTTTTCTGGTTTAGAGACAGCAGGGCCTTATGGTCAATTACGCTTAAAAGCCTTTAGCTTTATTTATGTAGACACTCTTAAAACTTGGTTCAAAGATACATCTCAGGATATGACCCATACTTCAGCTCTTCTTAACAAACGCCTAGACCAAGCAGAAAAAATTTTCCCTCTTATATGGGAAAGAAGCTAACTATTTACATGTTATACAAAGTTTCTTTATCATTTTTGATTATAAATTATATTATGATTCCAAAGTTCCCAGCTTCACTCTTTTAAGAATATGCACGCAGGGAAAGTAGCAGCAAACCTTAGCAGCACAATCTTTTGTTACTAATAATTTTATTTTTTTAAAAGAGCTTTAAGATCCTTAAAAAATCATTACCTAGAACAAAAAATCTCATTTTTTATTTACAAAAATAGTATACCCAACCTGTTTATGCATGCCTAACCTTCCTTTTTTCATTTAAATATAACTTTCTATTTAAAACGTTCATATTATATAACCCCCCTTCAAAGCTATTGACTTTTATCCTAAATACTTATAGATATTTTCTATACTTTAGTATATGGCGGGGTAGCTCAGCTGGTTAGAGCGGCGGAATCATAATCCGCATGTCGGGGGTTCAAGTCCCTCCTCCGCTACCACTTCAACTTGTTCATGATATAGCATAAATTTATGACTATCTGGTCACCCCTAAGAGTCTTCTAAGAAGTTTAAATTTAAAAAGTAGAAAGAATAAAAATCTTCACCCAACCGCCTTTGCCAGGCCTCTAATTCTAGCAGTCCTACACATACATTGAGTGAATGCTTTTAAACGAAAGCATCCTCAATGGAAATATCTTAATAATATTATTGAGTCAGATTACGGTAAAATTAAGTGGTTAATAAAGCCAACTCTTTGCATGAATATAGGAAAAGAATGTCATGGGAGAAGCACGTCTTATTAAGCAAACTTTGGGTATTTATACTCGTTAAACTGCTCTAAAAAAAACAATTTCTTATCCAATTTTATTTTTTGCAACAAGGCCCTAAATATTAATATTTATTTTAAAGTCATAATAAAGTATACTATAAATATAAAATGGGAATTATTATGAAAATTAATCTATATACTGTTTCTGCTGCTCTGTTGATTGCTACTGCTGGTAGTACTCTAATAAACTCAAAAGCATTTTCTGAAAATTATAAAGTTTGTGGGATGAAGCATGAATGCTATGAAGAAGGACATACTAAAGGGCTATGTGCATCGAAGACGTTCACTAATGAAAATAAGTGCAAAACGTATAGCGCTAAACGTTGGGGGAGCGGTTCCGCTTACGCCAAACCTGCAAGCAATGAAGACGGAAGCAGACACAAAAGAAATAATTAAGTACAAAACGTGCAGCTTTAAACGTTGGAGAAAAAATTACTATTTCGGCTAGAAGAATCAATTACGTTTTTAGTGTAATTATACTTCTATTTCCATACAGATGGCGCTTGTATACAAGCGCCATCTGTCGTATCTACTACAAACTTCATAAACACCTGTTACGGCTTATGATATCCTAGGTTATGAAATAACATCGGAGAAGCCTCCTCATTAACCAAACTTTCGGTTTTATACTCGTTAAACTGCTCTAAAACAATAATTTCTTCCCCCCCTACTTTTATTTTTTCCAACAAAACCCCAAATATTGTGCTGTATTACAAAGTCATAATAAAGTATACTATAAATATAAATATAACTATAACTATAAAAAGGGAGTTATTATGAAAATTAATCTATATACTGTTTCTGTCGCTCTGTTGATTGCTACTGCTGGTAGTACTCTACTAAACTCAAATGCATTTGCTGCAAAGTATAAAGTTTGTGGGATAGGGCATCGGTGCTATGAAGAAGGAAAAACTAAAGGAATATGTGCAATTCCTACGTTTGATAGTGAAAAGAAGTGCAAAGCGTATAGAGTTAAGCGTTGGGGAAAAAATTACTATTTCGGCTAGAAGAATCAATTACGTTTTTAGTGTAATTATACTTCTATTTCCATACAGATGGCGCTTGTATACAAGTGCCATCTTGTCGTATCTACCACAAATTTCATAACCACCTGTTACGGCTTATGATATCCTAGATTATGGAAGAAATCGACTAAAGAGCTTCTAAAATCTCCTTTATTAAAATCCATATTCGATCCTCTATGAGGATTATGCCAGGTAAGTATGGCACTTTGGACTTCAGACATAGGATTGTCTACACGTGCCCTCATTCCTGATCTAGTTGTAGTTAGCTCTAAGTTCACTGGTAGATTCTTCAATGTTTTAAGAAACTCTCCATACTTTAAAGCTTTAGCTTCATGGCCTCCTTCAAAGAAGGCTCTTACAAACGCCTGCGCCTTTGGATTCTCTATCCTATCTAAGGAATCTTCTTCCATTTCTAGCATGCTCAAATCAGGCATTACCCCTTCTTCTCTTTCTCTAAAATACACACTGGAGTGAGAGATCTGACATGTCTCCGCTTTAGCAGCTTCTTCTCTTTCTGCTCCTACCTCTTCTTGCTTAGATTCCATATCATGTTCTTCAGACGAGGTTTCTTTTCTACCACCTCCACCATCATCTGCTCCTTCAGAATCCTCCTCTGGCTCTTCTCCTATATACACGCTTCTTATGCTAATTCCACCCAATTCATCAACATTTTGAGTAGTTAACTCTTCCCTCTTCTGCTTTTTTATCTTAGCTAGTTTAGCTTTAGCCCCTATATTCCCCTGATCTGCTGCATTTTGATAATAGACGCAAGCTTTTTCAATATCTACATCTACTCCCTTTCCATTATATAGCATCCAAGCATATAGACCCTGTGAAAAATCCTGTTTTTCAGCTAACAGACAATACTCAAAAGCTTCTTTAAAATCTTTGTCTCCTCCCTTTCCCATACACAACATACAAGCATAATTATTCTGTGCGTATTTACTTCCCTGATCTGCTGCCATTTTATAATACTTACGAGCCAAGGGAAGATCTTCTTTACCCCCTCTTCCGTACCTAAACATTACGCCACATTCATATTGTGCATTACTAATTCCCTGATCTGCTGCCAGTTGAAAATAGTGACGAGCCAAGGGAAGATCTTTATCTCCTCCTTCCCCTGTTCTCAAGATATAAGCATATCTATACTGTGAGTCACTATTATTTTTAGCTGCATTCCTTCTAAAAATCTCACGAGCCAAGGGAAGATCTTTACCTCCTCCTCTTCCTTCTCTCAACATATAAGCATATTCATGCTCTGCATATTCATTTCCCCCTTCTGCAGCCATTCTATAATTTTCACGAGCCAAAGAAAGATCTTCATCACCTCCCTCTCTAGCACATAACATCTCGGCATACATATACTGTGCCTTCACATATCCCTGACCTGCAGCCAGTTGAAAATAGTGACGAGCCAAGGGAAGATCTTTATCTCCTCCTTCTCCTTTATATAATACAAAGGCATACTTATGCTGTGCTTCTCGGTGTCCCCTATCTGCAGCTTGTTTAAAATACTGACGGGCTTCTTTAAAATCTTTATCGTTATATAACACGACCGCATACTTATACTGTAATCCAGAATTTTTTAGGGGTAATAAATGTTCATATACCTTTTCTTGATGTTTTTGAAATCCCCTACCTTCAAATATATGCCTGTAATCTTCTAAATATACAGCACGGTAGCCTGCATAAAAAATCCTTTCTGCCATGGTAAGAATACCTGCAACATTATCAAGTACTTCACATAGTAAAGCATCTACTTTTCCGCCTTTACTATTAAAATTTCCATAATTTGTCACTACTTTTAAGGCTGCATATTTTTGGGACATTTTAGCCCTAGCAGTAGTAGTTAATACAGTTTTTGAAAAATCCTCAACATTATAGGTATCCAATGGGAATTTATTTTCTATCAAGGAGCATATTCTTGGATCATAAACCTGCTCCAAAAGCTCCAAACGAGAATCCCTTTTAAAAAGAACTCTGGAAAGCTTATTTAGTTTCTCTTGTTGCTTCTTTTTCTTCGCTGCTTTTGCATTTCTCGGTACACCCTTACATAAAAGTTTATAGGCTTTTTCTAAAGAAGTTCCTCTTTGTACCTCTCCTAAGAGAGCTAAATCAAGCAAAATATCTAATCTTTGATCATCTAAAGCTTTTTGAGGAAGGAGCTCTCCAGAAAATAGATTCTCTTTTACTTTACCGCTAAAAGCTAAAAGATAGGGAACGGCTTGGAATGATCCATTTTCCACAAGGGCCTTAAACCCTTGTCTAGCTCCTTCATATTCTTTTTTATCTAAAGCCTTCAGTGCATGATCAAATCTTACATGCATTTCCCTGCTGGAAGGAGCTGCTGCGCCTCCGTCACTAGGATCCTATCTGTTTCTCCAGAAGTTAGGGCAGAGCTACCCCTATTACTCTCTTCCATGCAATCTCTCTGATCTTTTCCGCTAGCGGAGCTCAATGAAGAGATAAGCGCTATAATAGGTACTGTTAAAACAAGCTTTTTAAACATTATAATATCCTTAAAATTAAACGTAATTAATACTTATGTTAAATATGTTATTATATATAGAAGATTATTTATATAATTCAAGGGTTTATTTAATATCTTCCCAAAAACTATTTTATAAGATCCTTTGCCATAGAATCCATAATTTTTATCATATTTAAGAAGATAATTTTTTAACTTAAGAATATCTTCTGTTTTGAATAGAGGTTTCCTAATGATATTTACGAGACCTTGGTAACTCAAAAAATTCCTCTCTAAAAGTAGGTTCCAATTCATGATCTTGCAGAACTAAATAGGTTATTGAGCCATCTTGATGATATAACTGCCACCCCTGCATTATTTTTGTTTCTGCATTAAATAAAAGAACAATAGACTCTGGCATCCCCTTAACAGTTAAACTATATGCTTCATGCCCCAGAGTAGTGTCTATCTGTTTTAAAGATGTCAAAGAATCCATAAGAAATTTTGGGTTATCAAACAAATATGCTAATGGAAAATCGTCCTTATGCACATAGGAAATTTGCTCTAGGTCTCGATCATCTTGCGCTAACCATTTTCCATCAAATGTGAACTCATAGGGAATTTCCCCTCTTTTATAGGTTAGCTTAAATTTATGCCTCTTATCAAAAGAAAAGGTCCCCGTGTTGTGATAAGAACTCCTTGAATTGTTAGATTGAATAAAATTCGCCTTAAACGATAACATATCTTTAAGATACTTAAGTAAAGTTTTTTGAGCCTGAAGATCTATATCTTTCTGTATTTCTGCCTGAGAAAAGCTAATAGAAGAGAGTAAAATACACATAAGTGTCAAGAGCCGGCTAAGCATTTGTTTTTCCTCTCGTTTGTATTGTAAAAGAAGAAAAACCCTCTTTATAGGTTTTATAGAGTAAGTTCAAACCTGTAACCTCTAAAATTTTTTGACCATTTACTTTTTTGCTTTCTTGCATAAACTGCCTCAACGTTGGTGAAAATATTTTTGATGCTAACGGCTGTGCCTCAGGTGCCTTACTATTTATAAGCTTATACATATAAAGAAGTGTTTCATTATATGTTGCTGGCAAACTATCAGCAAGGTTAAAAATATTAACAACATCTACTTTATGGAAAGCTTTCTCCCCTGCCAGATAAGCTCCTACTAGGCGGATAATATCAGTAATATGAATACGAGATAAGGCTGGCATATTTGTTTCTTCTATTGGTGGTAAATATTGCTCTTTTAACCGTTGGAGGATATTACGGCCAGGACCATATATACCACTAGTACGGAAAATAGTAAGTTTCACCTTATGTTCTTTAGCCCATTTAATCCACTGATTTTCTGCCTTTAACCGCGCTATCCCTCCAGAGCTTATAGGGTTTGTTTCACTAGTTTCGTCAACCCATGCCCCCTTTTTATCTCCATAAACAGCTGTTGAAGAAAAATAAATGATATGCTGCAGTGCTACAGGATTAACTTTTTCTTTGAAAAAAGGGCCGGCTTTTCCTTCTTCTGGCGGTATACTAATAATCCAGTGTGTACTTTCATTAATAATTTTTTTAAGTTCCTTATCAATGGTTTTTCCAGCATGCCACATATTGGTTGGTATCCCCTGTCTGCTCGTGATCTTTTCTTTTTTTACCAAGCGTCTAGTAGCATACATTTTCCAGCCCTGTTGTTGAAAAAAAGAAGCTAGATAATTAGCAACATATCCAAAACCGAAAAAAAGAATCGACGGGGGGGAGTACCTTTCTGCCATTTTAAAAATCCAAAGATTTATAGTACTTAGGGGGTATTATACCTGAAATATGATCTGCCAATAATGGCCTAAAAGAGGGCCTGCTTTTCATGCGAGCATACCAAGTATGAAGTGTAGAGTATCTCTGCCAGGGAACAGCTCCTAAATAGTCTAACACAGATATGTGTGCAGCTATAGTAAAGTCTGCTGCACTAATCTTCTCTCCGGCCAAGCATGTACGCTGCGATAAAAGCCATGCTAAATAATTAAAATGATGACTTAACCTTTGTTGAGCAAATCTAAGAGCCATAGAATCTGGAGCCCCTTCTTTACGTAATCGCTTGAGTATTTTTTCTTTTAAAAAGGGGTGTGTAACTTCTATAAAAACTTTATATTCCATCCAGCTAATAAGGCGTCGTACTTCTGCACGTTCAATAGGTGTATTTCCTAAAAGTAATGTCTCTGCATAAACCTCATCCAAGTACTCCGCAATTGGTTGTGACCCAATAATAACTGCTTCTTCACCTTCTCTATGGGGCATCATATCTACTAACGTAGGCAACTGCCCTGTAGGTTCTATATCCAATCTTCCTTCTTCTTTTGTAAGAGTTTCAGGCACAAGTTTAAATTCCAATTTTTTTTCTTGAAGAAGTAATCGGATTTTTCGAGAGAAGGGACAGAGATTAAAGTGATGCAAACGACGCATGGAAAAATTCAATGTTGTTGTTACTATTTATATCAGCCTCACCCTAGCATGCCCTTTTTTATTTTCCAAGGGAGCTAAGAAAAAATTTCTTAAAAAATCCAACAAACTAAATTATTTTTGTATCTGCCAAACAACTAGTATCTTACTTATCAAATAAATAATCTAAATCTTTATCTATTCCCTCTATTAAAATAATATTATCATGCCTCAAGCGTAGCTCATCAAAATTTTATGTGATATTTTATTTTCCTCGATAACCTACTCTAGTAATGTAGTTATAACATCGATGATGTTTTAACTTCGATGCATGCTTGGTAATAAATTTTTTATATTCAATCATTTCATTAACATGCGTGCAAAAACCATAAGGTCTCTCCTTTTTAACGAAATATCTCTAAATGTAGATATCACCTATTATTTTTTCTTACGCTGAGTTTTTTTTAAACATCTTTTAATTAAAAAAAGAGGACTCCTTTAGCATATACATCCTTATTATCGTAGATAAGATTCATTTTCTCATAATATCTTTTTCTAATAAATTATATTTTAGGGATAATTTTAGCCCAATAGTAGCCAGAAAAAAAATTAAAAATGATAATTGACACAAAGATATTGTTAATAAAAGCAGATACAAACATCCCGCATCCTCTATACTGTTAGCTAATTATTATTTTAATAAAAGTGAGAACAGAAAAGCCTAAGAAAGCTGTATTAGCTTTCCTAAACCACATTGAAAGTCGTTTTTTGTTGTAAGGCAATAATCATAATAAACATACAAGTACTCTTAATAAAAAATTTCTTCCTAATACTTAAATAAAATATCTTTTCTATATTTTATTTAAATCGTGTAATCTATACATAGATAACGAGATCTAATGTACTGAGTAAAATCCCTACTTCTAATTTAACTGGAGGCTGTTTTGACACACACACATTCAACGCACCATTGTTGTAATGGAGATAGAAAAAAAGAAAAAAAAGAGCAAAAAAATATACCTGCAGGCCCTACTTACACTTGCCCCATGCATCTAGAAATAAAACAAGCTAGCCCTGGCAGTTGCCCTATATGTGGCATGGCATTAGAAGCAGAAGGAAGGGTTGTAAATGAAGACAAAACTGAGCTAATAGATATGACTCGGCGGTTTTGGATATGTGCTATTTTATCTCTCCCTATTCTTTTGATTGCCATGCTTGATCACCTACCAAAAAATCCTTTTGAAGTGTTCTTTTCTGAAAAAATAGCCTTATGGATAGAGTTTATATTAGCTACCCCTGTTATGTTATGGGGGGCGCTACCATTTTTTAAGAAAGCCTGGATCTCAGTTAAAACATGGAACTTAAACATGTTTACTCTTATCGCCTTGGGAACAGGCGTTGCTTATACTTATAGTATTATAGGAGCTGTATTCCCAGATTTATTTCCCGATGAAGTACGGATGAAAAATGGTCTAGTAGAGGTCTATTTTGAAGCTGCTGCTGTTGTTATCACTTTAGTTATATTAGGGCAAGTTATGGAGTTGAAGGCACGCTCTCAAACGAACAATGCTATTCGTGACTTACTTGATCTTTCTCCAAAAACAGCACATGTTATTTATGATAATGGAGAAAAAGAAATTCCTTTAGAGAACGTTCAAGTAGGGGATAAGCTGCGCATACGTCCGGGAGAATCCATCCCTGTTGATGGCATTATTTTAGAGGGTGCTAGCATCCTTGATGAATCCCTGATTACAGGAGAATCTATGCCCGTTTCTAAAAAAGAAGGAGACAATGTTACTGGCGGTACCTTCAACCAAACTGGTGGATTTATTATGGTAGCAAAAAAGGTGGGAGCTGAAACTGTAT
>JAJRRM010000096.1 GCA_024279475.1 Alphaproteobacteria bacterium | reverse complement strand
TGCCTAAAACCTGAAAAAAGAAGGATTTAAGACAGAAAATAACAAAAAACAGGCCACATTTAAAATAATCTAAACATAAATTCACAGCTGTCTAGAGGTTTTTCATTTTATTCAGAGGGCTCTTCCAAGAATAATATTTGAATTACGACCTCCTAAAGCAATACCTCTATAACTTGAATTTTCTATGAAAATCCACTCCATAAACTCTTTTGATGCTCCGTAATTTTTGACAAGAGAAAAAACTGCAATAGGTCCTAAAATAGGCCATAAAACATATGGCCCAAAAGTGTATTCTTCTATTTCTTCGGCAGAAGAGGGAGATGGAGGAATGATAGAAGTCTGAAAAAGATTATACTCAGTCAGTGCAAGAACTGCCTCTACGCTACCAATACAAACAGCACTCAAAGATGATAAAGCTATTATAGCCTTTTTTGACTTAGACCCTAACTTTTCACTCTCTCGTTCTTCCTCATTAAGAGCCCCCAGAGTTATTAGAAAATTAGGAGATATAGATTTTGATTCCTGCATTCTTGGCATAAGAGCTTCAAAAATATTCTTTAACCTTGCTGTATTTTCTGAATCCCCTAATAACGTATAATCCACATGAGTTGTTTCTGTATATTCATCATCAGGAGAAACATTTACCATAGTAACTGCTCTTAGGCCAGAAGTAGGTTTTGACACCTTTTCCTTCTCTTCATGAACAGGCACTGAAAAGCTCTCTGAAACATGTATTAGGAAAATAAACATTAGAGCTAATACTCTACTTATAATCATATTTTCCCCATGTATTAACTATTATTTACAATAAACTGTAATAATATTACAAGTATTCAGAAAACTGTAAAGTTTATTCTGTAATATACTTAAATAAGATCTTGTTACAAAAAATAAAGAAAGCAGTTTTTTGATAGACACTTTCATTACAAAACCATAGAATTTATGTTCTAAGAAACCTCACAGCAATTAGATCCACCTGAACTAGAATGACCTGGATTAGTTAGGCTTCCTTTATCAGAGTATATTTCTATTGGAAAACCCTGGGGAAGCTGCTCCAAAAGTGTACGAACATCCTCCTGTTCCCATACAACTTGGCGTTCCCACCAAATTAAACGTTTCCTTATAATTTCTCTATATTCTCTATCCGAATCATATGTTAACGCTGAGTTCTCTTCATTTATCTTTTTTTGTCTTTCTCTTCTAGAAGAAAAAACTGGTTTAATGGAGAATTCTTTAACTTTACTAGTTTGCACAAAAGTTACAATATTTGGTATACTTCGTGGCGTTAATTCACAATAACAAATTCCTAGACAACGAAGATTTTCTAAATTTCTTAACCCTACAAGGTGAGAAAAAGCTTCATCATTAATACTATTATCTGTCAAGTTCAAAGTTCTAAGTTGAACAAGAGAAGCTAGATGGCGAGTTCCTGTTCCGATATTATTGTAGGATAGATTTAATTCTTCTAAATTAGTCAGGTTCCCAAACAAAACAATACTCCTCTCCGTTAAAAATGTATCTTTAAGGCTAAGTTTTACAAGAGAAATTAGATTACCAAGCACCGATGCATTATCTCCCAAAAACTGTTTATCAAGAGATAGCTCAGTTAAATTTTTAAGAAAAATTAAATAATGAAGACCTGTTCCATTCAGTTTTCTATCCGGATATCCATTAGAATAATCATTTCTTATTAAGAGTCTAGGATCTCCTTTCCTCATATTACACTCAGTAACAGCTGATAGATCTAGACATTCCAGAGAAGTTAATTTTCCAATGCTTTTTAGCCCTTCATCCTCTAGCCCCTAATCACGGGCAATCAATTTTGTAAGATTTACTAAAGACTCAAGAAAGACCGGTGGTTTGGATAAAGGTAATGGATGTGATTTAAGACTTCTTATATTTCCTGCATACCCAGCAGATCCAAACTGACTACCAACTCTTAACGTATGCAAATTGATCAAATAACAAAGAGGCAACAAGTCATCGGGAGTTATAAAATTTAAAAAGGTTTTCCCCCCATTCAATGTTCCTCCGCGAAGATCAAGAACAGTTAGAGCTTTCAAGCTAACAAGAGGTTCAAGAATAGAAGACCCTGATGAAGTATGAGATAAGTCAACTGCAACTTGAGAGACATTAACACCCTCTGAAGATGTTGGAGCTTCTCTTATAATACTGGCTAAAGATTTTCTTGGATGACCAATTTTGTTATATCCCAGATTGAGTTCTTGAAGCTCTTCAAGATGCCTAAAATTTAATAACCCTGCCTCAGTAATACTGATTTTCCCAAACGTTAAGAACTTTAAGTTTAGGAAGTTTTCTAAATACTTCAGTTCCTTCATCCGTAACCTGATTGCCACATAGGTTTAATTCGGTTAGACAGGAAAGACATCCTAAGCATAAAGCACCATGGGAATCTACTCCGCACTCAACAAGTTTAAGAGTAGTCAAACCTCTAAATTCCCCTATCTTACCAACAGACGCAATAGGCGTTGCAAAACCCGTAGCTTCTAACGTCTGAAGAGAATAAAATTTATCTTTTACAAAAGTCACCACGCTAACAGTAAGGCTGCTAGCTTCTTTGGGTTCTTTTATAATAATTCCTGTTACTTCTGAGGGTTCAATTCCTTGGAGGGAGCCTTCTCTTAAATTTGTGTGTGCAATAGCTAGGATTCCATCCTTTAACTCATAAGAAGGAGATGCTCTACTTGGGGAAGCTTTTGGTCTTTGTACCTAACAGAGGACTTCTTAATGATTTTCTCCCTCCTCCTCCTTCCTCTAAACCAGACATATCTTGTCCCCTAGTGGCTCCAAAAGAACTTGAAATATATAGTAAACTAAAAACTGATAGGATTACTGTAAAAGTTATTTTTCTCATCCTATTTTTCCTCTTTTTTATAAAGAAAGTATAAATAATGAATTTATTGACTCTTAATATAACTTTTATTATTAAACCTTAATTATTTATATTAAAGAACTATTTTTATTTTTTACATTTCTATGTGTACTAAGTATTTATTTAATAGAGCCCTCTGAATAAAATGAAAAACCTCTAGACAGCTGTGAATTTATGTTTAGATTATTTTAAATGTGGCCTGTTTTTTGTTATTTTCTGTCTTAAATCCTTCTTTTTTCAGGTTTTAGGCACACTTCACCTGTGGATT
>JAJRRM010000095.1 GCA_024279475.1 Alphaproteobacteria bacterium | reverse complement strand
GACAAGCTCCATGAAAACTTTTGTTCTGCGTCATCATTCGCATAACTACATCATCTCTAGAATCTATATAACTTGGGCCAAAAAAATAAATAACCCCTAACTCATCTTTCAATAAGGCTGCTAGATTTCCTCCATCCACAATAACTTCAGCAAACTTTCTAACTTTATTTGCCTCTACGCCACGAGTTTGATGTTCTATAGCTTTTCTTTGATGATCAATTTTAGCTCGGCGAAAAGCCTCTTCTTGAGTAAGGTTACCTAACATGTGATCTGCTACATTAAGAGAGAAATCTATATCTAAATAAAGTTGTAGGCCTATACGCTCTTTCAAGGCTATTTTCAAAGATTTTCCGGTATCTGCCATATCTACCGCAATTTTTAGGATATCTCCTGGGTTAACTCCTTCAAGTCGGGAGGTAGCTAATTTTACCGTAGCTGCTATAGAAGTTGCTCGAGAAGAATACGTTTTCTCATCTCTTCCATCCTCAGAGTACATGGCACAGCATAACGATGATAAAAATATTAAAACAGAGGCTAATACAGAAATTTTCCTAAACACTAATAATCTCCTAAGGATTTAAGCTCGCAGAAAACATAGTAAGTCATTAAACTTGTTATCTGGAAGCATTTTCTTTACGCTTCTTAAGCTCTTCTTGAATAAGCATAGAGAATTGATCTTTACTAAGCATTCCAGGAAACATATTATTTTTGCTAATAAATCCAGGGGTTCCTTGAATACTTAGGGCAAGAGCTAGCTCTACATTATTAGTGAGTTCTTTTTCTATGGCAGGATCTTTTATATCAATGAGTAGCTGTTTTGCATCAACTCCAATAGATTTAGCGAAATTTTTGATATTTTCTTCATTTTGCAAAGGAGTGTTATTAGTAAGAAGTACTTCGTGGGCTTCTTGATATTTTCCTTGCCTAGCTGCAGCTAAAGCAGCTTTGGCAGCTAGTTCAGAACTAGATCCTAGAATAGGAAATTCCTTTAGAATTATTTTCACTTCAGGGTGCTCTTTTAGAACTTCTTTAACAATTTCATAGGCACGCGTACAAAATCCACAATTATAATCAAAAAATTCAATAAAAACAACTGATCCATCAGGGTTTCCGATAAAATAAGGTGTATCTTCATCAAATAAAATATCTTTTTTATCTCCTAAGTTTTTTAAAGCAGTTTTGTGTTTTTTTTCTTCTTTTTTTGCCATACCAGTTTGGATTGCATTCATAAATTCTTCGGGTCTTTGAGATGCAACGAGAAGAACAGATTCGCTAAAGGCTGTGTTCTTACTTGCTTCTTTTAGATAACTAGCTGACCGAATTTCAGATAAGAATATAGCGACAATTGATAGGCAGCAAGCGCAGATAGAAAGCCATAAGGAAGTTTTATTTTGCATGAGATCTCACTTTATTATCGTAAACTTTACAGTTTTTTAAGATACAGAAGAAGGAAAAAATATTTTTCAAGGCGCTTTTATAAAGCTAAATTAGTTATTTATATCCCATTGAGGTCATTTTTGAGAGCTTGTGAAGAGCGAAAAGTAACAACCCTCCGTTCTGATATTTTTGCTTCAACACCTGTTTTAGGGTTACGTCCTATACGGGCTCTTTTTTTACGGACAATGAAAGATCCGAAAGAAGATATTTTCACTTCCTCTCCACTGCTTAGTGTTTTTTCCATCTTTTGAAATAAGGATTCTATAAAGCGCATAGAAGTAGCTTTAGAAAGGTCACGCTTAGATCCATATTTATCGTGGAGTCGAGCAGCAAGTTCAGCCTTTGTTAGTGTCTTAATTTCTTTATCAGAAGATTTCATTTATTTCACTATTTTTTATCTATGCTTAATCTTAAGCTTTATTTAGAAGGTCGTCAACATATCGATCGAGGGGTTTATTTTTTAAGGGAAGCAAGCGCATAATAAGCTTAGGATTAAATATAAGAGCTTTTGTTAAGCTTAGAAACATTAAGTTTCTTTTTTTATCACGGTTATAGGCAGCGGCTAATTCAAAGGCGCAAGCAGCTAAAAAATGTCGTTTTTGATTTATTGTAAGGAGAATATTTTTAGATTCTATATATAATTTTAGGGCTTTAATAGATTTTTTAATAGTGTTTAAAGGAGGAAATCCTGTTGTGTATACATCTGTTAAAACATTCGGACAAACAGATAATTTTTTTTCTTTATAAATCATTTGAATAAGCCAAGCCCAGTCTTCTAATCGTGATAAATGGGTAGGAAATAGACCAGAAACATCAAAGACTTCTCTCCGAACAATAAGGGTAGATCCTGGGCTTATAGTACAGCCATCTAAGATAGATATTTTCCAATCTTTAGATTTTTTTAATATATAGGTAGAGCTTTTTTTATTTCTATGAAGAGCAAAGGAAGAGCAACTAGCATCTGCTTTTGTTTTTTTTATGAAGTGTAGGTGCTGAAAAATTTTTTCTGGGCGCCACGCATCATCAGCATCTAGAAAGGCAATGAAGGATCCTTTTGCAGTTTGAATGCCTGTATTACGAGCAGCAGCAGCCCCCAGGTTTTTTTTATGCCTTATAAGGATAATTTTTTTTTTATAGGGGTCTAAAATTTTTTTTATAGAATCTGTAGATGCATCATCTACAAGAATAATTTCTTTGGGTTGAGCTGTTTGAGCAAAAACGCTCTCCAGCGCTCGTTTTATAGTAATAGCACTGTTATAGATAGGAATAATAACAGAAATATCTGTATGTTTAAGCAAGATAAACCTATTTTTTTTGAGATATAAAAAATAATCTTTGTTAGTCTATACGAAATTTGCTAAAAAACAATATAAGACAACTGGGTGAAAGAATTTATTGTTTAGAAATTTTGCTTATGTATAATCTGTATTAGAATTTAAAAAGGTAAAATTTATGCTGCAAAAGTTAGTAGTTTCTCAGGGAAATATAAAAGATACAGAGAGTGAAAAAGACTCTTCTATGGATGTAGAAGAGCGTAATTTGACTTTGCCGTACAATACAGCTGTTGAGAGAGCTATCTTAGCTAATCTTCTTCATGACAATAGAGGATATGAGCGTGTAGGAGAGTTTCTTTATGCGGAACATTTTTACCACAAAGCGCATAGTGATATATATAAGGCTATAAAGAACCTTATAGAACAAGGAAACGCAGCAGATCCTCTTATCTTAAAAGATTATTTAGAAAGCAAAAAATTGCTGGATGATATAGGTGGTTGGAGTTATTTAGTTGATTTAGCACAAGAAGCCCGAACAAGTATTTCACCATATGATTATGGTAAAAAACTTTATGATCTTTATTTGCGGCGTTCTTTGATCTTTTTTGGTCAAGATATCAAGCAAGATGCCCAAGATTTTAATTTGGAAGATAATGCATCTCATCAAATTGAACGAGCAGAGCAACGGTTGTTTGACTTATCTACTTTTGGAGCACTGGATAGAGGATTTCAAGAGTTTAGCAGTGTTTTAGGAGAAGCAATTGCCTCTGCTAATATAGCTTTTAAAAGCGATAGCCATGTAGTGGGCGTTCCCAGCGGTTTTACTGACTTAGATAAATCTCTTGGTGGATTGCATCCATCAGATCTTTTGATTTTAGCGGGCAGACCTTCTATGGGTAAAACAGCTTTGGCTACAAATATTGCTTTTAATGCTGCTAGACAACAGTTAAAAGAGGGAAATGGTGCTGCTGTCGCTTTTTTCTCTTTGGAAATGTCAGCTGAG
>JAJRRM010000094.1 GCA_024279475.1 Alphaproteobacteria bacterium | reverse complement strand
TTCTTGGGCCTCGGTAAACTGTGTTCTTATTGCTTGCAATTTGCCTGGTAGCTCATCGAACAGTGTGAGGTGGTTTTTTACGTAGCCCATCCATAGCACATATAGTTTATGTTTTTCGCCCAGAGATTTACTAGATGTGTTGTATACTCGGCTAAAACTAGATGACAGTCTGGGCACATCTTCTTTTTCCTTCATGATTTTTTTGAAGGCCTCATGGGCTGAAAGAATTTCATATTGCAGAATATGTTGACTGGTAATATCGAGCTTCGTTTCCTGGGTGATGCATTCTCCTAGCTGGTCCCTAACTGCCTCTAATTTTGTAATCTGACGGTTAATACCTTTTACTAAGCGAGTATTTATTGAGAGAGTATACGTCATACTCTCGGTAGAGCTCCGCGTTAGTTTAATAGACTGGAATACTTTTTGAGTGTTAGCAGGAATATGACTTTTAAGAGTATGGGTTATAAATTGAAAGGAGTCAGTCTCCATCAACATTGAAATTTTATGCGACGCAGTGCTCTTTTTTTGGACAGATAAAGGATGCTCAAATCTTGTTAACGCAAAGAAGTACAGTTGCTCAGCATAGAGCACGCGAGCTTCTATAGGTCTTTGGAGGGCTTCAGTTACATAAGCGACGATGTTGTCAAAAGTATTAATATCTTTGACAACTTCCTTCTGATAGGTGGGTAAGGAGAAAGCTTTCAACAGGCGCTCATAAGGATCTGTATTATCCAGTGAAACAGACTCTCCTGGTTCATATGATGGTTGGCTCTGCACGTCATCTAGGAAATGTCTATTGTAGGAAGCACGTCCTGAAGCCAGGGCACAACAAGCCTCTAGGGCGTCGTCAAGTTTACTAGCATGTGAGATAAAAACATAACAAAGAAAGTATATCCCTGTAAGAAGTTTCGTTAGCTGGCGAACTGTCATTATAATCTCCTCAAATAAATAAGATGTAAAATAAGTTAATTAAGTTTTTGATAAAAAATATTTGTTACTAAGTATTATATAGGGTGTGATTTTTAAATTTCAAGAGTCTTTCTGAGATCTCTGCATAATAAAAAGGTTTCCGAATGTATTAAGATATTGATATATAACAACATAATATGAGATAAGATCATGAGGATTTTTTTGAGATAGATTTAGAACATCATCTGGATAAGGATGGACATTTTGTGAAGATTCTGAAGGGTGTTCACGCTCCTGATGGCTCCACGGGGGTGCAAATCGGTGCAGCTGTTTAAGTGCTTGTCATGGAAAGCTTAAACGTTTAATGAAACCTACGCGATTTCAAGTCAATGAAAACAGCGTATGCTACCCTTAAAGGCTTTGAGATAATGCGTAGTTTAAGAAAGGTCAACTATTTCCATGGGTGCATGCTATCTTCCAACCATTTAGTTAAGAGTTCGATAGATTGCATTATACCACCCCATAAGTACACAGTAAGTTTCACATGGTGTAACCTGTTGTATACCTGAGATCAAGTAAAAACATTTTGGTTGTGGTGCAAAGTTAAGCGGCTTGTGATAGATTCGGTTTTTAGATCTTAAGAACTGAGTTCTGAATGAAGAAACTTTACTACTTTAGGTACCGACATTTTCATCACCTGGTGATCTTACAATAGCTGCGTTGGATTTAGCACTACGCGCCCATATTTTCCAAAGAAATACGCTACTAGGGGTAGTTTGCGGAAAGAGGCAGGAATGAGGGCACGTGTGAATAACCCAATACTTGAAGTTCAAAGGGCTATACTTAGCTGGCATAATCCTCATAGAGGATCGAATATGGATTTTAATAAAGGAGGGTTTAGAAGCTCTTTAGTCGATTTTCTTCATAACCTAGGATATCACAAGCCATTTTTAAGATCTGGTCTATTATAATGTTTAAAAAGATTGTTTTAACAGCACCTATTATAGCGCTTATCTCTTCATTTAGCTATGCTAGCAGAGGAGGCTCAAAGGAAAACCCAAGAAGAAGAGATGAGCGAGGGGTCCCTGTTGCAAAGAATATGAGAATCTGATGAGAGATATCTCAGAGAGTATATTAATGATTAAGAAATAATATATATACAAAGATGTATCTAACTTTCCAGCAAAGAGAACTTTTCAGAGAGACTGGCACCTTTGTCAAAAGTATAACTTTTCTCACATTTGTGAGCGCAATTAATCCTAGAAATAAGAGCATCAGAGAAATCTAAATAGTTTCTTTCATATTCATCCAGAGCTTCCCATAGGATACTGTGGTTTTCAAAAGAAAATTCTTTTGTTGAAAATATATGTCTGAGAACATAAATAATGTTTTCTTTTTTATATTTGTAGCCTCTATTTAGTACCCAAACAAGTTCACAAAGAACAATGTTGTTTATGAAAAGAGATTGAGGTTTGCTAGCCTGCTTTTCAAGGAGGTTAGTTGCAAGCTTTGCTTGTTCTTTATCGTCTTGCGTGAGGTATCTCACAAGAACATTTGTATCTAATCCGATCATGATTCTTGCCTTATAACTTCATTCATTTCATCACAGGAGAGTGCTTTATCAGGTTTAGGGAGAATACCTTTTAAACTAGTTACAGATTTATTAAGAGGAAGAACAATAAAGTGATCTCCTTTGTTAATAAATTCAATTTTACTGCCTACCTCTAAATTAAGACTTTTTCTTATAGAAAAGGGAATTGTTACCTGCCCCTTACTTGTGATTTTAGAATACAGTTCTTTTTGCATAAACGCACCTTTGTTATTTAATCCTTACTAATAAGTATAATATTCACTAAAATATAAAACAAGCTATAAAATATATAAAGTAAGGATATAAGACTACAAGAAAAACAAAAAAAATCTCAACAAAGGATCCTTTGATAAGACAGTAAAATAAGGGTCTAAAATCAAGCATAAAGTGTATCATCTGGCTATATCAAGAAACAAAGTCTTTAAGGGTAGAAAAAGCTGTTTTCATAGATTTAAAACCAAGAGTAGGTTTGATTAAACGTTTGAGCTTGCCGTGATCTGATTCAATAATATTGTTAAGATATTTTACTTGATGGTGCTTCATATGCTCTGGACATTTACCTTCCTTTTTAACCTCTCTATGGCTATGCCATAAGTTGGTGATTTATCTGTATTAATAGAAAGAAGGATAATCCCATGACTTCATATTCTTAAGGGCTTTACCCAAGAAACGCTTGGCAGCCTTAGAGCTTCGTGTAGCAGAGAGAAAGAAGTCTATAGTATGTCCTCAAGAGTCAACTGCTCTATATAAATAGGCCCATTCCCCCTTTACTTTCACATATATCTCATCAACTCTCCAGTTACGTCCCATAGCAGGTTTCCAGTAATATCGGAGACGTTTTCTATTTCTGGAGCATAGTGCTGTATCCAACGATAGAGGGTTGTGTGATCTACTTCAATACCTCTCTAGCATCATTTCTTCTAGATCTCGATAGCTGTTCCATATTTACAGTACCAACGGACACATCCTAAGATGATTTTTCTTTGATAATGTTTTCATTTAAAAGCAGTCATAGGCATAGTTCTCCAATTTAAGTATCCGGAAATGCATCTCATCAGATTCTCCTATTTTTCAAAACAGGGCCAATAAAATTATGCATATGTCGTTCAGACTATTTTTGAGACGAGGACCAAATAATTGCTGTTCCGCCTCAACAGATCTTTAAATATAGTACACGGGAATGGCAGTTACCTCTTTTGATAGAGGCATCTCCTTTTCAATAAAACAAATAACCGCCCCATGTCCTATTTTCTTTCCTAGTTTTTCCAATAAATAAAACCTTTTCGTGGCTCTACTTGAGGGCGTTGCTGTTTTCTTAAACTCTACAGGATAAAGAGTGTCTCCTGCTTCTATTAGTAAGTCCACCTCTTTCTGGTCAAGATCCCTATAATAATAGAAATGTGGAGTAACACCATTGTGCCAATATGTTTTTAATAGCTCTATTATTATATAAGTTTCAAGCATAGCTCCTGACATAAGACCCGCTTCCAATGAAGCGGCATCTGGCCATTTAGTTAAATAAGAACATAGTCCTGTGTCCAAAAAATAGAGCTTGGGAGTCTTAACAATCCTCTTTGTCATATTATTATGATAAGGGTATAAAATATAAATAAGACCTGACGTTTCAAGTACAGAAATCCATGATTTAACCGTTTTGTTATCTATACCTACATCACGTGCAAGTTCTGTGTAATTAAGAAGTTGGCCCGTTCTTGCAGCTATTGCTCCCAAAAATTTATAAAAAGAGATGTCGTCTGTTATACTTAAAATACTTTTTACATCCCGATGAATATACGTTTGAACATATGATTTATAAAATAAATCTCTAGAAACATTTTTGTTTTTATATAACTTTGGAAAGGATCCTCTCCAAATAAGATCAAAAATATCAGTAACAGACTTCTTCTTAGAAGAAGTCTGTTTTGCTTTATTAATCCAATCCTCTGTCGGCATAAAGGGTTTAGTAGTAGATGCTCTATTAGTTAGTTCTCTCTGTGATAAGCCTAGCATATCAACTATAGCAACTCGACCGGCCAAAGTTTCTGTAATATTTTTCATCAAATGAAACTTTTGTGAACCGGTAAGCCAAAATAATCCGTCTTTCTTTTCTCTATCAACAATTATTTTAATTTGGCTAAAAAGTTCTGGAGCATATTGAACCTCGTCTATAATCAAAGGTGGTTTATAGGTCTGAAAGAAAAGAGCTGGGTCGTTCTGTGCTAATTGACGAATATCCATATCATCTAAGGTTACATAGGTTCTATTTTCTTTGGCACACATTTCAAGCAAAGTTGTCTTACCAACTTGTCGAGGCCCTGTAATAAGAACTACTGGAAAAGTCTTATCTATATCAGATATTATTTTATAAAGAGTTCTATCAAACATATCATTCCGTTTATATTGGTAGTATGTTCCATATTAAACGCATTTTTAGTTTTCATCAATCATAAAAAGTGATCTGTTGCAAAAAATAAAATGATGTGGAGATTCTCTCCTACATAGAGTCATAGACCCTTTGTATAATAAACCTTGCGTCTACTCCTGTTTGGCTTAATAAGGCCTACAGATTTTAATTTTTTAAAACCTAACTTTCTAACAGCTAAATTTCTTGCTTATATATTAGCATACTCACGCTAAGTTATACTTCCTTTTTCATTTATGAAATCTAATGTTTTATAATGATGGGGTTCTAATCTCTGATTTTATATATTTTGCACCCCTGGAATTGTTTTTATAACTCTTATTAATTCCTCTAATATTCCCTTTGAAAAATATTCAGACCAGTAAGTAAAATTTATACTATTTTTTAATTCATAAGAGTCATCCTCAAGATCAACAACCTTAAAATATCGGATAAATATCCGATAATCAATATTTTATTTTTTAAAACAGGGCCAATAAAATTATGCATATGCCGTTCAGACTATTTTTGAGGCGAGGTATCCTACAGAAGGTTATATCTTGTGAAGAAATACAAAGAGGAGTACTATGAGAAAGGCTAAGAATTACTTAATAGGGGGCTTTGCAATGAGATCTATGAACTTTGTAAAAAATACTGCTTTTACAACAATACTACTATTAGCTTCTTTGCCAGCTTGTGCTGTTATGTATATGGGAGACACCTCTATTTCTAATCAAACAGCTATAGGTGATATAGAAATTTTAGGATCTGGAGAATTAGAGAAAGTTGAATTGGGGAGGTTTATTAACACAGGGCCAGCAAACTTGAATGTGGTAAAGGCAGATAGAATTGCGATTACGGGACCTTTGAAATTTAAGAACATTCAGGTAGAAGGAAGAACGCAAGTTACTGGGTCTACAAAAGGGGAAGATGGTAATTTCTCTGAACTCAATATCGTTGGTCCAGCAGAGATAAAAGGCTCTCAAGCCGAAATATTGGTTGTAATAGGGTCCCTAAAAATACAAGACTCAATGATTACTGGAGAGACAAAAGTAACGGGAGAGTTTGTCGCTGAAAATAGTAAGTTTGAAGATATCACCATCACAGCCAATACGATTTATTTGGATAAAACGACAGCAAAGAGTATTTTTGTTAAAAAAGATAAACTCGCTGAGAAAAAGACGCAAAAGCTTGTCTTGACGAATAAAAGCCTTGTTAGGGGAGATGTTACATTTGAATCAGGTTATGGTCAGATAGAGATAAAAGAGGACTCTAAAGTTGAAGGAAAGATAATAGGGGTACAAAAAGATAAACATCCTTCTGTTATGAAGGCATCAGACGCGTCTTTTTGGAAAAAAATAACAAATATTTTTTCTTAAGCCCCCCCTTTACGATTATTTTTCTAAAATAAAAATCTATTTAAACAAGCTAAAGATCCTAAAAAATAATTTTCATAAATAGGGTCATAAAAAACCCCAAGAAATAGCACTTAACTTGGGGTGTCTATGTGTAGAAATAAAAAAACTTACATGTTTGCAACCATTTTTACGGCTTCATATTCTGGAGAAATTAGATTTTCCATATGCTCACTTAGATGATTGGAAAGAGCTTCCATTTTATCACGGAAAAAATGATCAGCATCCTCCACAGTACGGAAGTCTATATAGAGGCCACGCTGTGTGGAGAGGCGCTCGGCCAACTGTTCCACATGAGAGTAGGGAACTATTTCGTCTTTATCTCCATGAATAATCATACCAGATACAGGGCAAGGTGCTAAGAAGCTGAAATCGTACTTATTAGCTGGGGGTGCAATGGCTATGAATCCTTGAATTTCAGGGCGGCGCATAAGGAGTTGCATAGCAATCCAAGCACCAAAAGAAAAACCTGCTACAAAGTAAGATCGTGCATGGGGGAAAGTGTTTTGTAACCAATCCATCATAGCTGCTGCATCTGTAAGCTCGCCTTCACCTTCACCATAGGTTCCCTCTGATTGACCAACGCCTCTAAAGTTGAAACGCATAGCATTAAATCCTTTATCAGCAAACATTTTATAAGCTAGATAAGTTACTTTATTATTCATCGTTCCCCCATGTAAGGGGTGAGGGTGAAGAACAAGTGCT
>JAJRRM010000093.1 GCA_024279475.1 Alphaproteobacteria bacterium | reverse complement strand
AGCTTTTATTCTAGAAAATTCAAAAAATATTATTATTGTCCCTGGATACGGAATGGCTGTTGCTCAAGCTCAACATGCTTTGCGAGAAATGGGGGACATATTGAAAAAAAAAGGCGTGTCTGTACGCTACGCTATTCACCCTGTAGCTGGTCGTATGCCTGGACATATGAATGTTCTCCTTGCCGAATCCAAAATTCCTTACGATGAAGTGTTTGAACTAGAAGATATCAACCGTGAATTTTCCACCGCAGACGTAGCCTTTATCATTGGTGCCAACGATATAACCAATCCTGCAGCAAAAACTGACCCCTCTAGTCCTATATATGGTATGCCTGTCTTAGATGTAGAAAAAGCTGGAACAGTCATGGTTGTTAAGAGATCTATGGCACCAGGTTACGCTGGCGTTCAAAATAAAATTTTCTTCAATGACAATACCATGATGCTTTTTGGAGATGCGAAGAAAGTTTGTGAAAAAATTATTAAATATCTAGACAACTAATAATTAAATTATGTATCTACTTGATTTAATTAACTTTCTTTATGTTGCATTACCTCTGTAGAATAGTGTATCTTGTGGCAAGTGTACAAAAAAATGAGAATAATGTATGACGAATTCTACTTTTAAAATCGATGAAAAAGCTATTCGTTCTTTAGCTAAAGTGCTCCATGAAACCAATTTACAAGAAATTGAATATGAATGTGCTGCTGGTCGTTTGCGTGTTGCCCTAAACATAACGCCTGTAGCATCCATTGAAGCACCTGTTGTTGTAGCACCTGCAGCGCCAGCTCCTATCGAAAAACCTTCAGAAAAAATTGACTGGGATACACATCCTGGGCTTATAAAATCTCCTATGGTTGCCACTGTTTATTTGTCTCCTCAACCAGATGCTTCCCCTTTTATAAAAACAGGAGATATTGTAAAAGAGGGTCAGACACTCCTTATTCTAGAAGCTATGAAAGTTATGAATCCTCTTAAAGCTCCTAAAAATGGAAAAATAGTGAAAATCCTAGTAGAAGATCTATCTCCTATAGAGTTTGGGCAACCACTTGTTATTGTTGAATAATCTAAAATTTTTTAAAATTTAAGGGACCTTGTATGATCAAAAAGCTCTTAATTGCCAATAGAGGAGAAGTAGCTCTCCGTATTTTACGCGCTTGCAAAGATATGAATATAAAAAGTGTTGTTGTTCATTCTTCTGCTGATAGTAGCAGTATGCCTGTTCGCCTAGCCGATGAAAGTGTTTGCATTGGTCCAGGACCCTCTAAAGATAGCTATTTGAATATTACTTCTATTATTGCAGCAGCAGAAATAACTGGCGCAGATGCTATTCATCCTGGCGTTGGATTCTTGGCCGAAAGCGAAAAATTTTCTCGCATGGTAGAGGAACATAACATCATTTTTGTCGGCCCTAAACCTGAACATATTGCCCTTATGGGCGATAAGATTACAGCTAAAAAGACGGCTGTAAAACTTGGAATCCCTGTCGTTCCAGGATCTGATGGTATTATAGATAACATAGAGAAAGCAAAAGAAATAGCCGCTGAAATGGGCTACCCTATTATCATTAAAGCTACTGCTGGTGGCGGTGGTAAAGGTATGCAAGTTGTAGAAGAACCTAAGGACCTAGATGAAGCTGTTAAGATTGCACAAAAAGAAGCCCAAGCAAATTTTGATAATCCAGATGTCTTTATGGAAAAATATCTCCAAAATCCCCGTCATATAGAAATACAAGTGATTTCAGATATGCATGGTAACTCTGTACACCTTGCAGAGCGCGATTGTAGTATCCAACGCCGCCATCAAAAAATATGGGAAGAAGCCCCTTCTCCAGCAATTACAGAAAATAAACGTGCCATGCTCGGTGGTATCGTTGTAAATGCTATGAAACATCTAGGATATAGAGGTGTTGGTACTATAGAATTTCTTTATGAAGATGGGAAATTTTACTTTATTGAAATGAATACACGCCTTCAAGTAGAGCATCCTATAACAGAAATGATCACTGGTATAGATATTGTAAAAGAGCAAATTCTTGTAGCTTCTGGAAAGCCTCTTAGCTTTAAACAAGACGATATTAAAATAACTGGCCATGCCATTGAATGCCGTATTAATGCAGAACACTCTGAAACATTTCTCCCCTCTCCTGGGGTTGTTGAAAGCTATCATGCTCCTGGTGGTTATGGTGTGCGCATAGATAGCCACCTTTATACTGGATATGCCATCCCTCCTTATTACGACAGCTTAATTTCAAAGCTAATTGTACATGGTAGCGACAGAGAAGAAGCTCTTCGACGCACTAGTCGCGCTTTGAGCGAATATGTTATTACTGGCATTGATACATCTATACCTCTTCATCGTAAATTAGCTACTAATAGCGATATGCAAACAGGCAACTATAACGTTCATTGGTTAGAACGCTCTTTTTTGCCAAAAGCTAAAAAATAAAAGATACCCTAGGGTATCTTTCTAAGTTTTTAACTTAGGCAATGTAACACCCCGTTGCCCCATATATTTTCCGGAACGATCAGCATATGATGTCTCACAAACTTGGTCACCTTTAAAAAAAAGGAATTGACAAGCTCCTTCATTAGCATAAATTTTTGCAGGAAGAGTCGTTGTATTGGAAAATTCTAAGGTTACATGACCTTCCCATTCAGGTTCTAACGGCGTTACGTTAACAATAATACCACAGCGAGCATACGTAGATTTTCCTAAACAAATAACTAAAACATCTCTTGGAATTTTAAAATATTCTATGGTTCTTGCTAGCACAAAGCTATTTGGTGGAATAATACATACATCTGTTTTTTTATCTACAAAGCTTGTCTGTGAAAAATTTTTAGGATCTACCACATCACTATTAACGTTTGTAAAAATTTTAAAGTCATCTGCTACCCGCGCATCATACCCGTAAGAAGAAAGTCCATAGGAAATTATTCCCTCTGCAGTCTGTTTATCTACAAATGGGTCAATCATTTTTTCTTTTAGTGCCGTTTGACGTATCCATTTATCTGATAAAATTGTCATTGTTCTTTCCTTATTTCTTCCCAATTGCTTAAAGTAAATATACTATGCCTATAGTACTCCTAAAACCCCCCATATGTTAAGCTTCATTTTTCATATTATAGCCCTTAATATTGGAGATATGCTTGACTTAATGAGCTAGAGTTATTACTCTTCAGCATTATAAGGGCTATAAACCCTTTGGATATGAAAGTAGTTTTTGGTTATTTAGCCACTATCGTTATATACCTGGTAAAATGTAGTGCTTAAAAAAAGCATGCAATTACCTAATACTTAAAAAAGCTAATTGAATGTATATTAGCAGCATAAAGAGGAAGCAATGCCAAAAGTTATTTTTGAATATCCCAATGGAAGCTGTAAAGAAGTAAAAGCCCCGATAGGTTTATCTCTCCTTGAAATTGCACATCAAAATGATGTTCCTATTGAAGGTGCCTGTGAAGGATCTCTTGCTTGCTCGACTTGTCACGTCATTGTTGATCAGAAATGGTTTGAAAAACTTGAAACAGCTACTGAAGATGAAGAAGATATGCTCGATCTTGCTTTTGGCTTAACGCAAACCTCTCGCCTTGGCTGCCAAATTATTTTAACAGAAGCTCTTGATGGTATCGTTGTAAAATTGCCCGGTGCCACACGCAATATGCAGCTTTGAATATGAAACTTAGATGGACAAATATCTATGACATTGCCATCGAACTAGAAGAAGCTCATCCAGATATTGATATCGTTAATATCAGATTTACTGATCTGCATAAATGGATTACTTCTCTACCTTCTTTTGAAGACTTGCCCAATGAAAGTTCAGAAAAAATTCTTGAAGCTATTCAAATGGCTTGGCTAGAAGAACGAGAATAAATTAGAAACCTTTATATAATTACTTTAATGTCTATAGACTCTCTCTCTTTCCTTCACAAATCCCTAAACAGTTTAGCTGAAAGAATACCTCTTAAAGAGCTGCGAAAATCATATGAATTTTTATCTGATTCTTATAAATCACCAAAATCCCCTCTCCAATTTTCTCCTCTAATTTGTCTTAGCTATGCTATAGCTCGCATGCCCGCTACATTAAGCGTACAGGAAAAAATATGGAAAATATTTCAAGAGCAGATAACTCTTAAAAATACACCTTTATCTCTTGTAGATGTTGGTGCTGGACCTGGCACTATCCTGTGGTCCTTACCAAATAAAACTTGGATAAAAAATTTAACCCTCGTTGAAAAAAATTCCTCTTTTATAACGTTAAGCAAAAAAATTGCTAAAGAAAATCCTTATATAAAAAATAAAGAGTTAGATATAACTTATATCCAACAAGATATCTCTACTTCTCCTATCCCCTCTGCTGATATTATTTTTGCCTCTTACTGGCTAAATGAAATGAAACACATAGATAAAATTATTGAAAATATTTGGCAAGCTGCGGAAAAATATATTATTATAATTGAACCTGGAACGCCACTGGGATTTAAAAATATTTTAAAAGCTCGTCAATTTTTTATAAATAAAGGGGCCCTTATTATAGCTCCTTGCCCTGGTAATATTAGCTGCCCTCTTAAAGACCATAGTACTATGTGGTGCCACTTTCGCACACGACTCCCCAGACATAAAAATCATGCCTATATAAAATCTGCGAATCTAAGTTTTGAAGAAGAACCTTATAGCTACTTAATTGTTCAAAAAAAAATTGACATATCTTCTTTTTCAACTAAAAATCGAATTATTAGCTCTGTAAAAAAAACAAAATTAGGCGCAGAAACTCTCATTTGTACGTCAGAAAATTTACAACAACTTGTTGTCTTAAAAAAAGAAAAAGCTTCTTACAAGCACCTCTTAAAAAAGAAGTGGGGTGATAGTATATAAAGAAATTGAAGGTGTCTAAGATTAATGTTTAGAAGAAGAATACCAAGGTTTTATCTTAGAATAGCTTTAAATAATAATGGCAGAAAATATTATTATTCAAGATTCTGTTTCAAAATTCAATTATCGAAGATTTTATAGAAAGTCTATTTTATAAATGCTATGCTTTCTGTGGATTATAGAATTTAGGGGCCTGTTGCAAAAAAATAAAAATAGGTATTTTGGGCTATATTTAAAAACTTGCAATCCGCAGAAAACCTGGTTTTTTGAAAATAGAACTTCCATAAAATCTTTGATAATTAAATTTTTACAACAGCGCCTGCGAGAGAGGCCTCTTCTGTGCCTCTACAAAGATGTAGTAAAATTCTTCAAATTTTCTTAGATGTTTTTTGTTCAAGTTAATTAACTATGCTGTTTAAGAAAAAAAAGAAACCAAGATAAATAAAGCCAAATAATTTGGCTTTATTAGATAAGTTAAAATTAATAAAAAAACAATTGAAGTTGAAGTGGATCACACACCCCTAAGATGATTGTCTCTTAATGTATGTTTATTATCTATAGGATCTCTACCTTGACTTTTCAAATAATCATTTAATATACCTAGGATCCTTTCTGGAAAACTATCTGTAGCAGAAAGATAATGAATAAAGTCATCAACTGGAGTGACACCCAAAAATCCTTCTGATTCTAATCTATACACCTTAAACTGAAATCCATTCACGCAATGGATTTCTGATTTAGAAGGAATGTTTATTTTGCATGCAAATGGAACAGCTTTACTTCTAAGCTGAGCAAGGACATCCTCTATAGTAGCCAAGCTTCCTGCATGTATTATTTTCTCTAGATCAGGTAATAAAAAGGATGTTCTTTCTTCTTTTTCTATGCGTTTTTTTTCTGCATGAAAGATTCTATTTAAATATTTTAAATGCGGTTCACGACTTCTAACTAACTCACGCGTCTCAACCGGAATGCTCTCATGATCATAAAAGGCTCTCTGTAAATTTAAAAACAACTCTATATCGAGAATATGATGTGAAAAGATTTCGGCATGCTCTGCTTGTGCTTCAGAGAGCTTCTCTTCGTTCCCCTCTGCATCACGATAGACCCTAGCCATAGCTAGATACGGAAAAAACATCTGTGTAAATTCTGATGCACCAAATAGTCCTTGTGGTGAAGATGTATGTAATCCCCTATGAAATGTCCTTGAAAATAAATTCCAAAACTTAGGACTCTCAAAAGAAACATTCTTTTTTCCTAGAGTCGGAGATTCACAAACACCATTTATATAAACTACCCCAAATTTTTCTTGAAGTGTTAGTGTCATATAACCATTTTTCTTCAGAACTCTTTGAACGGCCTGGTCCATTGATTCACTGATAGGGTCGAAGACTTCTATTTTCCCATTGAGTCCTTCTGTTTTCTCTCCTTTGGCTAAAACAAATATTGCCCTGGGAGAAATTTTAAGAGGTCCATATATATACAAATCTGCTATAACGCCGCCTACTATCCTACTTTGGTATTCATCAAAGGGTAAAATAATTGCTGATTTCATATGATCCCAACTACCATCTTCGTGAGCAACAACTTTTCCATTAAGCGTAAAGTGCAAAGTAGTTCTCAATAGTTCAGGCACATAACCAGTATAGGTCTCTGTCTCTTTGGGGATAAGCCGCTGGCTACCATCGTATGGTAAAAAAGTTGTCATTCGAACAAGGGCTAATTCACGTATAGGCAAATCACCAAGTTCATCAAAACCCTGATCTTTAGAAACACCAGAAGAAGTTTTTAATGCTCTCTCAGCATCGCCGTCATAGGCAGGAGGTAGAGGTGAAAACTTATTTCCACTGCCTTGATCGGGGGAGATCCTAGCACTAGAAACAACAGGATTTTTACTTCCGCCCCCTTCACTTGGACCAGCATCCGTATGCATAGCATGACTTATTGAAGAAACAGCCATCATAAGTAAAGTAAATAGTCTTTTTAACATTATAAAATCCTTTTTAAAATAATATACCCAGTTTTAAAATTATACTGGTATTTACTGTATAGGTGCACATAAAGATTCTCAAGGCGTTTTTCTGACTTTCTTGCAAAAGCTTAATTATAGCATTTAAATTTGAATAAATTATTTCTTAATGGAAGGAAAAGTATACAGCCCCGTTGTAAATATTGTTTAACCTATAAATTTAAATATCTATAAACACTAGCTCGGGAAATCTTTAGTGTCTGATACATAGTATTTATGGTCCTGTTGCAAAAAATTAAAAAGAGCTATTTACAACTATGTTTCAAAATCTGTAAGTCAAAGAAATCCTGTCTTTTATAAAGTAGAAACTCTCTGACTATCTCGATAATTAAATTTTTGCAACAAGGCCAGAATAAGAGGGGGTTAACTTTAAGTGTTTTCTCCATGTTTTAAGAGTTTCCAATAGGGCATTTTACAGCTATTTGTCTCTGCTTTTTTTACCTTTTATAAGAGTCTTGTAAGCAAGCATATTTCCCCACATAACTGACATTTCCTTTTTTTAGAACAAGAACTTTATCCGAATTTTTTAATATTTCTATTTTATGAGTTATTAAAACAATAAACTTTTCTTTGGACATTTCTTCTAGTCTAGAAAAAAAATTGTTTTTCGAAGTAGGATCAAGACTTGATGTAGGTTCATCTAGTATACTAATAGGTGTGTTTTTATAAAAAATACGAGCTATAGAAAGTTTCTGAAGCTCTCCCTTAGACAAATCTGTTCTGCTTGCAATCTATGCAAGTCATTTTCTACCAGAACAATAGAACAGCTAAGAAATTCCTGTTAATACTAGTTACCTTTATAGTAATTTACTCATTAAAAGAAAACTTACTTTCAGGAAAACCTGCATTAGTTAAAACTTTGGTCATAGCTGGTTTAAATTTCTTTAAATAAGCGGATTGATAAGCAGATTTTAGCTTCTCAACATAATTTGAGACTGAACGCACTCCGTAAATAATTCCATCAGAAGCTTCCACAGGAACAAACGTTCGCTCTCTTAAATTTCTCTGATTTAATTTACTTATTATATCAAAAATAGCAGCAGGTCCCATATTTGAAGGTGTAAAAGCAAAAGTAACATCAAGTCGTTCACATTTTCTAACCATCTCTATTACTAATTTAAATAAGAGGCTATTGTTGTCAGGTAAATGACTAGAGAAATAAATATTGGCTTTGCTAGGCAAGCTTATTCCTTCGTTAAGTAAGCTTATTACTTCTTGAAAAACTTCTTCCGTTAACTTAAGAAAATGTCTATCGATATGGGGGAGACTAAAGGGAGGTTCATCAAAGTCAAATCTAAACTCTATAGTAGAAGAGGGTCTGGATAAAAACTGAGTTACATTCTTACTTAAATAAGCGAAACTTGCATCATCAATGCTCGATATTGTAAGAAAAAGCTCATTAATTAACGCTGGTAGATCTTTCAAAAAATTAACCATTTTCTCACCTGGGTTAGTTATTTTTGTTAGTGTTAAGGCTTCTGCGTGCGTGTTTTGTATAAGTAGACCCATAGAATCTTGGAAGTTTTGTAGAAAATCCATAGATAAAATGAATCCAGCTACAGAATTAAATAAACCATAGAAATCCATATCGTCTTCATTGTTTATATTAACCTGATAAGACTCTAGAGAAGGGGCAATATCTTGGATAATATTTCTATAGGGTTCTTTTTTAAATGTCGCTTGTAGAGATGTCATTAATAAGCAATTATGAGCTCTTATTATTTTCGCTACTTGTTTTAAGGTAAGGGCATCGCTCTTAAACTTATTTAAGATCTCTCTACCGACAATTTCTGATTGATGAGAATCCTCGAGCTGTTCTAAATATCTAAGATGACGGTAAAGCTGTTGATCAAGTCCCAAGTCTAAGTTCTGTAAACACATAACAGCAAGGTAGCTAACCATATCAGGATTTTTATGATCAACAGTATTCATGAAAATGGGCATAGAGGGACCTGTAATAAAGCTAGAAATAGTTTTGAAGTGTTCAGAAAAAGCTACCAGGGGAGCTACCATTAGTGCCTGCTCCTCACTCTCTACTGCTTGAAGTATAGAACAAACAAGAGGGGAGAAATGGCCAGGTTCTTTAGTTAATTTTGTATGGCCATGATCAATATGTATTTTAGAGCAAGGGATATCATTTATTTTAATAAGAAGTTCTGTACTGTAATCTCTTCTTGTGAAGTTTGGAAAGAACTCTTCAACCTTTAAAATTTCTACGACATCACTGCCTCTTGAAAGAGCGGAGCTAATTTTTGCTAAATAGTTATTAAATTCTGTTTCTTGAGCAGGAATATCACTAGGGTTAAAAATTAGAGGGTCTAACTCTTCAAGACCAAGCATATGTATTAGAGCATTAAGCACGGAAAGAGCGCCTGACTGAATTTCAGCGTCAACGCTTTTTTGATTATAAGTAACCCCTGGAATTTCACTAAGATCACAAGCCCATCTATCGCGAGAATTTTCTTTACTACCGTGAGTACTTTCTTTAAAAGCTGCTTCTAAAGTAGAAAACTCATCAAAGTACATTCGTGCAGGGCTGCCTTCAGGGATTCTGTCAAGATCTAAATAACTCTCACCAGTCTCTCTAGTTTTTATACTGAGCTCTAAAAAAGCATTTCTAAGTCCTGTTTCCACACAATCAGGAAAAGAGGTGCCTCTAGCTCGTGCTGTTGATTGGAAAAGTATTTGATCTTTTAACTCAAGATTACTACGCCAGATAATATAACTTCTTTCGTGGGAATTTAAGGTGAAAAAAGAGGACGGATTTTGAGTGAATTGCGCAAGTAAAGGGATTAATGTTATAGCATCTATAGTTTGCATATGTGATTTATCCAGAAGTTCCTTCTCCCCTAAGAGAGCACTATAAAAACTGATTAAATCTTTTTCCTCTTTAAATTTGCGACCAAAAAAAGTTGCAAGAATTTGTTGAACCAATAGTTTGTTAGAAGTTTCTAAGGATTGAAATTGCATAGCTTTATCTAGAACGATAGCCATACGACGGCGTTTTAAATCACCTATAGATTTTTCAAGGTTCTTTTTTTTAGAGCCTTTGAGCCTAAATATTTCAGGGGATTTTCCTTTGAGCATAGGACTTTCAGGATGGACTTTACGAAAAACTTCCACATCCACAGCATCAAAAACGTCGTCAACATTGGCAAATAAAGAGCTCACGTCACCATCACTTACACAAGTAAGTGTTAGAAATGTTAAGAGAGGGGTAGATGAAGCTTTCACAGCATCAAAAATTTTTTTTATTTCTGGTATAGAACTTTCGTTAGTTAACCAAAGCTTACGCCCTTCTTTGGCAAATATTCTTAAAGCGACAAAAGTTTCTGCTGTGCTAAATTCATCGGGCGTTATTTGGTCTAGCTTTATATAAGTAGGGGACTCTTTTTGTTTTTGATTTACGCCTAGAATATTACAAAGTCCATCAATGCGATCAGAGGGAGACAGTGTAAAATAGCCCATTGTTAAGAAGCGGATAAGAGTGCCAAGCTGCAAGGGTTTCAGGCTTCCTATAGGATCTTTATAGCAATGATTAGGGGAAAAGTTAAAAACATCACCTGGAAAAAGCATTTGAAAAAGGGCTGTTATAGGGGTGCCTGGAGCAACTCGAGCATTATGCTCGGAGGCTATATGTATGGCTGCAAAATGGGGGAGCATCTTTGTAGGATCTAGAGAGCCGTATGAGCTTTGCTGATACAAAGTTTGTATCCGTCGCTCACCAATTATTAAAGCAAAAGGGGAGAGAGCTTTTAATAGAACAGCTTCATCTAATAAAAGAGAATCTGTTTTAGATTCACAGACAGCTTGTTGAATGTCTAGTATACCTTCCATTAATAGATATGCTTTTTCTTCTTCCAATAGATCTGAGAGAGGCACAAATTTTACAGCACAAAGATCTGCATCTTTACCCCCTCCTCCGAGAGATTTTTCTACTATTCCTTGTTGTATTACTTGTGTGCCGTCACTTAATAGATATGCTTTTTCTTCTTCCGATAGATCTGAGAGGGGAATAAAAGTCATATTCTTTCTCTCAAGCATGTGTGCTTTTCTAAGCATATGTCCATCAAGACCTGGATAAAACTTATTATCGAAGACAGCGTGAACAGGTGTATAGACGAGAGAGAATAAAAGAAAAAAAGATAATATCTTATGCATGTTAATAATACTTAATATAATTTAATAAATGAACAGAGGTATTAATAACATACTCATTATTTATAATGCAAGAAATTCTTTCAAAGCTTAACAAGAGTAAGAACTCTGTTTTAAAAATAAAATTGGATAAAAAAATGTTGATATTAGGTCTTATTTAACGAGTATAAAGATCAAAAATTTGGTTAATAAAACATATCTTTCCAATGATGTTCTTTTCATTCATCCATGCAGATAATTGCCCTTTCTTAAACATACGCATGCTCTCAAATAGCACCGTTAAGTTAAAGTAGTATTTTGAGTTTATATTTAGGTATATTAGGGTTTTATACGTTGCAATTGTAGAGGATTTATAAATGTTTTTATCCCAAGCTCCTAAAGGTCATCGTTTTCCAGTTTCTGTTATTAGCTAGACCGTTTATTTAGTAATGTATAGTTATTCTAAATTTAACTAGTCTCTTGAGAAAGAAGCCATATAAGCCTCTACTTCTTGACAAATAAAGTGATATAAACAAATATGAGATTCTTGGATATGGGGTGTTGTTTTAGAAGGGACCTCTAGAAGTATATCCGTAACAAAAGACATCTTTCCTCCTCCTAAACCTGTTAATCCTAATGTTGTTATTCCCATTTCTTTTGCTTTTTTAAAAGCTTGAATGATATTTTGAGAATTTCCAGAAGTAGAAAGGCCAATTAGAACACTGCCTTTTTTTCCATAACACTCAACCTGACGTTCAAAAATAGAGGCATAATCATAATCATTGGCCCAGGCAGTTAAAAACGCTGGATTTGAAGAAAGGCAAATAACATTTAAACCTGGCCTTTCTTTAAAAAAGCGGCCTGCCAATTCTCCTGTAATATGCATAGCATCAGCGGCTGATCCTCCATTACCACAAACAAGCACTGGGTATCCCTCTTTTAAAGCCCCCGTAATAGCACCTATAGCCTGAGATACTTTTTCTTCTGGTATATGACTTCCTAGTTTTATTAAGGTTGCCTGCGCAGTATTTATATATTCTTGGAATTTCATTATAATTTATCCTCTTATAGACCTTTAATCTAACAGTTTCTTTCTTCACCTGAAAAGAAAAAAGAAAGAGCTTCTTTTAAATGTTTAAAATTCTTTACAAAACACCCTTTGGGAATAAATTTCATGCTTTTCATTGCCCCAAAAGCATGAGGAAATCCTAATCGAACAGCCTCATTACACCTCGTTTTTGCATGCCTTACAGTCCGCAGCTCTCCAGATAAGCCAATTTCACCTAGAAAAACTGCCTCTTGAGGCAATGGTTTTTGATAAGCAGCAGATGCTAACGCCATAGCAACTGCAAAATCTGCAGCTGGATCTGAAAGTCTCAAGCCCCCAACAATATTTAAATAAATATCTTTTGCTCCAAGGTTCACTCCACAACGCGACTCCAAAACAGCAAGAATCATAGCTAAACGCCCCTGGTCCCAACCAACAACAGAACGCCTTGGATTTGGGGAAGAGGGTTGAGCTACAAGAGCCTCTACCTCTACCAATAGAGGTCTTGTTCCCTCAAGGCCTGCAAAAATACTAGCTCCACTAATACTTCCTTCTCTATCTGGAAGAAAAAAACTTGATGGATTATCAACAGCTTCAAGTCCGTCCTGAGACATTTGAAAAACACCCAGTTCATCTGTGGGGCCAAAACGATTTTTAACACCTCTTAATAATCTGAAAGTATAGCTTCTATCTCCCTCAAAATATAAGACTGTATCAACCATATGCTCTAATAAACGCGGACCGGCAATATTACCCTCTTTTGTCACATGACCAACCAATATCATGCAAACATTCGCTCTCTTTGCCAACTGCATAAGCTCTGCTGTACACTGGCGAATCTGAGCTACTGTTCCCGGAGCAGAACTTAACATTTGTGTATAGAGCGTTTGAATTGAGTCAATAACAACAACCTTCAATTTTGGACTTGATTTTATTAGTTCAATAACTGTTTCTACTTGAGAAACAGCCGCTACCTTTACCTGACTCTCCTTAATGCCAAGCCTCTGAGCCCTTTGCTGAATCTGTGCAATACCCTCCTCTCCTGAAAAATATCCACAAGCCATTTTCTTTCCCAAGGCTCCCACAAGTTGTAATAATAGAGTGGATTTTCCTATACCTGGCTCTCCACCCATTAAAAGAAGAGATCCCGGCACAAGCCCGCCACCAACAACCCTATCAAACTCCTTTATATTTGAGCTTAAGCGGCTAACTGTATCTTTAGACAGATCTGATAAATCAACAAGCTTAACACGATCTGGTACATGTGAATAAATAGAGCTCTTAGGCCCTCTCCCCATAAGCTCTTCCTCTATACTATTCCACTCTCCACAACCATCACACTTACCTTTCCATTTTGCATGCGTCATGCCACATGCTTGGCATGCATATATTTTTTGAAGTTTTTCCATTGAAGATTTTCCTTAATAGTTTATCACTATTGCTAAACTATAACTGAGATCGGTCCCTCTTGAAGACCGCGAACAAACTGGTGTATATAAGCATTGTCCGATACATCCATTTCTTTAGCTGTACCCTCCCAGACAATCTGACCACCATAAAGCATTGCTACCCTATCAGCAATACGACGAGCACTATCAAGATCATGTGTAATAGATAAGCCAACAGCACCCAGTTGCTTAACATTCTTAATAATAAGATTATCAATAACATTACACATTATAGGATCTAGACCTGTAGTTGGCTCATCAAAAAAAATAATTTCCGGATTCGTTGCTATGGCTCTTGCCAAAGAAACACGCTTTTTCATACCACCTGAAAGCTTTGAAGGCGATGAGTCAATTATATCCTTACCTAACCCTACTTCTTTTAATTTTTCTACAGAAATAGCTTTAGCTTCTATTTTTTTCATATTATAGCGGTGAATCAATCCAAAAGCCACATTCTGCCACACAGACAAACTATCAAAAAGAGCCCCCGATTGAAAAAGAACCCCAAACCTGTCCATAAAAGCTTCTCTATCTTCACTGTCCAGCTTTAAAACATCTATATCGTCGATAAATATTTGTCCTTTTTCTGGTGTTAACAACCCTATAATACACTTAATAAGAACAGATTTTCCTGTCCCAGAACCCCCTATAACTACTAAAGATTCTTGATCATACACATCAAGATTTAGGTCTTTTAATACGACCTTAGAGCCAAAAGCCTTACATAGACCGCGTATTTTTATTTTTATTTTCTGCTGCTTCATTATGTGAATAAAATTGCTGTTAATAGATAATTTGAACACAAAATCATAATAGAAGCAACAACGACAGTACTTGTTGTAGAATTACCTACACCCTGAGCACCTCCTTTAGACGTGTATCCAAAATAACACCCAAACAAAGCAATAATATAACCAAATACACTCGCCTTAACAAGTCCAGATATAACATCCTGCAGCATTAAGTTCTTAAAAGTTTGGTCTATATAATTTGCTGGATTAAAACCCAGTTTGTAAGTACTAACTAAATATCCTCCAAAAATACCAATAGCATCTGCAAAAAGCACCAAAATTGGCATCATAATAATACCAGCTAAAAGCCGCGGAATAACCAGATACTTATAAGGATCTATAGAAAGAGTACGCAAAGCATCAATCTGTTCTGTCACTTTCATGGTGCCAATTTCAGCAGCCATTGAAGCTCCTACACGACCTGTTACCATTAACCCTGCCAATACAGGACCAAGCTCCCGTGTCATAGATAATACCACCACCGTAGCAACAGACCCTTCAGCCGAAAAACGAGAAAAACCTGCATAACTTTGTAAGGCTAACACCATTCCTGAAAATATAGCTGTCAAACCAACAATGGGCAAAGAAAGAAACCCCATCTCAAAAAACTGACGAAAGAGTTGTAAAAAATAAAAAGGGGGACGAAAACAATGATAAAAACCACGCATAGAAAACCAGCTAAGCCTCCCTGTACTTCTTAAAAAAAGTAGAAAAATTCTGCCAACGCGTGCTAAAAAGTTCATTTATTTTTCCCCTTATACTCTAGTCTATGTAACTTCGTTTTCTCCTGTCAAGATGGAACCTGGTTTATATAACCTCTTTGCTCGCGAAGAAAGACGTACTAAAAGCTCATAGGGTGACATTGGCAAACTATGTACAGAAATATTCGGCCCCACAAACTCTACCCAATCTCCTTCTTTAATCTCATTTTCTGATACATCTGTTATATCCACTGTGCTTAAATCCATAGAGACACGCCCAATCAAAGGGAGCTTCTCTCCCTTATAAGCAACCTCTGTTACATTAGAACACGCGCGCATATAACCATCAGCAAAACCTATATTTATGACAGCAATCTTGCTTGGCTTCTTAGTAATAAATGTGCGGTCATACCCAACCGACTTACCCATTGGTTCACTACGCACCTGCAAGACACATCCTTCTAACTTAAAAACCTGTTTTAATACTGTATCTTTAGCATTGATTGGCATATAAAGAGATAAACCCAAACGCACACCATTAAACAAATATTTATCCTTTAAGTTCAGTCCTCTGGAAGCAAGTAAACTATATTTAAACTGCGGCCATTTTTCTTTTAGAGCCGCCATACGCTCCCCTTGCTTATCATTCAAGGGATTATCACTACCAGAACAAGCTAAGTGACTTATAATGTATTGAATAGAAACACCTTCAAACCACTGTTTGTTTTTATTCAACAGAGAAATATCATCCTCACTCAAACCTAAACGTGTCATTCCTGTATCATAGTGTAAAATCGCTTTAATCTGTAAACCCTTGCATGTAGCTTCTTTGCTTAAGAATTTTAGCTGCTCTAATGTATTTATGACTGGAAATATTTTTTTATCAGACATCAAAGGCCACATACCTTCTAAAAAACCTTCCAACACATACAAAGAAAATTCTTCATCTAAGGCTTTTCGCAGCTCCAAAGCTTCTTCCAAGGTTGCTACAAAAAAAGTAGTTCCACCCGCTTTAAGAAGCGCCTTTGTAACTTCCACTGCTCCCAACCCATAAGCATTAGCCTTCACTACACACATTACTTCTACAGGCGCTACACGTTTTTTCTGTAGCTTATAGTTATGCTCTATTGCTTTTGGATCAATAGTTAGTCGACTTGTGTATGTGTGGAAAATAGTCATTTCAATTTCTTTTTATGGGACCTAAATATTCTTATGAAGATCTATTAAGCTTCTTCAAGCTTCATCTTTCTGTCAAGCCTTTCCTTTTAATACTGCGGTGCTAAGTTGGAAAACTTTGTTAATGCCGCATCAAAATATAGCTTGACTGTACCGATCGGGCCATGACGTTGCTTAGCAATAATAATATCAGCATGGTTATGAAAACGCTCCATAGTAGCCTGCCATTGAATATGCTTCTCTGAATTAACATCCTTTGGCTCACGACGCGCTTCGTAATATTCATCTCTATAAACAAACATAACAACATCTGCATCTTGCTCAATTGATCCAGATTCACGCAAGTCAGCTAACTGTGGCCGTTTATCATCACGCTGCTCAACTGCACGAGATAACTGTGACAAGGCAAGAACAGGAACGCTTAACTCTTTTGCAAGCGCCTTTAAGGCTCTCGTAATTTCAGATACTTCTTGCACACGCCCATCGCTGCTTCGACGAGAGTCTTTTGGTAAAGAAAGCAATTGAAGATAGTCAATAACAATAAGGCCTAGATTATGTTGCCTTTTTAACCGCCGTGCTCGCGTCCGTAAAGCAGTAATTGTTAGAGCTGGTGTGTCATCAATAAACAACGGTAAAGACGAAAGTTCTCTGCTTAAACTCGTAAAAGCCTCAAAATCTTCTGGCCGCAAAGCGCCTCGTCGTATATTATGCGATCCTATACCCGTTTCTTGAGACATT
>JAJRRM010000092.1 GCA_024279475.1 Alphaproteobacteria bacterium | reverse complement strand
TCCCCGCTAAGTTGTCCTGCGTATGTAGCTGCTGTATAAAATAAAGTTTTTTCACTGCAGATATTGTCCTTTTTAATACGAAGCTCAACAGGAAAAGGCCAGTCATATCTTTTTTGTGCAAAATACCCTGAAAAAGCTAAATTCTCTCCAGAGTCTGTTTTTGGAAAACCTGTTTCTCTTTCTTTTAAGTTTAGGATAGGGTCATCTAAAAATCCAGGTATGAAAGTGTTTAAAATAGCCATTGCAATTCTATTTTTTTCATCACCTGAAAGAAGTTGTCTAAGACCCGTAGCAGTTTTAGGATCACCATATGCTTCTGTTATAAATTTATTAAACTTTGATTTTCTGTTCTTTTTCTTTAAGGGCTTCTCTTGAGATGAGGATTTTTTAATGCCTTTAGTTTTATTTAATCCTGGATCTGCATCACGTGCTGACCCACCTGATCTAGAAGATTGAGCTACGGTTCTTGATCTTTTTTCTGATAAATCTGGCGTTTGCCCATCAGAGGAAGAAAAAGAGCCTTCAATATAGGAAAAGTTTAATAGTACTATGGCTATTATTGTCTTGGATATAATTATTCCCTTAAACATATTCCCTCTCTTTTAGTTTTCCAATGCTAAAGATACTCCTAGAAATAACTATGGTAACGATGCTTGGGATTTAGTCAATTCATCTTCTAAAATTACCTCTCGTAAATCACTTGGATCTTAACAATTTAAAGTGGATGTCCATTTGCAAAGAAAAACAGGAGAACTTTCTTTTATTTAGAAGAAAGTTCTCCTCTTTGTTTTTTTACCTGTGAAGGAGATTGTTGTTTAGCCTTTTCTACTTTGAGATCTAGTACAGCATCTATTAGATGCAAATGGCTACAATTTTCCTTTACGGGTTGGGTTTTCTAAACTTTCTCCGGAGTAATACATGTTTCTTTTTGAATTATATTTAGAACTCCTTTCAGACTTCTAGGAGAGGTATTGTTACCAGATGCCATATCAGGATCTTGTTCCGTAGCATATGCTCTTCGTATTTTTTTCCTTACGGAGGGAATCCATAATTTGAGAAGGGTCTCTTTCTTTACCAACTTTCATGCCATAGTATATTTTTATTGAAATTATATAAATCATACAAAATATAAATAAGATTAGGAAAATTTTAACTCCTAGATGTAGGTAACAGAGCCGTTTTATCCAATATTTCTTGCGACAGGGCTGTTTATAGAGCAAGATTTAAAATAGGAACAAGTTAAGGATATATAGATATGAATTGTAATAAAAAGAAGTGTTCAAAAGTACTTATGTTTTTGGGTTTTAGCATGCTCTTAATGGACAATTCTTATAGTGGAAAACTTTCTGAAAAAGAAGGTGAAGCTGGAGAAAAGAAACCTTCATATAAAAAAGGAAAGTCATATAGACCTTCTAAAAAACCAATTCCAGATATTCCCTTAGTTAAAGATCCTTTAGCAGGTAAACCCCTTAAATATGACTCAGGCAGTGGCATGTATTATTATGGAGAAATTATAGAAGAAACAGGAGAAAAAAAATCTGAAAGTCCTCCTAAACCTGTAAGAAAGGATGCCACAGGTTTAGTTTTCAACTTAAATGTAGAAGAATATAAAACTGCACAGGCACTAACAAATAAAAAAACTAAAAGGAAGCCTGTTGAAAACAACTAATCAATAACTTCTTAATTGCTGTATTTTCTCTCTGAGGCTTATCAAAGGACGCATTTATATAAAAGAATAATCTTCCCTCGGGTGTTCTTGTATCTATATTTTGAGTAAGAAATCTCAACCCAACTTTTTAATCTTCAAGTTTTTTAACAAGATACATAAAATTATAATGTAACGGCAAGGGAATATAAATACTGAAATTGACAAAATAACTGTATATGATATATGTATTTCAATAGAGTTTAGTGTTAGGATAAAGCCCCACTTCATTTTTTCAAGGAGGTAAATTATGAAATTAAATATTAATATTATTTTTCTGCTATCTTTCTTTATGATAGCTTTTTCGTGTGATAAAGCAGTTGCTTTGACTAAGGATGAGCTGGATGAATATAGAGAGGCTGTTAGAGCTATAGGGAAAAAAATAGAGGAAAATGTTCCTGTAATAGATGTATCTTCAAAATTACCAGAAATTTCTGATGATAAAAATTTAACAATTATGCTTGGTGATATATATGATGATCTTGCACAATATTACTCATATAGATTTTATAAGCTAAAGGAAAAAGAAGCAGAGACACTTCTGGATAGGTATATAGCATTAAAAAACAGAAACGCTTATAGTGTTCCCCTATAGAATTTATTTTTTACAACAGAGTCCCCTAATAATTACTATTGGAACGGGGATAGATTTCCCCTTGGAAATATACGTATAGTAAAGAAGAGATTACAAATATGCGTCATTTTATTGTTATATTTTATATTAAAATTAGAAACTTTATATAGGAGTTGTGATTGTGAATAAATATATTTTATTTTTTATGGGTATGTTTTTATTAGGCCAAAATTATGCGCTAGGAAATAAAATAGATTTATGCGAAAAATTTATAGTAGATGATGAGATGAGTGCTGAGGCTAAAAAATTAGGAGGGAGATCTGTTACAGTGGTTATTGAAGAAAGTGTTAAAAAAACTCCTAATTATGAAGAATGTACAGAATTAGATTTTAGTCATAATGTCTTGCAGTACAGAGGGGCTACAAAAGTTCTAGAGTTTGCACAGTTGTTACCTAAATTAAAAGTTTTAGATTTATCATTAAATAGGATAGAAGAATTAGATAGAGATTCTGACGAGGATCTACCATTTGAAAAAGCTCTTTTAGGTTTGCTTAAACAAGATAATATAGAAAGAGTAGATCTTAGAGGAAATTCTATATCTCATATTACTTGGGTTCGTCTTTTTTCTTTGAGGATATCAGATCCTAGTCTTTTAGGAAAACTTAAATGGAACTGATTTTTCCTTTTAAATATTTTTGTTTCTCAGTAGTTTTCTCATTACGTAGTATAGTATCTTTTTCTTGTGGAAAAGGTGAGTTTGTTTGCAGTGACTA
>JAJRRM010000091.1 GCA_024279475.1 Alphaproteobacteria bacterium | reverse complement strand
TCTGATGATGTTAAGCATAGAGCAAAAGAACATGTTAGAGATGACGCAGGTCACAGTTCCAGCGCCATTACAGATAAATATATTGATATTGAGCTTAAAGAACGTCACAATTCTGCTAAAAATAAAAGAATTTCTATAGAGAAAATTTTGTAATAACTATTATAGGACATAGTAACTCTATGTTCTCATATTAAGGAGATACAGAGTCTTTAAAATAGAGTTTGATCTTATTCAGTTTTACTTTCAACAGATACTTGAGATCCATCACCTCCCCCAGATCCAGATTCAGCAGGGGGTGGAGATTTTTCTCCTCTTTCCGCTTCTTCTTCCTCATCAGTATCAATTTCCTCTAGGAAATACAAACGATTTTCAGCTTCATCTAAAAGAAGGTGAAGCTGAACGTCAGGGTCTTCATCTCCATGAGATTGAGCGTAATGATCTAGTTGTGTCATTTTATTTTTACCACTTTGAGTTTTACGCCAAAGTGTTATGTTAGTTTTAGGAGTTAATAATCCTCCAACTATCTCTTTTATAGCTTCCTGCATTTTTGTTTTAGGAAGAATATATACTTTAGAGTAGTCAGGTTCAAATTTTAGAACAGAAGCAATACCGCCGCCGCCTCCTCCTCCAGAAAGGTCTTCTTCCTCAGTGTAAGTATCTTTTTTTACCTGAGAAGTTAGGACAGTGTCAGTATTTAGATCAAGATGAATATGTCCAGAATTTAAGGTAGAGAAAAGAGCTCTACGAGTATGTCTTCTCTTATGTTTGTGTGTATCTTTTTGATCCTTCTTGCTGAAATAACTAACAGAATGACTATTCGTATGAAATAAGCTTTGTAAGCTTAAAACGCTGTCAATAGTTGCCTGGGCAGGATGGTGATATCTCATATGTCTGCCTACACTAAGAAAACAGGATTTAGGTTGAAATAATTCCAAAAATTCCCTGGACGTTGCTCCGTTTGAACCACTCCCATGATGACTTAAAAGAACATAATCTGTTTTAAGATCTCTTTCTATGCTTCTAATTTCCAAGAGTTTTTGGGTAGCTATAATATGCGCCCAAGTTGGTTTTTCAGCATCGCCAGTTAAAAGAACAGAATTTTGTCCCCCTGAAAGGCGTAAAACTATAGAACTTACGTTATTATCTTCATTAGCTCTGTGGACAACATAAGGCTCTCCAGACAACATAGATTCTACCGCATGTCCTGCATTCATCGAAAGCACCTGAAATACTGGAGTGTGGATATCACCTTCTACATCTTCCCATTGCAAGGCAGCTTCAATTTTTCTCTCTGTTTCTGTTCTTACCGCCTCATCTATGGATGAAGAGTAGGGGCGAGCATACCCTTCTGGAGAAGGTGCCATTCCACCTTCTTTTCCTCCATTAGCCATTCCTGTAAAAATAGGATTACTACCAAAATGACCTGCTGCTTTAGATTCATTTAGCCAACCTTGAAACTTTTCGTTATATTCTTTATGAAGCCCTCCAAGAACTAAATTTTCAATATGAAAATTCTTCTCAGAGAAAATATCTGGAATAAGGTTATAATGATCTTCATCAGGGTGTGTAACTAACAGAGTCGTAAGGTTTAAGCGACCGTCTTCATCAGATATTTTTTCACGTATAGAAGAAATTAAATCTTTTGCATATTGTTTTTTTCTTTTCTTAAAGAGGCCTCTTTCCTCTTTTTTTGAGCAGTAGTGCTACTGCCACCACCACCTCCTCCTTTTTCATCACCAGATGAGGTTTTCTGGAGAATCCTGATCTGGATCAGGAGCAGAAGAGGTGCGTCTTGTAAAAGACGCTAAAGTTCCCTCCTCCTTTGTTCTTGAAGTTTTAAGTTGTTTCTTTCGAAGTTTGTAGGGAATCAATTCTGAAAGTGCATCTAATTTTGATCTATATGCAGCGGGAAATTTCATTTCTTTGCTTCCTGCATCTATGAGCATGGATTGTCTATGATGACGGACTAAGACAGCATTACCTTGACCACTTGAAAAAATATCAAGTGTTGTTGCAATCGCCAATACTGGAAATAGAATAAAACTCAGATAAACAATAAAAAAACGAAACATTCTATTTCCTACGTTCAATGGTTAAAAACTTTCTTACAGCTTTGAAAATAGCACTAGGAGTTCCAGGTATATTTTCTTGTTTTAGTATTGTTTGAATATTAACATATAGGAAAGCTTTTTCATTTCCATGCCATGCAGAAAGATGCTCATAATGGTCCATAAGATCCAAAGGTTGAGTGCTTTCTATATCTCTATTAGAAACTTCATTCATTAAACTAGAAACTTTAAGACACCCTTCAGAGTCTTCTAGGTTAGCAGCTTTCTTATATTGTTCGATAACTGCGTCTATTATTTCAGGAGGATATGGAAAGTGATATTGAGCTCCAGCTTTAGCATATAAAAGATCTCCCAATAAAACGTGATAGCGTGGTAGACCTAACTGAGCTTTTGCTCTTAATTTTTCAGTATCTTTTAAGTCTCTCTCATCTTTTAAATCAACAAACTTTTCAATACCAGGAAATGCAATGAATCTATGAAGGGCTTCTTGGCCTTTTTTCGAGGATAAACCAGCTTTAACCAAGGAGTGGTTACCACTTAAAAAACGATCATGAGGATCATCATAACATCTGAGTGCCTCTGTTAAAAATAGGCGAGCAAGAGGATGTTGAAGACGAGCTGCGGCTGTTAAGGCATAAAGAGCAGCTCTTCTACGAAGATAAGGGTGCGTTTGTATTATTTCATAAACTCTAGTAGTAGCTTTAATATAAAACTCTTCTAGTCCTCCTTCTTCAAAAGACCAAGAAAGAAGAGAGCTCAGCCCATTGCGTAATAAGTTTTGGTGAGGAATATCAATAGCAGCATCTAGAAAGCACTGTGCTCCTACAGCAATTTTCCATGAAGTTTGTAAAGGCCATTTTTCTACTGACTGTTTAGATGCTATTTCTTTCCAAAGTCCTTCGGAAAATTCTAGAGATCTAAACTCTTTTAAAAGAACCGGGTATGCATACGCATCATATTTTTGAGAAACTGCTGTAATTTTCTCAGAAAATTGTAAATATGTAGGATCAGGTCTAGGGGCAGTGGGTTTAGATGAAGCTTCTTCAGCATCTGGGCTTCCATCTGTCTTACCAGCATTACTCTCCTGGAAGAACAAGAACAAGCCTAATAAAATAATAAAGTGACGCATATTATTAAAATCCTTTTTTAGTAAAAATATATTTTCAAATAAGTTGTAGATAGAGTTATCTTAGTACAAGACAATACAATTTGTCAAAGAAAAGACCCATACAGGGAGGCTATGTGAGTCTTTTAAAAAGTAGAAAGAAGTATTTAAAGGGCATCGTCAAGTTTAAGGGATGTTTAGAGGGTTCCTATACCACTTTATTCCATTTTTTACGCAGCCCCCTATAATAACAAGCAGTTTATCAAACTAATTCTTTAACTTTGTTATTTTCTCAGGAGTAGATAAATAATCTTTAAGCAATTTTAAGAAAAGCTATGTGTTCCTTGTAGGATGGATCTATTTCCATTAAAAAAACCTTCTATTTTTCATAAGGTATATTATATATAAACTTATATAAACAATTTATCTACTAAATCCGCGAGATATTCCCCTACTTTTCTCTTTTTTAAGCTCTATGTGTTTTTCTTGAATATCTTCTGGTCCAACCTTAAACGCAAAATAAACGATACAGTTCATAATTTCACTACTCTGCAACAAGCTATTGATCATGCTTTCAAACAAACCTCTTTCCAAGTTTTCTAACAATACAATACCAAAAGAAAATATTTTCTAGAATTTATCAACAGGTTCTTTTCTATCATTCCGATAAAATATTCCCAATAGGGTCACATAATTTTCTTTTCTGTATTTTGAACTTTATGAAGACTTTATAACATCCTCTTCAATAATAGAATCCATGTACCATGAACGTTGTTTTTCAAACATGCTATAGTATTCCCCTCTTTTATTAAGAAAGTCTATCCGTCTTCTAGCTTCTTCATTTCCTTTTTCTTGTAATGCTGCTTGTTCATAGCATATCTTATTTTTTGAAACAGGACCTACATCAAGCCCTTTCTATAAATCTATTTTCCAAGTTTTTTAGCTAAACACATGAGCAGAAGACCAGTCTGGTGCTGATCCTTGATGAGGGACTCTCATGGTTTTTCCACGATGACCTGTTACATCAATCATCATTACATGGCTTTTACCCCCAGGTTCACGTTTATCCCCCCTAGTTTGTTTTGTATACATTAGTAATCGACCATTAGGCGCCCAGCTTGGTGCTTCCACCACATAGCCAGAGGACAGCCACCGTTCATTATGTCCATTTGGCTTCATAACGCCAATATAGAAGTTGCTTTTATAGGTTTTGCTAAAAGCGATAAGATCACCTCGAGGAGACCAAACAGGTGTTGAATAAGTGCCCTCACCAAAGCTAATGCGCTGTATGCCGGATCCATTACTGTTCATAATATAGAGTTGTTTAGAGCCACTTCTATCAGAGTTAAAGACTATCTTTTTGCCATCTGGGGAATACGAAGGTGATGTATCAATGGAAGGAGAGCGCGTTAATCTTGTAAGGCGTTTATTTATTAAGTTCATTTTATAAATAGAAGATAACCCATTAATAGATTGGCTAAAGATCACCTTATCCCCATCTGGAGAGAAACGCGGGGCAAATGCCATACCAGGGAAATTACCAAGTTTTCTCTTTTTATTGGTATGTAAGTCTAATAGAAATATTTGAGGTGTTCCTTTTTCATAGGACATAAATACAAGTTCAGGCTTTGTTGGAGACAAACGAGGTGTAAGGACAATAGTTTTATTATTGGTAAGATAAGAGTGATTTTCTCCATCAAAATCCATAATAGCTAAGCGTCTTTTATTATGTTTTGTATTGGGTGCAGACTCACTTACATAAGCAATTTTTGTATCAAAATGGCCCGCTTCACCAATAAGTCTATTGTATATATAGTTTGATATTTTATGAGCAATTTTTCGCCAATTTTCTTTGTGGCCTATAAGTGCTTGGCCTTCGATTTGTTTTTCTCTAAAGGCATCCCATAGTCTAAATTCAAGTGTTAAGTAGTCTTGCTTATCACTAGGTATAATTTTTCCTGTGGCAATACCTTGGATTTTTAGTAAACGCCAGTCGCTAAAACGAGGAATAGCGGACATTTTTTCAGGATTTTCTATAAAGTCTTTCTCAGGCAGAATTTTAAATAGACCAGTTGCTAATAAATTTTTATTAACTTGTTTTAAAATTTTCTTAGCATAAGATTTTTTATCAGGGTCTTTTATTTTAAAAGGAACTAAAGCAATAGGAATAGGATTTATATTTCCTTGAGTAATTTCTACCGTAAGCGCTGATGCTATTTCGATCGTTGCAAGAAAAAGAAAATAGAAAGAAAATAAGAAACGTTTTAGCATGAAAAACCTAATTTTTGATTCTTTAACATATAAAAGGATATCATAAGATATATTAAGATTTATAATTCTTTTTAGCAAGAAATTGTTCAGCCTCTTGAAAATGAAAAAATTACACTTAAATACTTAGATAACAAATACATTTATTATCAATTACTTTAGTGGGAAAAGAATAAGATGAACTTTTGCGAATTAAATAAAAATTTTGAAGCTGTTTTTAAGCCAATAAATAAAAACGAACGTATAAAAATAAAAAATAAAACACCAAACTATAGCCTTGAGAAGATGGGAGAAGGAACTTACATGCTTTCTTTTCCTGTTCCAGGGCTTGATGAAGAAAGTGTAAGCCTTCATGCGACAAATGCAGCATTAACAATTAGTGTACGTCCATTAAGTTTGGATAAACCTTATGTATACAAAGGATTTGAGCCAAAAGGATGGACATATACTTTTAAACTTAAAGATAACCTTGTACCTCATTTAGCCTATTTAAAACATGGCGTGTTATATGTAGAGTTATTTAAAGGAGACTCTCCTATGATATCACAATGGAAAGCAAAGCCATATTTTTTAGCAAATACAGTGCGTCCTATCTCAGTAAAATCTGTGGCTAACGAAGCATAGAAAGTAGAGTCTTAAAAGGCGCCATTTTCAAGGAGGCAAGATCTTGTTTAAAAGATAAAGCTGGATAAACAAATCAACACCTTTTTCTTATATAACATCTTATTTGCAACAGGGACAGAAAAGGTTACCTAATAGAAGTAGTTATTCATGAATGATTGTTAAAATGTAAGATATATTTTTCAATTCTAGTACTTTTGGAAAATTTCCTCTAAAATAGTAGTTAGACTTTTTTTATTAACTATAGTTGTTTGTGGAGGCTGCTATGTTTAAAAAAATCACTTTATTTATTTTCTTTGCTTATCTTTTAACAGGATTCACTAACCCCAGCATAGCAATGATGGAAGAAGCAGGTGGTAAAGCACTTTCTAGAGCTAGTCATCATAGAATGTTAGTATTTTCCAGGGGTGATATTCCTTCTCTTGGGGAAGAAAAAGTAGAACCAATGCTCTTTTCAGAAAAAGAGGCGGAGATATTGGGTTCTTTAACTTATAGATATATGTTCGCTCATATATTTTGTGTTGAGCAAGACGGTTGTGGAGCAGAAAGAGCTGTTTATACTGATAAAGATATCCTTGATTCAATAGCTAAATCTAAGCTTCCGGCTAGCTTTATAATTTCAGTCATAACTGAAGCAAGAGCTTCCGTTGATGCTGCTGATATGTTTGCGAGCACCTCTGCTGCAGATATATTACCAGATGTTTATAGAGCAAGAGATATAAGGAGAGCTAGAACGTATGCTGAAGAGGGTGATATTGGCGCTTGCTTTGCTGTTGCCTTCCTAAATCTTATGATAGTAACAGAGAGTAAATTAAAGGCAAAAGATTGTTCAAATTACGTAAAAGAAAAAACGAAGATTATGGATTTTTCAGTAAGAAATTTGCAAAGAATAGTTCTTAATGAGGAGATGGGAGACTTACTTGCAGTTAGTATTTTACAAGAAATATCTCTGAAAAGAAGCATTAGTGCAAACCAGGCGGTAACTATGATTCCGGCTAAAAAAATACAAGCGGCAGCATTCGAAGAAGGCTTAAATATAGTTAGTGTGGAAGCATCTTTTGTAGCTTCTTTTAAAGGAACAGAGGAAACTTCTAGAAAGAAATCTGTTAACCCACGTAAAGTATCGAGTTTCTTAACCAAAAGTCTACAGATTCCGGCAAGTTTATTAGATAGAGATGGAGAACGGCTGCGATATTATTCACTAAAATTTTTACATTTATTAGGAGATCCTTCTTTATCAAAACTAGTTTCTAAGGCCCTAGAAAAGGATATTAAGAGGGGAGCTTCCAGAGATGATATAGCTTACATAGTAAGAAGTTTTCCAGAAGTATTAATAGGATCTCCTCTTCAGGGTATTTTTAAAACCTTACCTTTTAAGGAGTTACTAAGAGATATTCAAATTTGTATACCATCTCAAGAAATAAGGATAAAAAGTGAAGAAGATGTTAGTTATTATAGTAATTTTGATTATCTAGGTAAAATTTGTGTAAGATTTCAGGATCTAGAAAAACTAAGAGATCTTTTATCATTCTTAATAGAAGAAAAGCATACAGTAAGTTTAACATTAGAGGGGGTAGATGATATGGCCCGTTTAGATGAAGTTATAAGTTTTCTTCCATGCTCATTTATTTATATAAATCTTATATTTGCTCCTGATTTTTTAGATAGTACAGTTAGTTTATTTAGTTTTTCTGAAAAGTTTTTAAGAAGATCTGAAGAATCCAGAATAACTTTTTGTAGTTCTTCTAAAGATAGCGTAGTACCTTCTGATAAAATGGACTGGGAAAAGATTCAAGGATATATGATAAAAAATTTAAAAAGTAGAGGATTTGATACAAATACTTGCTTTGAGTTTATGTCCTTTGAGTAGCTTTAAACAAATACGTTTCTTAGTAAGCTCTCTAGAGGAAGGAGCTGTATTGCAAATATAAATGTCTATGATAAGCTTTAAGTATATGCAAGGTAAGGAGAAGTCATATGAAAGTATTAAAAACGACAAGTCAGATAATTACAGTAATTATCTTAGCGGGATTTTTCACGAGTTCAAAAAATATGTATGCCCAAGAAATAGTTTCCCATGATACACAAAATGTGCTGTCTGCAGAAACAACAGATGTTTTTCCTATTGATATACTAAGCACTCCCGGGGAGGCACTAAGAGCTCCTGTTACAGGGGATATAGAAGCGGGCTATGGTATTAAAGCACAAGATGTACCATATACAGCAGTAACGGAGGCTTTTCCTGCTGAAATTTTTAACACGCCACCTGAAGAAAGATTAAATGCTCCTGTTGCTAGTAGGATATAAGAAAAAAAATAGTTTATTAAGATCTCTATTTTGTTAGAATAGAGATAATTTTCCTTATTTTTTTTCTTGCTGGTAGCGTCGACCAAAGTTGCCAAACACTTGCTCCAATATACCAATGTCATGGCCGCCAGCTTTTGTTTTTCGGCTGTTTGGCAAGATTATTTCTTTGGTAAGAGGGTCATAAACATGGACACGCAAGAGAGTACCCTGGTTGTTAAAAATCAATCGTAGAGAAAGCTCTTTATTAATATCGGGCCTAAAAAAGGCGAGTTTCTCACCTGTTAAGCCAATATAATACCAGGTGTTTTTGTCCATAAGGCCTGCGGATGAAGGTGGGCCGAGTATTTCAAGAACATCTTCTTTTGTATGATAATCCAACTTCAAGTAAGCTATTTTTTCTTCTGAAACTAGATTTCCCTGTTGAATCAGGTGTGGTGAGCAAGCACTTAAGCTTGACAGCAGTAGAAAAGTTTTAATATTTATTTTGAACATTTATCCTCACGTGATCTTGATGTATTATATACAGCTACTATCTATAACTTGACAAGAAATTTTTACAAAAGGATCTAATATGTCTACTTTTTTCAATTATACTACTATCTTGAAAAACCTTCAAAAAGGTCAAGGGAACTGTGTTTTAAAGGCTATAGGGCAAGATTGTGTTATTTTAGCTGAAAGATTTTTTGTGGAAAAATTTTATGACGTTGAATTTTCTTATAGTTGCCAAGACATACAGGGCACCTATTTAGATTTATTGGTTGCAGTAAAGGCAAAAATACAACTTATTTGCTCTTTTTCTGGAAAGGGTTTCCCGTATCTTATTGATGAGTCATTTATTTTACGATTTTCTTCAACGCCCTTAGAAGACAAAGAGGCTGGGGGAGAATATTCATTGCCTATTTACTGGGAAGGTATCGATAAAGTGGAAGATAGGATTAATTTGGGGGAAATTTTTATCCAATACTTGGCTTTACTTATTCCAGATACACCACATTCTCCTGATAATAAAATAAGAACAAGCAAGGAAGAGGGCTTAACAGTATATAAAAAGAACCCTTTTGAGATATTAGATACTTTAAAGAGATAAAATTCTTGCGTTTCTTCGTAAAATCTATTACTAAATCTCTTAAGAAGTAGTTTTATGAGTAATAATTAGGTGATGTCACATGGCAGTTCCAAAGAAAAAAGTTTCTAAATCACGACGTAACAACCGTCGAGCACATGATGCAATTAAACCAGCGTCTCACATGGAGTGTTCAAGCTGTGGTGAGCTAAAGTTGCCTCATCATGTGTGTTCGAGTTGCGGTGTGTATAATGGTCGTAAGGTTTCTTCTACGGTAGAAGATTAATATTTATCTGTATGTTAATCTTTTGAAACAAAATATAATAATCAGTATAGATGCCATGGGTGGTGATAATGCGCCTCAAAAAAATATTGAGGGCGCTAGTCTAGCACTGTTTTCATATCCTGGCGCTAAGTTTATCTTTTTTGGAGATAAAGAAAAAATAAACCCTATTCTTAGTAAGTACCCAAACTTGAAGAAGGTTTCGGATGTTCAGCACACTCTAAACGTTGTATCAGATACAGCGAAGCCTTCACAGGCTCTGCGTGCGGGACGCAACTCAAGTATGCGGTTGGCTATTAACGCTGTACATGAAGGGAAAGCCAGTGCTGTAGTATCTTCTGGAAATACAGGTGCATATATGGCTATGTCCAAATTTGTTTTGAAAACATTTCCAGGTATTCACAGGCCGGCTATTGCTACTCTTATTCCTTCTGCTACCAGTGAATTTGTAGCGATGGATTTAGGAGCAAATATAATCTGTGATGCTAAAAATCTGGTTCAATTTTCTATTTTAGGGTCTGCTTATGCAAAAAGTGTTTTGGGAATTTCTAATCCACGTGTAGGTATTTTAAATGTAGGAGAAGAAGAACAAAAAGGGTTGCCTATTTTGCGTGAAGCAGCAGATAAGTTATATGAAAAAAAAGATATTAATTTTATAGGTTTTGTAGAGGCTGATGAATTATTTACAGGGGTAGTAGATGTAGTTGTAACGGACGGTTTTACAGGAAATCTTGTTTTAAAGACGATAGAAGGCACAGCTAAGCTTATAAAAACGTTTTTAACTAAAGCATTTTCTTCTTCTTTGCGTAGCAAAATAGGTTATTTAATTTCCAAACCTGCTTTACAATACCTCTCTAAACGAATCAATCCAAGTCATTATAATGGGGCTATTTTTTTAGGATTAAATGGTATTGCTATAAAAAGCCATGGAAAAACAGATGCTGTTGGATTTTCTAGCGCTATTAGTGTTGCTATTGATATGATGCAATATGATTTTAAGGCCTCTGTGATAAAAATGATTGACGATGCGAGTTCTTCCTGAAAGGCAAGCATAATACAACAAGAAGATGAAAGAGAGGTCTTATGGGATCTAAGGTTATTGGCTGTGGTCACTATTTACCTAAACATATAATTAAAAATGATGATTTTGATAAATCTATTGAGACATCTGACGAGTGGATTCGCCAGCGTACAGGTATTGAACAACGTTTTATTGCAGCTAAAGATGAAGTAACATCAGATCTTGGGGCAAAAGCCGCTTTAGAGGCTATAGAAAAGGCAGGTCTGGAACCAAAAGATATAGATCTTATCATATGTGCAACCTCAACACCCGATACAACTTTTCCAGCTACAGCTATTCATATTCAAAACAAGATTGGTATTAAAAGGGCCGCTGCTTTTGATGTGCAAGCTGTATGTAGTGGATTTATTTATGCTTTAGCTGTGGCGGATAATTTTTTACGTTTAGGGCAACATAAGAGAGCTTTAGTTATTGGTGCTGAAACATTATCTCGTATTATGAATTGGAAAGACAGAAGTACGTGTGTTTTATTTGGTGATGGAGCAGGGGCTTTTTTGTTGGAGGCAAGAAATGGCGATAATATAGGTGTTTTAACTACTAAAATTTATTCAGATGGTGAGTCTAGCGAACTTCTATATGTTGATGGAGGCGTTTCTTCCACAGGAAAGAGTGGTTATATCAAAATGAATGGGCGAGAGGTTTTTCGTCATGCTGTAGAGAAAATGGGTAAAGCATTGGAAGAAGTAACGAGAAATGCTGGATATAAATTGAATGATCTAGATTGGATTGTTCCACATCAAGCAAATAAGCGTATTATGATAGCTATAGCAGATAAATATAAACTGCCCTTTGATAGAATGATTGTAGACGTAGATAAGCATGCAAACACTTCTTCAGCGACGATCCCTCTAGCTATATATGGAGCTTTGGAGGAAGGAAAAATAAAAGAGGGAGACCTTATTGGTTTAACCGCTCTAGGTGCAGGGCTTACATGGGGTGGAGCAGTTATTCGTTGGTAAGCTTGATCGTACTAAAATTCTGATAGAAGATGCTTATTAAACTAAAATTTTACCCCAATCCTATCATTATCTTCGAACGATACTTCTGTCTTTAAATGATATTCAAATAGAATCAGATCCGAAAATGAGTTCTGAGTTCCTTTAATTTGGCTTGAAAGTAGAGCTTCTTTACGGATATACATGCAAATGAAAAGCGTCGTATTAGGAATAGTCTTATGTATGCTATTTAGCTTAGCCAAAGCTAAGGTGGCTCTTTCTAGGTATGGATTAGACGGTCCATATCTATAGGGGGGGGGCTTGGGAGGAAGCATGGGATGAAAATAGGCCTCTCCTGATACTTTTTGAGTAATATACGTTCCAATTCTCTTATTTATCAATTATCTTTTCTTAATTCTTCCACAATAAGAAACTGTGCCATCATAAGTTTTCTTAGTCAAACTTGAAAAGAAAACTTATAGCCAAGAAGGCTCTGTTGCATATACAGGGAGAAGCGGAGAATTTTATTCTCTTAGAATTTTTGTTGTAGGAATTTAAGGGAAAAGTTTGGAGCTTGAGCTGCTAGATGATCCATAACATCAGCTGCTACCACTTCATAATCTTTCCAATCAACAGTTTTTGTAAAGGCATAAATTTCTACCTGAGCACCATTGAGAGCAGAGGGGGGTAACTCTCGAACGAGGCAGGTAAAAGTATCTTTATGAATTTGATGATTATTATCTAAAACAGCTTGTGCATAGACGCGGAATAATTGTAGATTTGATCCTGTTTTTATTAAAGTTTCTCGATTATTTTTTATATAATCACTAAGGAAAGGTATTTTATCTAGGTCTGACAGCAGAGATTCATTTAAGGGCTGGATCGAATTCATATCGAAAGGGAGAGATCTCTTAAAACGCCGACCACCGGCATCATACATTCCCTGCCAGTTTTTAAGGATATTAGAAGTGAGAAAATAGGGAGGTACTGTAGAGACTGTGTTATCAAAATTTTGTATCTTTATGGTATTGAGAGACATTTCTACAATTGTACCACTAAGGCCTTTATCCGGTATTTCCACCCAGTGGCCAACTTGAGCTATATTTGAGGCAGATAGTTGGATACTGGAGATAAAAGACAAAATAGAGTCTTTGAACACTATGGAAATAATAGCCATCATGGCACCTAGTCCAGTAAAAAAGGCCAATGGAGATTTATCAACTAGATTAGAGATAATGATAACGGCAAATATGAGAAAAGAGACTATTTTTAGAAATTGCGTGTAACTACGTATAGGCCACTTTTTACTAATGGGATATTGATTGTAGATAGTTTCTCCACAATCAATACCTTTATTAAAAAGGAAAGCTAGAAGAACGAGCATATAAGAAGTAATTATCTTGTCTGTTGAACCAACAATCCAGTGAAAATTACTGTTAAAAAGAACTCTTCCAATAATTGGTAGAAAATATGAAACAAAAGCTGGGGGGAAGAATAATAGAAGGGCACGGAGCAGCTTATTTTCTTTAATGTATAGGAGGGTTAGACGATTTTTATTATATTTTTTAGAAAATTTAGCTAGAAGAAAGGTATTGCATATACGATATAGAATAAAATACAAAACAGAACTAACCAAAATTAGAGCGCTTAAAACTGATAAATAACTTAATAGAGTGCTCAAAGTGTGGTCTAATTGTAGTCCTAAGAAAAATTTTTTTACTATATGCATCATTTTCTCTCTTAATTTTAAGGTATAATATGAAGCACTCACAATCTTATGTCAATTAATCAGATAAGAGAAAATTCAATAGAGCATTAAGGTAGATTTATCTGGTCTTTTAATGTAACGACTGTTGGTTCTTGGTTTTCTCTATGCATATATAGGAGTTATACCGATAGATCCTCAAGGGTTAGGAAGGTAGATAGGTATTGATCATGATTGAAAAAGTTCACCATATCTTATGCTATAAATAGGGTGCCTTTAAAATTGAAAAATGTAGGCTAAACTCTGATTGTTAACAAAAAAATGAAGACTTAATGAGAAAACTTTCCTGCATATTCAATGAAAACAGCTTATATTAAAATGCATAAAAATATTGCCAAAAAAAAAGCAGGCCTTATTAATGAAATTTTCAGGATTTATACAAAGGAGTCTATTATAGAAATCATATTTTAAGAAACGCAGCTAGAGTATCTATTGAAGCAAGTTCTTGCCGGCTTTCTTTCAGAAATTTTATCATTACCTTATTGACTGATTGTTCGTCTTCTCCCATAAGGATAGCTATATCCACATTGGCTTTATCCAACTTTTTAAGACGTTTCCCCATAGTACCTTTCCATAGAATATCTACAGAAAACCCTTCTTGTCGTAATTTTTGAGCTATTTTCCAACAAGGAATTTCTGCATTTTCATCCAAAGGAATAACGCCTATACACCTTTCTTTTTTAAGATTAAAAGTTTTATTCTCTTCCAGTAGCATCATAAGCCGTTCGATGCCAGCAGCCCAACCAAAAGCTTCTACAGGTTGTCCTCCCATATAGGATGTCAAACCATCATAACGACCACCAGCTAAAACAGCTCCTTGAGATCCTAGTTTTTTTGTAGAAAACTCAAACACTGTATGACAATAGTAATCCAATCCCCGCACAAGATTAGATTTATGGATATACTTTATGCCCAATATTTTTAGCCCATTGCACACTCGATCAAAGTGCATTTTACTTGTTTTTGAAAGATACGCATCAAACTTTGGTGCTTGTTGACAAAGCTTTTGATCTCCCTCATTTTTAGAATCTAAAATACGAAGTGGATTTACTTCCAATCGCTTGAGACTATCTTCAGACAGCCCACTTTTCACGCTTTGAAAATAAGTAACCAAGGCCTCTCTAAATGCAGATCTAGAGGCTGTATCACCTAAGGTATTTATATGAAGTTCTACATCATTTTCAAGCCCTAGCGCTTTTAGAAGGTTGTAGCCTAAAGAGATTATTTCCACGTCCTGGTAGGGATCATCTACACCTAAAAATTCTACACCAAACTGGTTGAACTGTCTTAATCGTCCTTTTTGTGGACGCTCATAACGAAACATAGGCCCCCAATAGTACAGTTTTTGGGGCAAATTATGTTGTAGACCATGCTGTAAAAAAGAACGAGCAATACTAGCGGTCGCTTCAGGTCTTAATATAATTTTTTCACCTTTATCACGATTTTCTAAAGTAAACATTTCTTTAGAAATAATATCGGAAGTCTCTCCTAAGGGACGTTTAAAAACCTCTTCTTTCTCTATGATAGGTAAAGACATGGCCTTAAAACCGTATCGTTCCGCCCATAAAGAAGCCGTATCAACCACGGCTTTAAAGTATTTATATTGTGCAGGTAAAATATCCTGTACACCACGAACTGTACGAAGCTGTTTCATGTGCTATCGTCCTTTAATTTTCTATATAGATTTTTGTGAGTTTATAGCTGATTCTGCAAATAGTTTTTCAAGAGAATGTCTTCGAACTTCTCCTCGACGACCTAGTTTGATGATCTTATCTTTTGTAAGAAGATTAGCACCTCCAGCATTTCCTATTACTATAAATACAGCTCCCTCTGGAACAGCTAATAGTTCTCCCGGGGTCATATTTTTTGAAAGAAGACGTTTACTCTTAGCATTTTCAAAAGCTATCCATGACTCTTCAGAAGCTTTTAAGTAGGGACCATTGGGGATAGTTTCTGTTGTTGGTTCTATCCGATCTATTATTGAATTTTGAGAAGGTTCTTTCTTTTCTACAGCAGGCGAAGAAACTGTATTGTTCATATTTTCACCCTCTACCCGATCCATCATCGAATTTTGAGAAGGTGTTTCCTTTTCTACAATAGGTGAAGAAACTGTATTGTTCATATTTTCACCCTCTAGAAGTGGGGCCTGTTTATCTAAATTTTTTATAACTTTAACGACATCAAGTTCTGGTTTTTTGTTGGTTGACTGCTTTGATACATCTATTAAAGCATTTTTAGATTGCTGAGGTTCGTCTGTTTCTATTGTAGATATGTTTTCTATAAAATCTGCTTTACGGCCATATTCATACCAAACATAGCCAGTTCCTACGAGAATAACTGTTGCTATAAGAACAGTCATCATACCTGGTGAAGATAAATTGGCTTTTAGAGTGGGTTTAAGGGAAAATTCTTTCTCCGTCTCCGTCTCTTCTTCTTTTAAAATAATATCTTCTTCTATAGCTGGTTCTTTTTTTCTAGAGGGTTTCTTTTTTTCTTGTCCAGTATATAGATTACAAATTTCCTGGTCATCAAGCTTTAAAAATTTTGAATAAGTTCTTAAAAAACCAATTAGGTAAACAGCAGGTGTTATTTCGGAAAAGCGCCCTCTCTCTAAATCTTCTAAATAAACTTGGCGTATTTTTAGCTCCTGCATAACATCGCGAATAGACAGTTTTCTATCCAGGCGACCCTGTCGCAGCTGTTTTCCTATTCTTACTTCAACAGAAAGCTTCTCTTGTTTTTTTTGTGCTTCCAAAACGATCCAATACCCTATTTCTTTTTAGTATTATTTCATTTATTTCATTTGTTGACAATACCCTTGAGAAAATTAGACAAATTCTTGCTGTAAAAAATCAATGAAATTTGAATATTTTGCTTCTTTAAAAAAGACTTCCATCTTTTTCTCCCAAGCAACAGTATCAAGCATTGCTAGAGTATGTTGAATAAAGGCGGCACTAGAGGGCCTTACAGAAAATTTACGATAACCTATAGCTGCTAAAACTTGAACTCCCTTATCATTACTAGCCATATCACCACATATGCTTATGCTCATATTTAATTTTTCTGCTTTTTCACGAAGATCTTTTAGTACTTTTAAGAAACTATAGCTCATATTACTGTATCTATATGAAATGTTTGGATTGTTTCTATCACAAGCAAAGAAAAATTGGAAAAAATCATTTGTACCAACAGATAGAAAATCAACTTCCCCCTTTAATCTATCTAGATCAGCAACAATTGAAGGCACTTCTACCATAATACCCAGATTTACAGGAGGTTTTTTATCTAGTTTTAGAGCATATATTTCTTTTTCATAGATAGATTTGCATTCAAAAAATTCTTCAGCTGTCGATATAAAGGGTAAAAGAATATCAACAGGCCCATGTGCTATTGCTGAACGAATCAAAGCTCTTAATTGATGCTTGAATATAGTCAAACGATCTAAACTTATACGTATTGACCGCCAACCTAAAGCAGGATTTTCTTCTGCAGGAAGATTCATATAAGGTAATTTTTTATCTCCACCAATATCAAGAGTTCTAATACAGCAGTGGCGACCTTTAAAAGAAGAAATAACTTTTCCATAATAAATCTCTTGGGCAGAAACAGAAGGTAATTCAGGTTCTTGCATAAAAAGAATCTCTGTACGCATAAGACCTATACCACTTACATGTAAAGATTGTATTTTAGAGATTTCTTCCAGCAAGCCTAAATTAGCAAAAACTTCATAACCATTTTGACTGCAAGCGTTTTTCAGTTTTAGCGTTGAAAAAATAGTTTCCTTATTTTTATTTTCTGCCCGCTCTTTTTCTTGAATTTTAGAAAAAACCTGTGGGTCAGGATTTAAGATAACCCTCTTCTTTTTAGTATCCAAAAGAATGTAGTCCGTAGGTTTAACATTTTCTATTAATTTATTCACCCAACCAAGAACAGGCAGACCTAAAGATCGAGCTAAAAAAACTACATGAGAGCTAGGGCCACTATTTTCAATAATCAAAGCTTTTATATTAAAACTTTTTAATGTCAAAAGATCTCCTGGACCAAGGCTTTTCGCTACAACAATAATATTTTCATCTGCTAAATTTTCACCGCTTAGCTGTTTGTTATTTTGCAAGATAAATAAAAGTTTCTGAGTTATATCTTTTAAATCTTCTAATATCCATGCAGAGGTAGTATTGCTAATTTTAGAAAACTGAAATTCCATATCTTGCTGCACATTTAAAGCAGATGCTGCTGGTGTAAACCCTTTTTTTATATAACTCTCTATACGGCTTTTCCAACTAGGATCTTCTAATAGCATAGTATATACATCAAAAATTTGCCTAGAACTTTCTAATTCAAGATCTAAATCCATATGAGATTTATCATTTTTCCAGCTTGATTTTAGTTCATTAATAGAGAGGCATAAGATATTGATAGCTTTATGAAGCTGCTTAATACTTTCTTTTTCAGATAAAGAACTTAAAGGTTTAAAAGAAGGAAGTGTTTCTCCATAGATGAGGGCACGACCGTACGCAGAAGAGCCTTCAGAAAATAGTTGTCCATTAAAAGCTTTAATTGAATGAGTATGGGAGGATATATCTTGAAAAATATAGTTTTCTTCCTGTATCTCTTTTTGCATTTTCTTCACAATATCTGCAATAACTACAGCAGAAACTTCTAAAAGCTCTACTTCCCACTTTTCAAACAAACGTTTGTCTTTTGTCCGAAAAGTCAAAATTCCTATAACTTTTTCACGTTGAACAATGGGTATGCCTAAAAATGTTTTAAGGTTTTCTTCTCCTGTTTCTGGTTTAAGTAAAAATTTTGGATGATCTTTAGCTAAAGAAACATATAGAGGTGCTTGTGTTCTAGCCACTTCGCCTACAAGGCCTTCAGATATATGCAAGCGTGTTTTATGGATATATTGTTCATCTAGCCCCCAAGTAGAAGATAAGAGCAGAAAATTTTCCTTTGTTAAGATATAAAGAGAACAAACATCTACACTTAAATCGGCCGAAAACAAACGAACAATGCGATCTAATTTAAATTGCGAGTTATGATTGCTAACGACTACGCTGCGTAGTCGTCGTAAGATACGAAGACCTATACCTGGTTTTTGAAAAGGCTGTTTTTTCATTCTTTCTAACCCCATCCTGCTCATATTCTAATATACTTTTTAGCTGAAAAAATCAATTTATTATTTGGTATAAAAGTATTTTTATTAGCTAATAGAATACATTGAATTTTTTAAAGGAAAGCATTATCAAGTGAAACATCTTAATAATATTGTTGAGTCAGATCATGACATTTTTTGCAACAGGACCATAAAATTTTAAAATTTTCTTTTAAGAAAAAGATTTTCATAAATAAGAAGAGCATTGCAGATAAATAATTAAAAAAATTACTCTAATTAGGTATTAAACCATTTATTTTTCAGATTTTTTAATTTATCTGAAGCAATAGCTTCACGTATAGAAAACATCAAATTATTCATAAATGCAATGTTATGGATAGTTAGAAGTTGTATAGCTACAAGTTCTTTTGCTTTTAGCATATGGTGAATATATGCTCGCGAATGGTTTTGACAAGCATGACAACAACAGTTTTCTAGAATAGGATTGGTATCCAACTTATATTGGGCATTTTTTAGATTAATTGAATCTTTACCAAAAAGATATGGCAATACTAGGGCTCCCCCATGACGAGCTAAACGCGTAGGATGCACACAATCAAATGTATCAATGCCTCTAGCAACACCTTCAAAAATATCTTTATAAGAACCTATTCCTAGTAAATGAACAGGTCTATCTTTTCGCAAAGGTTCCATGGCCATAGCAATAACCTCGCTCATTTGTTCTGACGTGGCTCCAAGGGATCCTCCAACAGCCTGACCAAAGAAGGGTTGTTCATTAAGAAATTCTGCTGTTATTTTACGTAAATCTGGATAAATTCCTCCTTGACTAATACCATATAATGCTTGGCTACCATTATTAATTTTCTTAAAGGCGCTTAAAGATCGAAGAGCCCAACGATGACTTAAGTTTAATGAACGAGCTGTATAGGATTTATCCACATGAAAGGGAGTACACTCATCCAAAACCACAGCTATGTCTGGTCCTAAATCATGTTGTGTTTTTATAGAAAGTTCTGGCGTAAGCATATGCTTTTTTCCATCTAAGTAGGACTTAAATAGAGCACCTTCTTCTGTAATAGATAGCAGTGTTTTTGGTCGTGTATTTTTACGGCGTCCTTTTACTTCTGCTGCTACAGAACCGTGCCCCAAGCTGAAGATCTGAAATCCCCCTGAATCTGTAAGCATGGGCCCATCCCATCCAAGAAATTTATGTAAACCACCCAAAGAGCGTACAATTTCAGCCCCGGGTTGTAGGAGCATATGGTAGGTGTTTGAAAGAATAATTTGAGTACCAGCTTCTTTTACATCACGTATAGTTGCGCACTTAATAGCTCCTTTTGTGGCACAAAAAATAAAAGCTGGGGTCTTCACTTTTCCATGAGGTGTATATATGGTTCCCAGACGAGCGTCTGAAAAAGCATCTTTTTTATGAATATCAAAAGAAAAATTAGGGTAAAGGGTTGTCATGAGAGCTTGCCTATCAAAAAAAAACTGGGTTATTACAACCCAGCCTCTTAATTTCTTTTTTAGCTAAGATTAAGCTTTTTTGGCTTTTTCTTTTGCAACTCTACGTTTTAAATCACGTAGCTTTTTATCAAGTGTAGAGACAGAAGCTTTCATCAAAAAAGCATCTAATCCTCCTTTGTGTGTAAGAGTTCGAATGCCACTTGTAGACAGACGCAGACGAACCATTTTACCTAGTGCTTCACTCATAATTGAAACATTCTGCAAATTTGGCAGAAAGCGACGACGCGTTCTATTTTTTGCATGACTTACATTATTGCCCGTCATAACTGTTTTTCCTGTTACAGCACATTTCTTAGACATGGTTTCCACCTTAATATTTGTATAAATTTATTTATAGATTACAGTAATACAAAAAAAAGACCCCTTTCGTCAATGGTTCTTTTTATAAGAAATTTTTTTCTTGCCAAAAATAGTGCTTTCAGGTAGAACTTCACTAGTCTTAACGTGGGGGCGTAGCTCAGTTGGGAGAGCGCCTGCTTTGCAAGCAGGAGGTCGTCGGTTCAATCCCGTCCGTCTCCACCACTTTCTCTTGGCCTTAAGGCGTATCTTTTCTACTAACAAAGATAGAAAAGAGTACATTATTTATTTCTAATACTTTCTTTACATATAAGGCTTGTATAAAGCATCTTGTGTTACAAGAACTTTATTTTCTGTGATTTTACCTCCTAAGGTTTTAAGTAAAAGCACGATAGTTATAATAGCCCTGGCGGTTAAATAACCTTTAATTAGTAGTTTCGTTAAATCATTTGACTCTTAAACACATTGTTCTCATCATTGATTAGCCACTGAGGAATTAATTTAGCTAAAGGATTGGGTCTAAAATCAATGTTCTCTAGTTGAGTTAAAGGTATCCAGATTAATTCAATATGTTTTTCTGGAGATGTTATTTTTTGGTTAGACTTTAGAAAGTCAGATTCAGCTTTGAAAACAAGATTATACTCATGATTGTGGCAAATACTAGTATGCCCAGGTTCAAAGCTATACTCTAAGCATCCTAAGAATTTTTTAATTTTACACTCATAGCCAGTTTCT
>JAJRRM010000090.1 GCA_024279475.1 Alphaproteobacteria bacterium | reverse complement strand
TTACCATTGTAGAGTACGAGAGGTATAACGACAGGAAGTTTCTCTTTTTTCTAGCATGACGCTCTAAGAGGAGTAGGGTGTATTTCCAGAGTCTAAGAGCTATCCAGTAATCAGGTGATGATTGATGTTCTATTATACAATAGACAAACGCATTTTCAGATGCAGCACCGGCATTGGGCTTAGTCTTTGCTGAGTAGATAATATCACTTAATTTAGTTTTAAGAGAGTCCTCAACATAAGATTCTTTTTCTACTTTAAGAGTACTAAGGTCAAGTATATTTCTAAATTCAGTGGGTAAGAATTCATCTAAAAACTCACAAGCGGCAATAGGATTTTCTAGGACTTTTTTAACAAAAGCATCATGTCTTGCCATGTTGGACTTTTCATGACCGTTGTGCTTTTTGTTTTCTTTGTGTTTTTTCTGATTAGTATCAGAATTTGTTGTCTTACTCATATTTTTTAGTACTGCAGAATTTCTCATAAATTAAGGGGCTAAATAGTGATTCAGTATGTTACACAATCCCATTTTAGTCTAGCAAGTTTAAATATGGGATGCATATATTCTTATAGAGGGTCCTACTTGCAGGTTTTGCTCTTTGAAACTGTTAGGCCAATTACTCAGTAACCCTAACATAGGGTTGAATCCCATAAAGGAACGTTTTTAGGACACTTGTTTCTAACAAAGACGCTACCCCTTCATGGAATTCCAATGCTTGTCGTTACAGAAATAGAAAAGGCTAAAGGAAACTTTAAGTATTTCACACGCTTATTCTACAGGGCTTTTATTAACCCATGAGGATCTATCGGTGTATCTCCGATATAGCCATAGAGGAAATAATCATCAGTAGCTGTTATGTTAACTAAAGGGGATAAATCTAATGCCCTAAGACCGGTACAGTAAGAGAGAAAGTTTTTTCCAACAGTAGTTACGTCAGCTAAAGGGGCTAAATCTACAGCTGTAAGACCGCTACATCCAAAGAGAAAACCATAAGCAACAGTTGTTAGGTTAGATAAAGGGGTTAAATCTACTGCTGTAAGATAGGTACATCCAGAGAGAAAATGACCACCAACAGTCGTTACGGTAGATAAAGGGGTTAAATCTACTACTGTAAGACTATGACACCAAGAGAGAAAACTATCACCAACAGTCTTTACCTTAGATAGAGGGGATAAATCTAATGCCCTAAGACCGGTACATTGAGAGAGAAACTGACTGCCAATAGTCGTTAGATTATGTTGTGTATTTGAAAAGGATAGGTGAAGAACACTTTCTGGAACTTCTTCTTTACCCAGAAGAAGTGTTTGGTTAAGAGCTTCTATAAGAAGTGTTTTCTCTTGGTTAGCAGAAAAACAAGCATCAAGTACTGCCATATTTTCTGCTAGTCTATCTTGCCTTAGGACAATATAGGTAGCGTTTGTGTTGATGTGCGCCTCTTCAAGGGAAGTGTATTCTAGGGCTATACTCTCTTGCAATACAGAAAGATGTCCATTCATATGTATTTGAAATGCTGCAACCTGTGGAGCTGTCCCAAATACACGATAGCTTGCATACTTGTGATGAAGGCCTGGCAGAAAAGCGGTAGTGCCTCCCTCAAACGCGGTTGGTAGAAGATCTATAAAAGAACGCTGTACAAGACCTGGTCTTACTCTTGCGACATCTACGAGAGTCTTATAAAGCCCTCCCTTTATAGAAGCTACTGTTAGTTTCCCTGTTAGTGTCGTTGTTAAGGCCATTTCCATCACTAAAGTACGTGCTAGGCAAGCTGTGTGATGTAAATAACCATTATCGGGACCAAAGACTGTTGTTTGCTCTCTCATACCCATTAATTCAGTTAAGTAGGACATAGGAGATGCTATAGCTTCTCCTGGTCTTTCTCCCCGCTTTAAGTACGCTGAAAGATACTCTTTTTCTGTTAAGTGCATAGCATCACGGTCACCTCTAGACATTCCTGCTAGATGTGCTCTTTGAGGAGGGTCAAGAAAGCCCGATATCTGTCCTTTAAGGTCAGCTTCCAGTTTATTAAACTGAGGAAAAGTATCCGCTCTAGCTACCTTTTCACTACCACCATCTCCTGATGAATCTTCTTTACCACCGCTGCCACCTCCTCTTGGCGAATGCAGAGATTTACCGTTATTGCCACCGGCTTCTTCCTCCTCGCCAAACATAGCGTGACTTACTGAAGAGACAAGTATCATAAGGGCTGTAAGTAAAGAGAGATGTTTAAACATTATAAGATCCTAAAATGTAGTTATGTAAAATATAGGTGTATCGTTCAGCCCTGCAATGTGCCTAAGAGAGTATATAGGAGCTCCTTCTAAAATTTCAAGGGAAACACCTTAATAATATTATTGAATTAAATCATTTTATTTTTTGCAACTTATATGAAATGCTAGAGCAACTTCTGGAGGATTATATAGTTATTGTTTGGAAGTTAGATCGTTTATCTAGATCTTTAAAAAAATTTCTTAATATAATAGATCTTATCAATTCTGTAGGAGCAGGATTTAATCTGAAGAAGAGCCTGTTTCAGGAACTTGAGATTTTTTATAGGTAGCATCCATTTCTTTTTTTATTCTCTTTATTTTTTTTGCTTTTATTCCAGTAAAAAATTCTATTTTTTCTGGAGGAAGTCCATCTGTAAGCATTTTTTCTACTGACTTTCTCTTATCAGCAGCAGCTTTTCTTTTATAAGTTGCTTTGATAGAAGCTCTCTCTTCAGCTTTTGCAGCTTCTATAACTGTACGATACAAATGCATATCTAAGTTTTGAGGTGAGGATGCAGAATGCGTTCTCATGGCTTGCTCAGAATCATATTGTTGTTTAACAGCATGAGTAGCTGAAACAGAAAAAACTAAAATAGAAGCAGTTAAAGTAAGTTTTTTAATCATTATAATCTCCTAAGTTGTATAAAAATTCTCATAGTTTAATAATATTTTTATTGTATAACTACTATAACATTCTTGTCAAATTAATCTTCTGAAGAAGCCGATTCGTCAGCTCTTTTAGAAGCATCTTTTAATTCTTTTTTCATCCTCTTTATTTCTCTTATTTTCATTCCTGTATACTCTTTGATTTTCTTTTTAGGTAGTCCATCTGCTATCATTTTTGTAACTGTTTCTTTTTTTTCAGCTTCTGCTTTTCTTTTATGAGTTGCTTCAATTATAGATCTCTCTGCAGCTCTTTCTGCTTCTATAACGGCACGATATGCATTTAAGTCTTTTACATCTGCAACATATGCCTCTTTTAAGTCAGATTCCCATTGAGACATATCAAGCCTTTTAAAGGCTTCTTTAATTGATGCCGGCATATCCTTCCAGCGCCTTTTCACCCTTTTTTTTGTATATTTATCAGAGTGTACAAAGAGACTCATCCACCATTGAAATTCTGTAAAATGCTTGTATTCTGATCTTTTGCTAGAAAATAGTTGTTGCTGTATTCTTGGGAGCTCTAATTGTATCATTTGTAAATGATCTATTGTTTGACCAGATCTTTGATCTGTCATTTTATAGTGTTTAATAAATTCTCCTTCTTGCATAGGATGAGCTTTCACTCTATCTACTAAAAGATCATCTATATCAGCTGTTATTCCTTTAACTCTATTAGTATCATAATCTATTATCTGGACAGCATATACTGGATGTAAGCCTTCATACCAACCTTTATTACCTAAAGTTTTTTTGCTAATTTGTTGAGAATAGGTAGAAGCTGCATAGAATAAAGCCCGCTCATCAAAAGCCACATGGCGTTTTACCTGCATCTCTACAACAATATGTTTTCCATCTGCAGTTCTTACATGATAATCCATAAAAGCTTGTCTTTCACCTTTTCTACGTAATAGAGGAAGAGCCTCTGATAATTCTTCTAGGGATTGAACAGGTGTCGTTGCAAATTCAGGAACTACTGCATTAAGAAAAGAAATAGCTAGCGATGTAGGGGCATCTCGAGAAAAAAGATGCTTAAATCCAGTGTCAGTTTTTGGGCTAGCATAATTTTCTTTAATATCAAAGTAAGGCATTGCAAAAGCAGCAGCTGCTGCATCACCATCTGCTTCATCGTTAACTGGTATACCCCCTATTTGAGGGGCAGCAGCTCCAAGATCTAAATCTCCATCTTCATCTGAGGAAGCAAAGGCAGTATCTAAGAAAGATAAACTTAATAGTAGAGATGCTACTATAAATTTATATGCAATGATTTTTTTCAGCATGATATTAGAATCCTATTTTAAATAAAATTATGTGTTTTAAAATATAAAATAGATATAGGTGTTAAAATATATATTTTCAAGGGGATAACTTTATTTTTCTGTAACAAGGTCCTTTTTTTCCTATTGCAAGTCTTTTTTATCTTATGTATGAATACTTAACCAAAGGGGACAGGTTAGAAGACCTAGATGTAAACGTTGCTCTGAGAGATAGAATGAGACAAGGGTTAGATCCCACAGAGTTACTTAAGAGTCATTGTTTTCTTTCAAATAAAACATTTCTAACCAATACTTATGGAGGGGAAATTATAGGAAAAGGGGATATATACAGGACAGATGAAATGAGTGGTCATTACGGTCAAAGATGGCATGATAAAATACGTGTCCTATTTATTAGCCTTATGCATACTCGAGGTTTATAAAATCTCCATGAGCCTTGGGTAAGAGATTCTATGGTAAAGAAAAATTTCCCCTGTCTCTTATATAAAAAAGGTATTGGGAAGTATAAGTAGAGCAGATCGTCAAAAAGAAGGTATATTAAAGGCTAGAAGAAAAGGTGTGTCTTTTGGCCGTCAAAGAAAGATATCTGAGAAAGAAGTACAAGATCTAAAAGAGAGAAGAAAGGAAGGAGTATTAATTAAAGATTTAATGATCACTTTTAGACTTTCAAAAGCGAGCAGATATAGATATTTACAGGAATAAAATCTAGAAAAAAATATAAAAAGGGGATAAATGACTCAGAATATAAATATAGTAGAGGCTATTGAATTAATAAAAAAAGATGAAGCAGTTTTAATTGATGTTCGTGAAGCAGAAGAATTTAAAGCTGAACATATTGTATATGCATTATCTTTACCTCTTAGCTATTTAGAACATAACTTTAAATTATTGAATATTCCCTCTCATAAATCGATTATATTTCAGTGTGCAAGGGGTTTTAGGAGTCAGGAAGCTTGTAAGAAAGTTAAGGAGTTAGGGTGTTCCCAAAATAGACTTTTTAGCTTAGAACGGGGCATCGAATCATGGAAAGAATTAAATAAATCTGTGGTAAAATCGATATCGTATAAAGTTTCACTTTTTAGGCAAGTCCAAATTATAGTGGGTTTTTTAATAGCAATGAGTGTTATATTGGGACTTACAGGAATGCCTTTAGCTTTCTTAGTTGCTGGAATTATTGGGATGGCTTTATTTTTTGCAGGACTAGCGGGATGGTGTGGTCTCGCTATTATTCTATCTAAAATGCCTTGGAATAAGCAGAAAAGATAGATTTGAAAGAAGCACAAGGTGGGGAACAGTCAAGTTAAAGAGGTGTCTTGAATTTCTATTTGTACTGCATATATATAACAGGGAAGAATAGTTTAATTAGGAATTTATCATGTTTAGAAAATCAACTTTCATTATTTCTATATTTTCGTTCTGTACAGTTTTTTCTGTTGAAAGTTTATCAAAAAATCTTAGTGAAGAAGAAAAAGAGAAATGTATAAAAGCACAGCTTAGTAATAGAAGCAATAATGAAATTAATCCTAAAACTGAAGCTTCTAGATTCCTTGTTGATAGCGTTGTTTTTGATATTCTAAGTGTATATAGACAGGCTGTTAAAGAAGATCAGAAAATGAAACATTAACTTGACGGTGCCGTTATATGGTATGTATTATTATCTCCCTACAATATTTAGATGTATAAAATATGTATTTTTTAATAATTATAGTTAGGTTTAAAGGATGTTTAAGAATTTTATTCTATTTGTCTTAGTTGTGGTGCTTATTTCTTCACTAAGCCATGCTATGAATGACCGTGATGAGGGTAAGAACTTTCCCCCCCATATTGGTGGCGGAAAATCGGTAGCATCTCCTGCAAATCAAGAAGAAGAAAGAAATAAAGCACAGCGTGTTGTAACTAGAGAGAAGGTTTTGGATACTTTCCCTTTAGAACATAGAGAGAGAGCTAATTTTTTTCTCAATAGAGTAGTTAATATTAAGCCACGTAGTATTAAAGCAAATGGTCGCAGTTATGGAGATCGTGTATCTTGCTCTTTAGAATTTCTATACCCGATGTTACAAGAAGCTAAAGGTAAACGTATGGCTATCTTAGCTGGGGCCTCTGGTGAATTAGGGCATCTCCTGATTTTAGCTGGAGCAAGCTTCGTTCTTGTTAATGATATGTCTCTTACAGAGATGAAGACAGCTCAAAAACTATTTAAAAAACTACCAAAACCCTTAAGAAAAACAGGAGAAAAGTTCACTATGGAGTTTGTGCCTGGTAATCTTATGCGTATTTTTTCTACTACATCGAAATATAGAGGAGAAAACGGTTTTGATGGAGTTATTATGCGTAATGTTCTTCATTTTTGGAGCAAATCCCAACGTGAGGCTGTCTATTCTGGTTTAGATAGTATAACACGCCCTGGCGCTTTGGTGCAACTTACCTGTAATGCTCAAGTTTCTGAGGATCCTCGCACCATTGAAAATGGAACTCATACTATTTTCAATACATGGAATATGTTGTTTAATCATGATGGTGGTTCTTTTATTATGAAACAGGGGCCAATAAGTATAAATACAGATAAAGATCCTGATCTCACAGTGTTTGAGGAAAAGGTGCTATTTAAAAAAGATAAAATAGTTGGGCAAGAACTTTCTCCCATTCAATTTGAGATTTTTCAGGAAGTTCTTGAGCAAAAAGGAGAGGATCTTTCATTGTCTGGGGCAACTTTATCCTTAGTATCAAGTACTGTAGTTTTTTTTCAGCCCAGTCACCTAGTTGAGGCCATGAAACCGTATGGATTTTCCCCACTACTGCAGGGATATACAAATCGTTTTACAGGACATCTTGTAGAAAAAGGAACACCTCAGTGGAATCAACCCAGTGGAAATGTATTGTTAAAAAAGGACTCTTATTAAGAGGTCCTCTTTAATTTCCTCTCTCGGGAATCTAGCTCTTACCTCAATATGTACATTCTTACCAATGGCCTTTGCAACTTTATCTAAAGTAACGAGAGTCCTACTAGGATTATTTGGGTCTAGAACTATATCTAGTGATGATCTGCTTGTTTGAATAAGCTTGGCAAGTGCAGATTTATTTATATCCAAGTTTTTCATTTTTTCTAATATTTCCAAAGCTAACACTTTTTTTTGAGCCAAAGACGTTGATTCTGAAAGGGTGCTCTCATCTTTTAGAAAAGAATCAAATATTGCAGAATTATGACAAGAATTAGAAATAACCCAAAGTACCTTATATCTTTATGTTAGTCCAGATGAAGAACTACGTGAGCGTTCTTTAAAGATTTTGAAAAGCTAAACAAGAATTAAGTGGATAGCATTTCTCTTATTTTGGAGAGAGAGGATATTTCAGAGTGCTAGAGCAATTACAAATAAAATAAGACACTCTATTGCATAAATAGAGTAATTGTTTTCTAATATGTGTAAATTCATTTAACTTTATTAGAAAACTCCTAAAAATTATATAAAAAGGGATCCTGTACAGATGTTCAAAAATCTTTCTTTATTTTCTTTTATCTTATTTTTATTTTTTTACCCCGTTCATGCTTCTAATTTTGGAGAACCTTTCTCTTCTGATTTTGGGGAGAATTCTCCTTTTAAAATAAACAGAAGGGACAGGAGCTTATCTGAAAAACCTAAATCTAAACCAATCTTAGATTTTAGTATAAAAAAATTAAAAGATGTTCTAAAAATTGCAAGGTTTGATCCCAGAATTCTTTCAGAAGAAGATTCTGTGGGTGAGCCTCTTAAATTTGAAGGGATGGATAGTAGTTTTTCATCTCAACTCGTCCTATTTTACTCTGAATCTGAGGAAGAAAGAGAAGATGCATTTTTCCGAGAAATCCAAGAACCTATATTAAGTGCTTTGGGAAAAGCTGCAGAGTTTTCTTATGACTTTCCTCAGACACTTAAGTATCTGGGAGATGCTAATAATTGGAGCAAATCATTAGTTAAAATAGCCATAAAAGATATATTTAGCAATGAACTTCAATCTATAGAAGAGCTTTTAAAAATTGTAGAAAATCTTAACGAAAATAGAATCCTAACAAAAGAGGAAAAAGAAGGATTAAAGACATTTAAAAAGCTCTCTGGTTATTTTTATGACCAAAAAGCCCTAAAATATTTGGAGGAAGAGTTAGTAGGGGAACAAGGATTTTTTGAAGTTCATAAAAAGCCTACATTGAGGTTTAATGATCCTTTAGTTAAGTTTTCTTTATTGAGAATTTTACAACGCATAGGTGAATTTTCTAAAAGTATTTCAAGTTCAACTTTAACTCTAATGTTAGATGAATCAGCGAAAAAGCTTTTATACGAATTAAGAGATAGGCATTTATCACATATTACCAGTAGAAAATTGGAATTAGTTTTGTCTGCTGGTGAAGACTTATTCAAGAAAGTGTATGATGATCTTCAAGCTCTGGCGCATTTATTTAAAAGAACTTCTAGTGAAATTCCAACAGAAGAAAGTTTTTCTACTCCTTTGGAGCATTGGAAAGCATTGAAAAATTCAGAAGCTGTGGGGGATGAAATTTTACCTCCAGTAGAGAGAAGAGGGCTAGAGGGTTTAAGGAACCTGCTAAGTTATTCAAAAAAATCTGTAGAAATTCTCCCTATATCTATTGACAGAGAAGTAAATGCATTGCTGCCTTTTCCCTATACGGAAGAAGAGATTGATCGTATAGAGGGATTGGTTAAAAAAAGTGATACTATATCAAAAATACTTAGAAATGAAGAACTTTCATCAGTTGAGGATCTTCATGAAAAATTGCAAGCTGAGTTAGGTGAGGATATAGATATAAGAATCTGTAACACGTTTTTTACGTCTTACACGGCTCTAACTGGAGAGGAAAGAGACCTGTTTAAAGATCTTGAAGCTGAAAAAAAGGTGAATAAGATTAGAATACAGGAATATCTGGTAGGGATTCCTGCAGCTCATAGAAAAATAATATTCAGAGCTTTAAGTAAACCCAGAGTGGAAAAATTCATTCAGAAAGCAAGGAATATTATTAGAGATCAAAGTATTTCTGACAGCGGCTTTGAGGAAGTTTTGGAAAATGCTGCTAAATATGAAGAAAAAGCTCAAGAGAAACGAGAGGAAAATAGATTAAGAAAGATACAAATAAGTGAAGAGAAAAAGAGAACTCTTCATTTGCTGAGAAATAATATTTTGGAGGTAGAAGCAGAAGAATTAGAGGCTTCAATGGAAGAATATTCTCAAGTTAAAAATATAAAAAAGAAAAGGGCTACGCTTAAAGGAAAGTTAGAAGATAGAAATATTGTAAAGCCATCTTATGGTTACAGAAATTTTAGTGATGAGTTTGAAAGTTTTTGTGCGTTTTTGAAAAGCCAAGAAGTTGAAGTAGATGAGACGTATAATTGGCTGGAGAGTTATATGAGTTCTGTAAAGAAATTATTTCATAAAGCGCATTATATTCCTATAGAAACTATTCATGATCAGTGTAGGCACCGTTACAGCCGAGTGCAAGAACTTATAAAGTTTATACATTTAATCAGACAGGTAGCAACCATAGAAGAAGATATAGCTTTAGAAGTGGAAAAAGAGAGTTTCAGGCAGTTTATTGATGGTAAATCAACTATTATGACAGATTGTATTAGAAGGGTAGAAGAATTAAGAAAAGGAGAAGATGTTAGAAAGCAATTAAGTGAAATTCAGGCACAGTTCTATTCTCTAAGAGATAAGATGAAAGTGTCTTTAAAAGAATCTGAACTTGTTAAAAGTCAAGAAGTCTCTAGAAAATTAATAAAGGATTTTCTCAAGATGATACTTGATCAAGGACTTTTATCTGATCCAGAGTATGACACTTTTAAGAAAAAACTTGAGGATTTGGCAAGAACAGAAAAAAGAAGACAGCTTCTTCATTTTCTGAAAAAAGAAATAGTAAAAGCATCTCCGCGCGGGAATGAACATCAGAAGCTCTCAGAAAAAATAGAAGAATCTGTAAAGATCTCTCCTATTAGACGTGTAGGATATGAGTTTTTGGTTGGGGCCTTTTATGAGTTATTTAAGGAAGTAAATGATTATAAAGAATTTTCTGTTCTGAGACCTTTTGATCAAGTGAGAAATTATTTTTTTCATCCAGACCCTTTTCATTCTGAATCTCTTATTGTGAAGAATGAAGATGGCAGTGATAGTGAAACAAATATTAAAGATGGAGACAATATCTTTGGAACAATTTCTAAGGAAGTTTCACTTTTAACAGTTAATGTTAAGTTTCTTTTGGAGCAATTTTTATTCGATATGGTGAAAGTTGATAGCTTACCTAAAAAACCTCTAGAAAGCCAAGTAGAAAACTTTGACGTAGAAGTGCAAGATAAAACCTTCAGATTGAAAGAGGTAGAAATTCCAGGAAATGGAGACTGTGGTTATTTAGCAATGGGGACAACACGGTTAGAGGCAGTGGAGTTATTAAATCGTAATTCTTCAACCACCCAAGTTAGAAAACTTGTTGGGCAAGAAATTTACGATATGTTTGCAACGCTTCCAGAGAAAATAATTCAAACAGAAAACTATAAAAATATTTATGCAGAACAAGTAAGATTAGATCATGAGTTTCAGTCTCTTATTACTTCTATGAATGATAATCTAAGCAGGCCTGAAGGTGATCGGTGGGATGAGGATAGAATTTTTGAGCACTGCTCTGATGTAGAGTTGAACGAAACTCAAAGAAATTATTTTGAAGAATTAAGAACACAAAGACAATCAATGGAAAGAGAAAAGCTAGCTTTTTGTGAAAGAGAGGATACTTATCAAACTTATGTTAATTTTTATATGAGGCCAGAAGTTACAAGCTATATCAGAAAGTATGGGGAATCTAATTGGTTGAATTCTTCAAGTGTATCAGGACGTAAATCTAGTGCTGATGCTCTGGCGGAACTTATGGAAAAAAATCTTGTGATAGTAAATCAAGAAGGCACAACAGAACATGAATACATTAATCAAGAAGAGATAACTGCTCATAATACTCTATTTTTGTTACATGTAGGCAACTGGCACTTTAACAGATTGGAGATCAATGAATAATATTCGTAAAATCTAAAAATAGAGGAGAAAGAGAAACCTTTAGGATTTTTTGATTTTGATCAGCATCTGAAATGATTGAGTGACATTGTATATCAGGTGGAGATTAAGTGTTTTGGTTAATTCAGAAGTTTAGAAATATCATCTATAGAAAGACCCGTTACAGAGGAAATGAATTTAACGTCTGTATTCTCGCGTAGCATGCGACGAGCTATTTCTATCTTACCAAGAGCAATTCCCTCATTTTTTCCAAGAGCAATGCCTTCACTCTTGCCAATGGCAATGCCTTTATTTAAGCCTTCTTCGATGTAAGTATCAGCAATTGTTTTCATAATATGCCCGGTGTCTTCTTTAGGTAAATTATCCACTATTAACTGTTCTAACAGTTGTTTGTTTTCTGCAGGTATCTTGGAATCACTGTACCATAGGATCAACTTAGTATGAACATAATCCTTTCCTTTGTCAATAATTA
>JAJRRM010000089.1 GCA_024279475.1 Alphaproteobacteria bacterium | reverse complement strand
AGAGCTTGGTTGAACTCTTTTAAAACTCATACTATTTTTACTGGGATGGCTGATGGAGGAATGGCAAATAAAATGGCTATCAAATATTTCTATTCACATTTTCTGTGGATACCCCTGTTTACAAATGTCTAAACCACATAGTACATATAAAAAAGTTAATGTGCCTTTTTTTTAAGCATCCAGAAACTCACTTCATCAGATTATCTTATTTTTTTGCAACAGGGCCGTATATTTTTACTTCCATTAAGAAATAATTTATTCAAATTTAAATGCTATAATTAAGTTTTTGCAAGAAATCCAGAAAAGATCTTGAAAATCTTTATGTGGGCACCTATATAGTAAATACCAGTATAATTTTAAAACTGGATATATTATTTTAATAAGGATTTTTCAATGTTAAAAAGACTATTTTTATTTACTTTATTTATGATGACTGTTTCTTCAATAAGTCATGCTATGCATACTGATGTTGATCCAATGGAAGGCGAGGGCGGAAGTAAAGTTCTTACTATCGTTGCTGTTAAGGAAAAACCTAATCAAGGCGAGGGGGATGGTAGCGTAGCTGCGTCTTCCAGCCAAGATATGACTTGGAATCGAGATCCTGATCAGGGATCTATTGCTCAAGGTGGTGGTGCATTTATGGCAGTTTTACATAGTAACAAATATCCTATATTCGATTTTCTTAGCCCTTCTCAGAGACAACGTCTAGCTCTTACATCCAAAGGGTCGATTGCAGCTCTGAAAGAGGTTGCAGGTTATCATGTAGGTGTAGCTATAGAGCCTCTAGATAAAAGCTTAAGAGCGTTAACGAAAGTAATAGGTGTGGAGGAAGGGACAACTATCTTTGCTTCGGGTAATTTAAAGGGTAATCCAGATTATGCCGTTCATTTAATACCTACCGATGTGAAGAATAATCTATTAGCAAGAGCAAAAGACAAACTCATATTAGCGTCTAGAAAAGGAGGACGTTATAAGATCTTAACAGATATAGAAAAAGGTAAACAAGATTATCTAGAATACTCTTTTACAGATCTTCTACCAACAGAAGCCTTGGGAAGAAATACAGCTTTTCTTCCAGGTTTAAATCATAAGTATGCAAGCTATCGTGTATTTGGGACAGCTCCACAGGTTATAGCATTTAGAGATGCTTTAAGAGAAAAGCTTGATTTGTTAGAAGCAGCTATTTTAGAAGAATACACTCCTCTTGCCGAGACTCATATAAATACAAAAGCCACCTATATTGTCATAGGGGAAGATAGACTGGCAGAAAACAAGGCAGCACTTGTTGCTTATTTTTCTAACAATCCAGGAAAAACTCTCCTTATAGATGCTCTTCAAGAAACGATTAGGATGGAAAGGCATCAAATTCCAGAAAATGTTCCTCATCTAGCCTTTTCAAACACACGGCATAATTTAACGACTGTTGAGCATCATTTTCTCTCTGAATGTAGTACTCTTAGGACAGTAGATTTATCTGGCCTTTCTAACATAACGACTGTTGAGCATCATTTTCTCTGTGGGTGTAGAGGTCTTACTACCCTAGATTTATCCCCTTTATCTAACGTAACGATTCTTAGGGGTTATTTTCTCTCTGGCTGTAGCGGTCTTACTTCAATAGATTTATTCCCTTTATCTAACATAACGACTGTTTCTTATTCTTTTCTCTGTGACTCTAGAGGTCTTACTACCCTAGATTTATCCCCTTTATCTAACGTAACGACTGTTGGTAGTTGGTTTCTCTCTGGATATACAGGAGCTATACCGATAGATCCTTATAGATTATGTACAATGTAAAATAGCCTTGATCTTCTTCTTAAATATTACCTTTAGCCCTTTTTAAATGAACAGCTGAAGATGCTTTTTCTAAAACAACTCTAAAATTTTACATCTCCTGACTTTGTCTCTCTTGCTCACCAATCATAAGATCAATTTTATAAAGTCTCTTTTTTTCCTATAGAAAACCGTAACAACTTCCTCTCCTAGAGTAAAAATTTAGCACCTGTTTCTTTCTTCTTCTTTGTCCAGCGCCCTATAGGCATAGCCATAATTTGCTCATATTTATTCACACAAACAATATTATATACATTATGTGAACATATTACATAAGAACTTTATATACACATAATCTATTTTTTTCTATTTTGTGTATATAAAAAATTAAGATACACTACACAAGATCTGCTTAACCAACTTTCTTGATATGCAATATTCTTCTCTATAGAAATTCCTGTATGTCTAAGCCAATGCACAGTTGCTTCCATAAGGGACTCTGCTTCTTCAGTTAAGGTATCTTTTTTTAGATTTTCAATGGTTTCATCGAAGCATGTTTATACTATTCTACGGATATGGTTCCTAATAAAGGAACAATAATAAATCTACATCTGTCTTCTGCAATCGTTTCTGAATAAGGGTTTGAGGTCAAAGAAGAAATTAAGGCTATTGTCGAAAACCCTTGATATTTCCCCCTTTTTTCTTTTTATTTTTGACACCTGCTGTCATTTCCCAATTAAACGTCTGAATCCAGTCCTTTAGCCAGTCATTCTTAACCTCTTGGCAGAATACATAATGCCCTAGAAGGTTAGTATGACTCCAGGCCGTAGGAGAGAACTGGGCAATATACTTTTTCTGCTCCTCTGTTGGCGCTTTTATAAATAGCTCATTCAGAATGTAGGCATTATAGTAGTGGATGATAGCTGCAATTAATCGGGTGCAATGATTCCAAACGTCCATTTCT
>JAJRRM010000088.1 GCA_024279475.1 Alphaproteobacteria bacterium | reverse complement strand
TTCTAAACTGCTTTCTTCGATCGTCAGCTTTTTTTGAATATCTTCCCACAGCAACAGAGAAAATTTTTCTAACTTTTCCCATAAGAGATAAAACTCTTTGAACACTTTGTGGGGATTTGAACTTTATCATACATTTTTCTTTTCTACGGGTTGGTTGATGGGCATTCTCAGCTCTATTATTTAATCCTTTATGGGAGCGGTGCTCTGTGTTTGGCATCAAATAACGTATCGGTTTGATATAACTCCTTAGCTTATCTGTTATGATAACACGTGGAGCTGGATTGTTACCTAATAAGCGCGTTAGAAAACGAATAGCTGCCTTCTTATTTCTACGCTTTTGAATAAAAATATCTATTTCATTCCCATGAGCATCAACAGCTCTCCATAAAATATAAGGAGTCCCATTGAGATTCATTGTTATTTCATCAAGATGCCATTTATCTGATGGTGAGGTTTCTTTTTTCTTTATAACGCCTCTGAAATGAGTAGAAAACTTTATGCACCAGCTCCGGATAGCTTCATGACTTACAATAATACCACGGAAAGCAAGTTCTTCTTGAATATCACGATAGTTATCATTAAATCTATGATACCTCCAAACGGCATAGCTAATAACTGAGACTGGAAAACGATGACCTTTAGGAGCTTGGGATAAAAACATTTATACATCCTCTACAATTAGAATATGTAAAATCCTAGCATACTTAAATATAAACTCAATATACTACTTTAACTTGACGGTGCCGAGCAAGGTTATAAAGTCGCCCAAAAATATGTTCTAGAGGACCTTAGAAAAGAAAATTTTTCTGCATATTCAGGTCAAAAAAAGAACCCTGATCTAGCAGATCAACTCGAAAAGAAATGGTCTAAAAAATAGAAATAGAGTTAAGAACTCAACCCCTATACCTGCTTATCTATTAGATTTTCTAACAAGCTAATTTAGGCCCTGTTGCAAAAATAAACTTAGGTAAAAAGATATCGTTATTTAGGAGTGTTTAACTAATATAAACACCGAAAGTTTGGTTAATAAGACAGGCTTCTCCACTGATATTCTTTTCAGGCATCCATGGCAATAATTGGCCTTTCTTAAACATACGTATTATCTCAAATCCTTTAGGGGTAGCATAAGCTGTTTTCATTGATTTAAAACCAAGCGTTAGCTTTAACTTTATGGATACCTTGATTTTTCTAAAGTAATACCCCACAATATTTGAGTAATTATTAAATAAAAAAACGGATATCTAGTGAGAAAAAAATTGTACTTATCTGTAGCTTTAGGCATTTTATCTGGGTGTAACAGTCTACCTCCAAAATACGAAGCATTTCAAGATACACAAACAGGATACTATGGCGTTAAAAAAAATGGTGCTGTTATCATTCCAGCTAAGTACAAATATATTTTCCAAGAACAGATTTTAGAGGGAAAACCTCTCTTTACTGCTTCTTCTGAACACCCTATAACAAGTAAATTTTTTATCACAGTTATGAAAAATGGCAGATGGCAACAAATTAATAAAAAAGATGAAGTTGTTTTTTACCCGTTTTTTTATGATAATGGCCCTGATTATTTTGTTCAAGGGCTCTCCAGATTTGTAACCTCGAATTTTGTAAAGAATAAATGGCACTATAAGATAGGCTTTTATAACCTAGAGGGGGAAATTATCATTGAGGCTAAATATGACTTTGCAAATGCTTTCCAAGATCCTTTAGACTCGTGTAATTATAATACTATATTAGACTATCAATATACTACCGTGTGTAATGGATGTTATTTTAGAGTCGACCCTCGCAACAAAAAATATGCTGCAATGGAAAATGTTTATATACCGCTAGTATTTTACGACATTCTTGAAGGTGGAAAATGGGGCGTCATTAATAAAAAAGGTCAAATTATTATTCCCATTGAGTACTCTAGTGACGGTAAAGCTATTAATGCCCTTAAAAAATGGAAGAGACTTCCATCAAAGTATTAATTTTTTTCCTTAAAAAAACCCTTGCATTCAATGCGTTTATAAAGGTTGGGGGAAATATTTTTTTACTTCTTCATGCATTTTTAGAAAATCCCTCCCATAGACTATTAGTTATTTTTTCAAGGTAAATAGTCTGTTTTTGAATATACTATTTGCAAAACTACTGAAATTTTTAATCTATCGTTTTAAACATTTTAATAAAAAAATAAAGTTTTAAATAGGCTTAATAAATTTAACTAGAGTCTTGCTAGAACCAATTTTGGCTGGTAAGGTTGTGCGTCCATGGGATAATAAGTTACTTTGAAAAAGAAGCTTAGCTGTTAAATTATCAAATATATAATCATAAAAAAGGCTCAAAATGACGCTTAGTGTTGTTGTTGTAGAATCTCCCGCAAAAGCTAAAACTATAAACAAATATCTAGGCAGTAATTATACTGTTCTATCTAGTTATGGTCACGTTCGCGATCTTCCCTCAAAAAATGGATCTGTAGACCCTAATAATGATTTTGAGATGTTATGGGAAGTTAGCAGTCGTGGTAAAACACAAATGAAGGCCATTCAAGAAGCTTTAAAGGATGCGGATACTCTCTTGCTTGCTACCGACCCTGATAGAGAAGGTGAAGCAATTGCCTGGCATATTTGTGAAATTTTAGAAAAGAAAAAAGCGTTGAAAAACAAAAAAGTTGAGCGTATTGTTTTTCATGAAATAACACCCTCTGCCGTAAAAAATGCTATAGCTACTCCTCGCTCTATTGATAAACATCTTGTTGAAGCGTACCTTGCCCGACGAGCTTTGGATTACTTGGTTGGTTTTTCTCTTTCTCCTATTTTATGGCGCAAACTACCTGGTAGTCGTTCTGCTGGACGCGTTCAATCCGTAGCATTGCGCCTTATTGCTAAAAGAGAAAATGAAATCGAACTTTTTAGGTCCCAAGAATATTGGTCACTACATGTTCTTCTTCAATCTCTTAGTTCTAAAACGTTTGAAGCCCGCCTAACTGCTATTGAGGGAAAAAAGGTAGAAAAATTTCAATGGAAGACAAAAACTGAAGCTGAGAAAATTTTAGAGCGCCTTAAAGGATATAAAGACTATACTGTAGCTAAATTAGAGAAAAAACATCAAAAACGCCAACCAAGTGCCCCTTTTACAACTTCTACGCTTCAGCAAGAAGCTGCCAGAAAGATGGGCTTCCCAACTTATAAAACAATGAGTGTTGCTCAAAAATTGTATGAGGGCATAAAAATTGGAGCTCAAACAATTGGTATTATAACCTATATGCGTACAGACAATGTTAATATGTCTGTACATGCTGTGGAAGCAGCCCGTTCTATGATTAAGAACACTTGGGGGAGGGAATACGTTCCTGACTCAGCTCGAATGTTTAAATCTAAGGCTAAAAATGCCCAAGAAGCTCACGAAGCTGTTCGCCCCACTGACTTTAGCCTTTCCCCTGAAAAAGCAGCAACATTTTTAGACTCTAACCAGTTAAAACTCTATACGCTTATTTGGAAACGTGCCGTGGCAAGTCAAATGGCCCCAGCTGAGCTCGAACAAGTACGCGCAGATCTTATATCTCCTGATAATTACGCTATATTAGCTGCAAATGGTTCTACACTTACCTTTGATGGGTTTTTGAAGCTTTATAAAGAAAGTAAGGACGAAGAGGAAGTAGAAGAAGGAACCTTGCCTCCTTTAAAAAAAGGAGAAATAGCAAAAAAACTTAAGGACCGTACAGATCAACATTTCACTCAACCTCCTCCACGCTATACAGAAGCTTCCTTGGTTAAAAAAATGGAAGAGCTAGGTATTGGCCGTCCATCTACATATTCCAATATCATTAAAGTTTTAATAGATCGTCAATATGTAAAGCTAGAAAATAAACGCTTTATTCCTGAAGGTCGCGGCCGCGTTGTTACCGCTTTCTTAGAAAGCTACTTTAACCAGTTTGTCCAATATTCTTTTACGGCAGATTTAGAAGATAAATTAGATGATATCTCCAATGGCAATATGCAGTGGAAGAAAGTTCTCTATGAATTTTGGAAATCTTTAGATAAAGACCTGGAAGAAGCGAAAGAACTCAAAATTTCTGATGTCTTGGATGCTTTAACGGATATTCTAGCTCCCTTTCTTTGGCCTTCGGAAGATACAGATACGCCTGCTAATAAAACATGTCCTAAATGCAAATCACACAATCTATCTCTGAAAGTTGGTAAATTTGGAGCCTTTATTGGCTGTGAAAATTACCCCAATTGTAACTACACACGCACCTTGTCTGATACAGATGGATCTGAAGCAGAGGAAGCAATGAAAGAAGAGGCTAGTAGCCCTTGGCCAAAAATGCTTGGCACGACAGAAGATGGTCATGAAGTAACGATTCGGAAAGGCCCCTATGGTGTTTATGTACAGTCGGAAGACCCCAATGATACAAAAAAGAAAAAAACGAAGCCAAAACGCGCAGGAATCCCTCGCAACTATGATGCCAATAATTTCACTCTAGAACAAGCAAACTCTCTTCTAGCTCTCCCTCGTGAAGTCACTATAGACCCAGAAACTGGTCAGATTGTTTACGCTGGTATTGGTAGGTTTGGCCCCTACTTAAAAGTAGAAAATACTTTCTACTCTTTACCTAAGGATGAAGATGTTATTTCAATAGGAGCAAATAGAGCCTTAACTCTCTTAGAGGAAAAAAGAGAGGATAAAAAGAAAGCTCCCAAAAAAAGCGGGCGACCTATCAAGAAGTCCACAAAAAAGTAAGATTTAACTTGCCTATAAAGGACTTAACATGAGCACTAAAGACCCTAAAAAGAAAAGAAAACTGCCTTCTAGAAAAAAAAAGAACACTCAACGTGAACTAAAATCTTCACAGTCTCTCCCCTCCCTTAAAGACCTTAAAAATTATATCGAAAATTTAGATGCTCCTCCCTCTTTTCGTGAAATCCTCCGATTTTTTCATATTAGAGCAAGAGATAAAAATGCTTTTAAACATTTACTTCTCGAGTATGAAGAACTAAGTGATTTCTCAAAAACAATAGACGGCGAAAAAAAACATTTTCTCAGAAAGTTAAAAGAAGAAAAACGAGATGAACTCCCACAAATTGTAAAAGTTATCGTCACAAAGAAAGAGCATAACCTTATTATTGCCAAACCTGTAGATAACAAACTTTCTTTCTATGAGTTACATATAAATCCATCAAATAGGGTTAACTTGCAGGTGTTTGAAAAAGCACTTGTTTTATGTCAAGGGCTGATAAAGAAAAATATCTATAAAGCCAAAGTTCTTAAAAAATTCAATGAAAATCTCTGTTTCCCTAAAACTATTATGGGTATTGTTAAAAAAGTAGGGAAAAAAATGAACCTTTCTCCCGTAGATAGGCGCTTAGCTCGCAGCTATCAAATATCAAAAAATACTATAAAAGCTGCTCCGGGAGATCTAGTTGAAGCCTCTGTTTTACGTGACTATGGTAGATCCGGCGGTATTGTTTCTATCGTAAAAAAACGAGGGAATATATCAGATCCAAAATTCATTAGCCTTATAGAAGTTTATCAATCTGAAATTCCCTATAAATTTTCTCCAAAAGCCACTCATTTGGCTGAAGAAGCGAAGCTGCCCCCTCTGGGCAATAGAGAAGACTTGCGAGGTCTTTCTTTTGTTACTATTGATGGAGAAGATGCAAAAGATTTTGACGACGCTGTTTGGGCAAAAAAAACAAAACAAGGATGGCATATTATCGTAGCTATTGCTGATGTTGCCTACTACGTGCGCCCAGATAATGTGCTAGACAGAGAAGCTTATGAACGCGGTAATTCTGTTTATTTTCCAGATCTAGTTGTACCTATGCTCCCTGAATATCTTTCTAATGGCATGTGCTCCCTTAAGCCAAATGAAGATCGTGGTAGCTTAGCTGTTCATATGTGGATTGATGAACAAGGAAATTTATTAAATTATCGATTTACTAGGGCTTTGATAAAATCTCATGCACGCTTAACGTATAATAAAGTTCAACAAGTTTATAATGCCCCAGAAGCAGATCCTGAAATTTGGAAGCTAATAGAACCTCTTTTTTGTGCTTATAACTGCCTAAAACATGATCGACTTCGCAGGGGAACCCTAGAACTAGAACTAGAAGAGCGCCAAATTATATTCAACAAACAAGGGAATGTTAGAGAGATTAGATCTCGACAACGCTTTGATAGCCATAAGCTAATCGAAGAAATGATGATTCTAGCTAATGTGGCAGCAGCAAGGGCCTTAGAAGATAAGAAAATGCCTTCTCTTTTCCGCATTCATGAAAAACCAAATCCAGAAAAAATGACTATATTATTGAACGCCTTAAAGGCTATAGGTATTCAAGTAAAAGCCACATATAAGCAAAATTCAGGATTCTTTAATACAATTCTAGAAGAAACAAAAGATCATCCAACAAAATTTTTAGTACAAAGCATGGTTTTACGTACTCAATCTCAAGCAGCTTATCATCCAGGCAACAGTGGTCACTTTGGCTTAAGTTTAAAGCATTATGCTCATTTTACTTCCCCTATTCGTAGATATGCTGATCTAGTAGTGCATAGGTCTCTTATCACAGCTCTAAATCTAGGTGAGGGCGGATGGGAAACAACGCCAACTTTGGATGCCTTAGAAACTGTAGGAAACCATATATCCAATACAGAACGTACAGCTAAATCTGCTGAACGCAATACGCTTAGTCGCTATACTATATCTTATATGGAAAACAAAATTGGTACTCAATTTCAAGCGCACATATCTGGCGTTAACATGGCAGGCCTTTTTATAGAGTTAGATGAAAATGGTGCCGAAGGGTTTATGCCAAAATCTTATTTACCTCCTGATGTCTACCGCTTGTTAAATACGAGCCCTTGTTTGCAAGGGGATAAGCATAGTTTCACTTTAGGAGATCCTCTATATGTCTGTCTTAAAGAAGCCAATGCACACACAAATGGTATGATTTTTTCGTTTATAGGGAAATAAATTTATAAGAAAGTATCCTTCGCTTTAAAAATGGTATCCCCAACGGGAGTCGAACCCGTGTCTTCGCCGTGAAAGGGCGATATCCTAGGCCGCTAGACGATAGGGACACACTTTAGCATGGAGACAGGTTTACATAATTTCAGAGTGAAAATCAAGCACTTTCTCATCTTTTATGATAGAGAAAAAAGCCTTTCTGGGGCCTCCTCTTCCCAAGGAAAGACAATCCATGCGTTCACTTCTGACACATAACTATCAACATATTTTTTCCCCTTGCTCTTAGCATAAACAGTTGCATAATATGCTTTTGGAAACATTTTACGAATAATTTGTACTGTATGGCCTGTATCAATAAGATCATCTACAACAAGCCACCCCTCACCATCGTCTCCCTCTGGAAGGCCTTTCAATATAGTAGCCTTAGCTTGTGTATCTGTCCTATCATCATAGCTTGAGACACAAACAGTCTCTATGAGCTTAATATCTAAATTTCGAGCTAATATGGCTGCTGGAACAAGTCCTCCTCGCGTAACGGCTACAATTCCTTTCCAAGACCTATCTGGTAAGTTCCAAACGAGCGCTTGAGCATCACGGTGAAACTCATGCCATGTAATAAAAAAAATTTTGGGCAAAGAAAACTCCTATTTATATTCTATTTTTTTGTTTTATTTTCTTTTTTAGCACCTTTTTTTGTCAAAAAATAAATAGCTAATCCCAAAATCACCACAGCTAAAATAATAATCCCTATTATTTTTTGGCCATTTTCAAATTTAGCTTGAATAACTTCCACCATCTCAGCAAAATAATATCCCAGACAGCTTATTACAATAGCCCAAACGGCTGCTGCAGGAAAAGTTAGGAGTGCATACTTCTTTTGAGGAACACCTGATATACCAACAATGATCGGCGTAATAGTTCTAATACCATACACAAATCTAAATCCTAATATGAGTGCGGTATTGTGTTTTTTCATTAATTTTCGCGCTTTATCCGATTTTTTCTTCAAACTAGGAAAGCGTTTTAAAATATGCTCACCACCAAAATAGCCTACCCAATATAGCGACTGGTCATGAATAACAGCTCCTACAAAAGAAAAAAGCATAACTATAGGTAGTTGAAAATATCCATGATATGCCATACTGCCAGCTATGAGCAAAAAAATCTCCCCCTCAATAAGAGCTGCAATAATGAGAAAGGTATATCCATAATCGTAAAATAGTTGTTCCAAAAAAAATTCCTTATTTAAGTTTTCTAATTGCTAACTTTCTTGTTAAGCTATACCAAATTAATAGAGCAAAAAAAAGAAAAAGTGGCAAAATCCACAAAAGAATTGATTCCCAAGACATAAATGGATCCATATATATCGCTGCACCATACCTGTCTATCAGAAATTCTATGATTTTCTCCTGAGAATTTCCGCTTTCTAATGACTCTAAGATATAAGTACGTAAATCTTGAGCTATAAGCGCTTCAGATTCTGAAATGCTTTGAAAATCACAAGAAGGACAACGAATAAGTGCGTATAATTTTTCAGCCTGCAACTTAACTGCTGTTATAGAAAATGCTTGTTGTACAGACAGAAAAATTACTAAAAAACTTAACCATAAATTTTTCATTTATCTACCTTTCCTAAAACATCTTTCTTATGGTAAATAACTTGACCCTTTTTATCTACAACAAATATTTCTGGCAAAGATTGCACCCCCATATTAATCATACCTATACCTTTGGGATCTAAAACTATTTGATTGAATAAATTGGTTATCTTGTTTTTTTTTAGCCAATATACTACATCAAGCTTCTTAGATTGATAGATAATAGCTATAAAAGGTAAGGGTGATTTTTTTCTAAGGTTTTTTAAATAAGCTAAAT
>JAJRRM010000087.1 GCA_024279475.1 Alphaproteobacteria bacterium | reverse complement strand
GAAATCTATATCTAAATAAAGTTGTAGGCCTATACGCTCTTTCAAGGCTATTTTCAAAGATTTTCCGGTATCTGCCATATCTACCGCAATTTTTAGGATATCTCCTGGGTTAACTCCTTCAAGTCGGGAGGAAGCTAATTTTACCGTAGCTGCTATAGAAGTTGCTCGAGCAGAATATGTTTTCTCATCTTCTCCATCCTCAGAGTACATCGCACAGCATAACGATGAGAAAAATATTAAAACAGAGGCTAATACAGAAATTTTCTTAAACACTAATAATCTCCAAAATAAATATAAAAATACACGATACACGTCGTTAAAAACATCTATGCTATATATAGTGATTTTTTTGAGGATTTCAAGTAAGAATTTAAACTCGCAGAAAACATAATACTTTAAAATTATTATTTTTCTTAGCTTTTTTGCATGCGGGAGTAAAAATTAGGACTATTGGATTTAAGAAAAAGCCCGGGATTTTTTGAAGTGCATAATTGCCATATAAGCTATGATAAGACTAAGAAAAAGCCATGTTAGAGCATAGCTAAGATGATTATTGGGTAGATCAATCACTTGGTTGTCTATGGTTGGCCAAGCAGAAGAAAAACTTGATATTTTAGTGACTTTAAAATAATAAGAAGAAATAATGGGGCGCCAGCGTTGAGCCATAAGTTTAATAGATATCCGTGATAAAATATTATCTGTTATGAAATAGGGGCTACTCTGCCACCAATGTTTTTCTGGGTTTCTTTTGGCTTGAAGCAGAAAAGTGATAGATTTTTTAGGCAAATTATAAGTAAATTTTTCTTTTTCAGGTATCCACCCCAACTCTGTTGCAAGAAGAATTTTCTTAGTGGTTTCAAACAACCCAAAAACTTTGTATCCTATGGGCGACTTGTTGGGGTTCTTTTTTCTAAAGGACTCTGGAGCTACAGAGTCTACAAATAAAAGTGAATGTTCTTTAAAAAGACCTTTAACATGATATTGTTGAAGAAAGAAAGAAGGGGGGAGGGGGTCCGACATAGATACAATGTTAGGCAAAAGTACAGAAGGAGCCTCTAGTAAAGCTTGACGCGTAGCAATAAGTTCTTCTTTCCATTGCAAGCGGTTAAATTGCCAAAGAGATAAAAAAGCAAAAAGGACAGAAAATAAAAGAGTTGTAAAGTAGAAGCCATAAAAAAATTTATTTTGTGCTGTCTTATTTTTAACATTTTTCAAGAATTTCCCCACCAATAAATCCACACAAAAAGGAATAGCCAAACTACATCTACAAAATGCCAATACCAAGCACCTATCTCAAATCCTACATGATGATTTTTCGTAAAATGCCCCTTTATTGCTCGTAAAAAGCAAACGAGTAGAATGATAGATCCAATAAGAACATGAAAGCCGTGAAAGCCTGTGGACATAAAAAAAATAGAGCCATAAATATTATCTCTAAAAGCAATAGTTGTATGACTATATTCAAAAGCTTGAATGGATAGAAATATAAACCCTAGAGCTACTGTCAACCAAAGACCACGCTTAAAGCCAAGACGATTATTCTCTAGGAGTGCCTGATGAGACCACGTAATGGTAGTTCCTGAAAGGAGAAGTAGAAGAGTATTTAAAAAAGGTAATCGAAAAGTAGATATAAGCTCTATATCTTTAGGCGGCCAAATATTCCCAATAATATCATTGGGAAAAAGGCTAAAATTAAAATATGCCCAAAAAAATGAAGCAAAAAACATAATTTCTGACACGATGAAAAGAACCATGCCTATACGTAAGCCTCTTTGAACAATAACAGTATGCTCTTTCTCATACTCAGCTTCATGTATAATGTCTTTAAACCACCCAAAAGAGCAGGCTAATATTGAAAGGATCCCCATAATAAGCACAATGGATGTAAACTCATGCATAAATAAAACTAGCCCAACCATAATAACAAAAGCAGATAAAGAGCTAACAATAGGCCAAGGGCTTAATTGAACCAAATGATAAGCATGTTGTTTAGAGGCTGCCATAGTTTGTATAGCTCTTTATTTCGTTTTTTTAGTAAAACTACTAGGCTTAAGGCTACTATTTTTAATTACGGTTGACCACCAAAAATGAGAGTCTTTCATAGGGTTTGTTGTAGAATTTTTATAGTGAATTTTTTGGCTCATAGCTATAGCAACCTTTGGATTAAAAAATAAAGGTACTAAATAGGCTTCATTCATAAGAATACGATCCAAAGCATGGGTAATTGTACGTAGCTTTTTTCGTGATATTGATTTTGAAACACTCTCAATTAATATATCAGATACAGTTGAGCAAATACCAGGATAATTACGGCTACCTGAATTATCTTTTGCGGAACAAGACCAATAATGTTGAAGTTCTCTACCTGGAGAGAGAGATGTTGCCCACCAGCTTGCTAACATATCATAGGAACGGCTTTGTTTACGGTGTTCATACTGTGCAGCATCAACTAAAACAACACTAGCTTTAATGCCTATATTTTTCATATTACGAGCAAAAGCTAGGGCTATTTTCTGTTGATCTTGCCCAGATACAACTAATTCAAATTCAAAAATATTACCTGTTTTATCATTCGTTAGGATACCTTTTTTAAGGTTCCAGCCAGCCTGTTTAAGCAAAGCTATTGCCTGCCTTCTATTTTGACGTGTATTTTGTTTGTAGGCATTCTTAGCATGATTAGTTAGCTTCAAAGCATTTATTTCTGGAGCTATCTCTTTTAAGAGAGCTATTTCTTCAGGTGTTACAACCTCTGGAGCAGCTAAATCTGTATTATCAAAATAGCTATTATTTGGTTTAAACCCAGGTAGAATAGATTTTGTAATAAAGCTTCTATCAAAAGCAAGAATGATAGCTTGTCTCACACGTTTGTCTTGGAAAAGAGTGTTACGTGTATTAAAAGAAAAGCCCCTAAGTCCTACAGGTTGATTATTTTCTAGCTCAATTTTCTTAATAAGTCCTTTATCATAGTTAAGACCTTTGTGATTACGGTTCCAATTCTGAGGAGAAAGTTCTCTATAGATGTCATGATTCCCCGATTTAAAAGCTTGAAAAGCAGCATTGCTATCACGATAATAATCATACCTAACTGTATCAAAATTATATCTGCCTATATTTACAGGTAAATTTTTCGCCCAGTAATGCGGTACACGTTCATAGATAATATAACGCCCTGGTTCTGTTTTTTTAATCCTATATGGCCCGCTTGTTAAAAAAGGAATAAGAGTAGGTTTATCAAATTCAAGAATATTTTCTGTATAATATTTTTTAGAGTAAAGCCCCATCATGCAAATAATAAGAGGGAGCTCTCTATTGTATCCATCAATTCCTTTTTTGAAAGTAAACTTAACAGTATCTTTTGCTGTTTTTTCTACTTTTTCCACTTGGGAATAAATAGATTGTAGAAAAGGAAAGCCTTTTTCAGACTGAATTTCTAGAGAAAAAATAACATCTTCAGGCGTTATAGATGAACCATCATGCCATTTCGCTTTAGGGTTTATTTTAAATTCAATCCAAGAATAATCATTAGAAAGGGTTGCTTTCTCTGCTACAAGAGTATAAAGGCTAAAAGGTTCATCCAAAGACCGGCTCATGAGAGAGTCTTGTATGAGGTTTAAGCCATCTACCTTAGTGCATTTGTATGTTTTATTAATACAATCAAAAGTGCCAATAGAAATAAGGCGCAATTCATCACCTTTTTTTGCATTAGGTGAGGCAAAATTATAATGCTCAAAATTATCTGCATATTTGGGGGTATCATGGAAAGAAAGAGCATGAACCGGGCCTGATGAAGATTGGTTAGCAAAAGAAAAATGATATAAAGATAGAGCAAGAACTCCTGTTAAGAAGAAAGAAATATTAAATGTATTCTTCACTATAGTTTTCCTTTTTTTTGAATAAATTTTATTCTTAATTCTAATATTCATCAGTATACTCAAAAAATGTATAAGATAAAGTTATTGTTTCTATGTCTTTTGCACTTTCATCGTCTAGCATAGAAGGATCTATATAAAACATTACTGGCATGTCTATTGTTTGATGGGGCTGCAGTGTTTGTCTAATAAAACAAAAACACTCAATTTTATTAAAATATAGCCCTGTTTTATTAGGAGTTACATTGTATGTAGCCATGCCAGATATGGGCCTATCTGTCTTGTTAATAGAGCGATACATAGCAAAAGAAGGCTCTCCAGGTAGAACTTTCATTTCTTTTTGAAGTGGATAAAATTCCCAAGGTAGTTTTTTGCTCACATCAGCATTAAAACGCACTGTTATATATTTATTCCCCACAGCTCCTGGAGCTCTAATTGCTACTTGTGTAGTACCGCCATACCCTGTTACTTGGCAAAAAATACGATATATAGGTACACTAGCATAAGCTAGAGCCAACATGCTCATAGCCAGAACAGATAGAAAAATAGCTGTGCTTTTATTTGATTTTTTTTGTTTGGTAAGCATGGTACAATATTTAATAATCTCCCATACGCACAATAGCTAAGCCAAATACTAGTACTATAAAAAGAAGCAATAAGAAGAAAACTGCTAAATTTTTTTGACGGAGAGCAGAAAGATTTTTACGGGGGAGTTTTTTATTCATAAAAGGATCCTCTATATAAAGTTATCAATAGCTATACTTAGGAATATCCAGAAAAGATAAAATATAGTTAGGTAAAAAAAGTTCATGGGACCAAATTTATTCATATATAAGCGACAAGCATAATAAAATAAAACCGCACCTGCTATACTGGCAGTAATTATATAAAAATTACCTAATAATCCAAAATATACAGGACTTAAAGACGTAAGTACGGTTAAAAGGGTGTATAATAATATATATTTCCTAGTTGAAGCTTCACCATGAGTGTTTGGAAGAACTGGTATATTTGCTTTTTCATACTCTTTTGCTTTAAGGAGGCTTAAAGACCAAAAATGTGGTGGCGTCCAAAAAAAGATAATAGCAAACATTAACCAGGGCATAAGATACCATCCAGGTGCAACAGCTTGCCAAGCAATCACAGGAGGAAGGGCGCCAGCAGCACCTCCTATTATAATATTATAAGACGTGCGGGGTTTTAAAATGATTGTATAAATAATCACGTAGAAAAAAATAGTAAAGGTAAGCCATAAAGCTGACCATATATTAGATGCCATTCCCAAGAGAATAATAGAAGCAACACTTAGGATGCTGCCAAAAGCCAAAGCATTCTCTGCTTGTATAAGTTTTTTTGGTAAAGGCCTTGTGGCCGTGCGTACCATAAGCATATCTGTAAAGCGTTCGTACCACATATTTAAGCATCCAGCCGCACCAGATCCAATTGCAATTGCAAGCAAGGATAAAAGTTTTAAATAAGGGTGTAGATTCCCAGGTGCTATAATTATGGAAATTAGAGCTGTAAATATAACAAGGAACATAACACGAGGCTTTAATAGCTGGAAATAATCAATAGGCTTTGCTTCGTTTGTATAAGAAGAAAAAGTTTTTGTTTTTTTGGGAGGTATACTTTTTCTCATTCTTTTACCTTTGGCAAATGGCTAAATGTATGGTAAGCAGGCGGTGATGAAATTTTCCACTCTAGTGTTGTAGCCCCTTCTCCCCAAGGATTAGCTGGGGCTTTCTTTTTTTCTCTAAATGCCTTCCACAAGATATAGAAAAATATAAGCGTGCCAAGAGCTGTAACAAAAGCTCCCATAGAAGCTATAAAGTTCCATGGAGAAAAAGCGTCTGGATAGTCAGGAATACGCCTAGGCATACCGGAAAGCCCCATAAAATGCATAGGGAAAAACACAAAGTTTACGCCAATGAAAGTAAGCCAGAAATGAATTTTTCCTAGATTTTCTGAATACATATAACCAGACATTTTTCCAATCCAATAATAAAAGCCTGAAAACAAGCCAAATAAAGCTCCCATAGATAAAACATAATGAAAATGCCCCACAACATAATAAGTATCATGGAGAACTATATCTGTGCCCGCGTTAGCTAGTACAACGCCTGTTAGGCCACCTATAGTAAAAACAAAAATAAACCCTGTAGCAAATAGCATCGGTGTTTTTAAATCAATGCTTCCTCCCCACATAGTAGCTAGCCAACTAAATACTTTAATGCCTGTAGGTATAGTAATGATCAGAGTGGCTATAGTAAAGTAAGCATTCAAATCTACACTAAGACCCACTGTAAACATGTGGTGAGCCCAAACAACAAAACCTATTACACCTATTGATATCATAGCGTAAACCATCCCTAAATAGCCAAAAATAGGTTTTTTAGAAAAAGTTGAGATAACTTGTGATACAATACCAAAAGCTGGAAGAATCATGATATAAACTTCTGGGTGACCAAAAAACCAGAATAAATGTTGGAATAGAATAGGATCCCCTCCGTGCTCTGGTGCAAAAAAAGCGGTAGAAAAATTGCGATCTGTAATAAGCATCGTTATGCCTCCTGCTAAAACAGGCACAGCTAATAATAGTAGAAAAGACGTAACTAGCATAGCCCAAACAAATAAAGGCATCTTATGAAATGTCATGCCAGGACAGCGCATATTAAAGATAGTTGTAATAAAATTGATAGCTCCCAACAAAGAAGAAGCCCCAGCCAAATGCAGAGCTAAAAGCATAAAATCTACAGACATACCACTTTGGCCAAAAGATTTTCCGCTCAAAGGAGGGTAAAATGTCCAACCTGTACCAGCTCCCACATCTACAAAAAAAGCAAGAATCATTAACAGCATAGAGGGAATTAGAAGCCAGAAGCTAATGTTATTAAGGCGAGGAAAAGCCATATCTGGCGAGCCAATCATAATAGGAACAAACCAGTTTCCAAAACCACCAATGAGTCCTGGCATAATCATAAAAAAGATCATTAAAAGTCCATGCATGGTAATAATGACGTTATAAAGTTGATAGTTGTCTCCAAGAACAAGGCTGCCAGGTTCCATAAGCTGAAGACGTATAATAAAAGATAGGAGGCCCCCTAAAAGACCGCTAGAAATAGAAAAAATAAGATATAATGATCCTATATCTCTATGATTTGTGGAAAACAACCAGCGACGCCACCCTTTGGGGGTGTTTTCTCTACTGGGATTTAAGTCTTCACTATTTACACTTATTTGTACTATATCAGTCATGATTTTACTCTCTAAATTTTTAAATATACTTAAGCTGTTATTTCTTCTTTTTTTCTTTAACCCATTTTTCAAAATCTTTTGGTGATACTGCTCTTATCTCAATAGGCATAAAAGCATGCCCAGGCCCACAGAGCTCTGAACATTGACCAAAATAGGTGCCTTCTTTATTAATGCGTAACCATACTTCATTAAGTCTTCCTGGCACAGAATCTTTTTTTATACCCAAAGAGGGAAGTGTCCAACTGTGAATAACATCAGCTGATGTTGTAAGGATACGGATAGTTGTAGCAATAGGTAAATATACAGGATTATCTGTAGAAAGGAGACGCACTTGTCCTGGTTTAAGATCTTTTTCTTTAATCATATAGCTGTCAAAGCTAATATCCTCTTGGTCGGGATATTCATAAGACCAGTACCACTGATGGCCCACAGCCTTTAGAGTCATTTCAGACTTAGGTACAACATCCATAAAATATATTAATTTTAAAGAAGGGTACATCATGTAAAGAATAAGTACCAAAGGTATTAAAGTCCACGCTATTTCTAAGCCTGTATTATGCGCTTTTTTTGATGGGTTTTTATTTTTAGATGTGCGAAAACGATAAAGAATATAGGCTAGTAAACCAGCCACTACTGCAGCAACAATAGCTTGAATCCATAGAAGAAAATCATGAAAAATAGTTATTTGATGCATAACAGGAGACTGTGCTTTTTGCAAGCCAATTTGCCAACGGTGTGGTATACCATCTGCAAAAGAATTTGGAGTCAAAAAACAGCTTAAATATAAGGAAAAAATTAATAGAACACCTCTTACTTTTTTTATAATAGGAATCTTTCTATTCTGCATGATTTCTTTATACTTGGTACTTGTTTTTACAGCCATTATGTTACATAAATACATAGCATATCTCTATAGATATCCAAAGTGAAAATACGAAAAACGCATTCAATGCCAATCTAATGACATGCAAAGGATATTCATGACAAAAGACACAACTAATTTAAAGGCCCTTTATCAGACTCCCTCAGCCCACGAATTATTTTTTGAAAAAAATATATTAGACCGTGCAGCTACAGAGCGTATAGTCAAAAAGGGTCTTGAGAAAACAGATGATGGTGAATTGTATTTAGAATTCACACAAAGTGAAAGCTTTGTTTTTGAAGATGGGTGCATCAAGACATCTAGCTTCGATATTAGTAAAGGGTTTGGTTTACGTAGTGTTGTACAAGATCGTCAAGGGTATGCTCATAGTGCTGATGTTTCTGAAACAGCCTTGGAAAAAGCCTGCCAAACAGTTCAAGCAGTACGCCAGGGATACGAGGGTATTAAAAATATTTTCCCAAAAAAAACTAATCACTCTTTTTATACAAAGAGAAATCCTATAAATTTAGTTGATTTTGATAAAAAAATACGCCTTTTACAAGAGATAAATAGATATGCTCGAGCAAAAAATTCTAGTATAGAGCAAGTTACTATTAGCTTGAGAGGAAAATGGCAAGCTATAGGTATTATGCGTCCTGATGGATACTGGGCTGAGGACATTCGTCCAATAGCTATGCTGTCCATTAATATTGTAACAAAAAAAGGTGATCGATTAGAGTATGGTTGCTGCAGAAAAGGTTTGCGCGGAACATATGACAGCTTCCTAGAGGAAGGTAATTGGAAAAGTTATGTAGATGAGGCTTTACGTAAATCTCTACTAAATCAAGAAGCTATTGCAGCACCAGCAGGAGTTATGCCTGTTGTTCTTGGCCCAGGCGAACCAGGAACATTACTACATGAAGCTATAGGGCATGGTTTGGAAGGAGATTTTAACCGCAAAAATCTTTCAGTTTTTTCTAACCGCATTGGAGAAAAGGTAGCAGCAGATTGCGTTTCAGTTGTAGATGATGGAACACTACAGGACAAGTGGGGAACTCTTAATATAGATGATGAAGGAACGCCGACTCAACGCAATGTCCTGATTGAAAATGGTATATTAAAAGGCTATATGCAAGATCGCATGAATGCACGCCTTATGGGACAAATGCCAACAGGCAATTGTCGCCGAGAAAGCTATGCACATCTCCCTATGCCGCGTATGACTAGTACTTTTATGTTAGGAGGCAAACATGATCCTGAAAAAATTATTTCCTCAGTTAATCGTGGTATTTATGCTGTTGATTTCTCTGGTGGCCAAGTAGATATTGTTAACGGTAATTTTGTATTTTCTACAACAGAAGCTTATATGATAGAAAATGGCCAAATAACAACACCTATAAAGGGAGCTACTTTGGTTGGTAATGGACCTGATATTATGACAAAAGTAAAAATGGTTGGAAATAACCTAGAATTAGATACGGGCAGTGGTCATTGTGGTAAGAACGGCCAATCTGTGCCAGTAAATGTAGGACAACCAACAGTTCTCATCGATAGCATGACTGTTGGTGGAACAGCTTCTTAAAAAAACATCCTACATAAAAAATAGTAAAGATTTTAAAAAATAAAAGGATTTTGAAAAATGGCACAGGATAAAAAAGTGCAAAAAAAACAAACTCAAGAGCTAGAAAAAGAGAATATTTACCGCCAAACTCGCTTGGAGAAGTGCCATAAATTAAGAGCGTTAGGTTTTGAACCTTACCCCTATAAATTTAATGCTTCTCATATGTCTCAAGAAATAGCAGAAAAATATAATTACCTAGTAAATGGAGAAAAAACAGAAGATATAGTAAGCTTAGCTGGAAGAATTATGTCTATTCGAAACAGTGGTATGTTTATTGATATTAAGGATAGTACTGGAAAAATACAGTTGTTTGGCCATAAAGATTTCTTAGCGCCAGGTATGACTGATATTTTAAAATTACTGGATATTGGTGATATCATTGGCGTTGAAGGAAAAATGAGGAGAACACCAAGAGGGCAGCTTACGGTAAATATTGAAAAACTAGAAGTTCTAAGTAAAACTCTTCTACCACTGCCAGAAAAATATCATGGCTTAACAGATCAAGAAACTCGTTATCGTCAGAGGTATCTTGATTTGATTATGAATGAAGAATCTCGTGATAAACTACGTTTGCGCTCACAAATTATTCACGACATACGCCAGTTTTTAACAAATAAGGGCTATTTGGAAGTAGAGACGCCGATGTTGCATCCTATTCCTGGTGGAGCTACAGCTAAACCATTTGTAACTTATCATAACACTTTGGATTGCGAACTTTATTTACGCATTGCTCCAGAGCTTTATTTAAAAAAACTAATTGTTGGCGGGCTCTCTGATAAAATTTTTGAGATTAATAGATGCTTTAGAAACGAAGGTATATCAACACGCCATAACCCTGAGTTTACATCTGTTGAACTTTATGCAGCATATAAAGATTATAATGATATGATGGATATTACAGAAGAACTCATAACCTTCCTTGTAAAAAAAATACACGGGACTATGCAGATTAAATATGGGGATAAAGAAATAGATTTTTCAACTCCTTGGCCTCGTAAATCCATGTGTCATTTAGTGCAAGACTGTACAAATGTAGACTTCTTGAGTTTAGATGCAGAAGCAGCTCGCATAAAAGCTAAAGAGTTAGGCATAGAGGTAGAAAAAGGAACTCTTTGGGGTAATACTATTGAAAAAATATTTAGCGAAAAGGTAGAGCCAACTATATTAAACCCTGTACATGTGATAGATATGCCGCTAGATATTTCTCCTCTAGCAAAAGTACATCGTAATAACCCTTTGCTTTCAGAACGTTTTGAAACGTTTGTTTTGGGCTTCGAGCTCGCTAATGCTTTTTCTGAGTTAAATGACCCTGAAGAGCAACGAAAACGCTTTGAAGCACAGGTAAAAGCTGGAGAAGATGGAGATGAAGAGGCTCAATGTATGGATGAAAGTTTTTTGAATGCATTGGACTATGGCATGCCTCCAACAGGGGGGCTGGGTATAGGTATAGACCGTTTAGTTATGCTTTTAACCAATACTCTAAGCATCCGTGATATTATAGCTTTTCCAACACTTAGACAGAAGTAATTATCTAGAAATAAGCAGTATAATCTTAATTATATTTTTGTTATTTCTTTCACAACTTAATATCTATTTCCTTCTTAAGGAGCTACTCTATATCTTTTTGATGAAATATTTATTTCTTTTTTATATCTAACCTCTTGCAATATTAATTTTATATTCGATAAAATATGGGAGGAACAGATTATAAAGCACTCCTATTTTTTCAAAAATAAATTCTTCTAGATTTTTTCATCAAGCAAAAGCTTTTACTTCGGATAAAAATAGGCTAAAACTATTTTATGAAAAATAATAGGGTAGTTACAGACTTGAGCACAATAGACCAAGAAATAACAAAAACAGATTCTTTTACAGCTATAAATTTTTTAAATGACAAACAAAAAG
>JAJRRM010000086.1 GCA_024279475.1 Alphaproteobacteria bacterium | reverse complement strand
CCTTCATTTGTCCACCAACCATGCGCATAAATTTTCTTTGGCAAAGGCAGATCAGCAGCCATCAAAAAAGCTGGCCAGAAGATAGCGTGAAACCGGAGAATATCTTTCCCTACTATATGTATAGCTGTTGGCCATAATTCTTTCATTTCTTTTGTGTCTTCAGGATATCCCAAAGCTGAAATATAATTTGTTAAAGCATCTAGCCACACATACACAATATGGTCTGAGTCATCTGGAACAGGAACCCCCCAAGAAAAAGTTGTACGAGAAATAGAAAGATCTTCCAGGCCTCGTTTAACAAAGCTTTTAACTTCATTCATACGTGCTTTAGGCGCTACAAAATCTGGATGCTGCTCGTAATAATCTAAAAGCTTATCACCAAAGGATGACAGCTTGAAAAAATAGCTAGATTCTTCCACCCACTCCACTGGTGCCCCTGTTGGTGCTTTTCCATCCTTAACATCCTCTTCTTTATAAAAAGCTTCATCTCTCACAGCATACCATCCAGCATACTTACCAAGATATATATATCCTTTTCTTTTTAGAACACTCCATAAGTGCTGTACGGCTTTCTTATGACGACTTTCTGTAGTGCGAATAAAATCATCATGGGTAATATTTAAATTATCTGCCAAAGTTCTAAATGTTTGAGAGATTTCATCTGTAAAGTCTTGAGGTGTTTTTTTTTGATTAGCCGCTGACTGCTCTACTTTTTGACCATGTTCGTCGGTACCAGTAAGAAACTTTACATTATATCCATCCATATGCATGAAACGCGCCAAAACATCACAGGCAATAGTCGTATATGCGTGGCCAATATGTGGCTTGTCATTCACATAATAGATAGGTGTTGTAACGTAAAAAAAATTTTGATTTGTTGACATTGTTTAGCCACCTTTTGATTTGTTATCAACATGTTTTTATTATTATTTTCTAATTTTTCCTTGAAGGGGCATGAAAAATACTAAAAGTGCCTCATTCCAGCTAAGAGATAGGGCCGTTACCTCTTGTTCCAAACGCTGCCAATTGTCCCACATTTTTAACCACGTCGCAAGATCTTTAGCCTGTACCAACTTTTTTATTTTATTTGGCAAAACATCTGCTGGCAAATTAGAACTTAATCGCACGGCATTTCTTAGAAAATGCACCATACCATACCTTGCCCAACTATAAGTTTTCATTTTTCCTGCTAACTCTTTTAATTTTTCTACAGATATATAACCATTTTCAAGGATTGTTTTAAAAGACTGGATAATTTCATCCCAAGCCATCTCAAATGTTTCTTCTTGAATAAAAGCCGACAGTATACCTGGTCGACCAGAAATGAGTGCTTTTTTAGTCGGTTCTAATGAAGAAAAAGAGGAAAAACATTCTAGTTCTAAATCATTCAAAGGGGAAAGAAAAACAGTCTGACAGCGAGATCTAATAGTTGGTAGTAAACTTCTACTTTCATGGCATATTAAAAAGAAATAAACTTCTCCTACAGGCTCTTCCAGTGATTTTAACAATGCATTAAGGCCAAAACGATTTAAAGCCTCCAAACTATCAATCAACACTACCTTACATGTAGATCTCATAGGAGTTTTAGAGACAAAATTCTTCAAATATCTAACATCCTGAGCTGCTATACTATTATTCTCTGAAGCCTCCAGAATAAATAAATCAGGGTGAGATCCAGCAGCAATTAATGCTAAATCAGGGTGATTCAAGTCTACCTTGAGACTCTTAGGTTTTCCACACAATAATGCTTTAGCAATTTGCCAAGCTAGCGTCGCTTTTCCTATCCCCTTTACCCCCGTAAGAAGCAAGGCATGGTGGAGTTGATTCTGCACATGGGCTTTTTTTAAAGCTTCATAAGCAGAGCTATGTCCTATAACTCTTTCTTGATTTTTTGGGGCCTTTAAAAAATCAATCATTATAGCGACCATCGTCTATTTACTTCTGCACATATTTGTACAGCTACATCTTCCACTGATTGATCTGCCCTTACAACTATAAAACGTTCAGGCTCTAGAGCAGATAACTGCAAAAAAGCATCTCTCACTCTTTCATGAAAATATAGCCCTTTTTTTTCATAACGATCCTCTTTTTTCTGACCAACATTTTCTACTTGAATATGACGTTTTTTTACCCGCTCCATTCCTTGCTCAACAGACAAATCTAATAGAACAGTTAAATCAGGCTTTGGTAATTTTAACATACTAAACTGCAAATGATCTACATCTACCAATGGAACACCACCTACAAGTCCTTGATAAACACGACTTGAATCTACGTATCTATCAGAAACAACCCATGTACCCTTTTTACACATAGGAACTACTTTTCTTATCATATGGTCTCGCCGGGAAGCACTATTAAGCATCAGTTCTGTCCATGCATCCCATCTGTCTGGCGATCCATTTAAAAGTAAATTACGCAACTCTTCCGCACCTGGGGTTCCACCTGGTTCACGCGTTATACATACATCTTGACCCTTTTCTCGAAGGTACTTTGCTAGTAATTGGATTTGCGTAGACTTCCCCCCACCTTCACCACCTTCAAATGATATAAATGGCGCTTTCATTTGTATTAATTCCTATTCATCCTAATAAGAGCCGCATAACGTTTTGCCATATACGACCAAAGAACCCTAGCTTTTCTACGTTTTTCCTAGAGTAAAGAGGCCAAGTCTTCAATACTTCTCCATTAGGTTTATTTAAAGTTGCTACACCTATCTCTTGATTAATAAAAATTGGAGCCTTAATCGGTTCAATTGTTATCTCAAGTTTTGCTGATTTTTTATATCGTGCCTGGATAGTTGCCTCAAGATTTTGCGGAGCTATAACTTCTATAAATCGCATCTGACCATCAATGATCTCTACTTTGCCAAGTATTTTTCCTTCTTGAGCTAGCGTTACATTAACAAATTCACGAAGGCCCCATTTTACCAAAGTACGGGCATCTTGAGCACGTTTTTTCTTATCAGAACACCCATTGATAACAAATAAAAGACGGCGACCATCTTGCTCTACAGACCCTATTAATCCAAAACCACCCTCATCTGAAGCTCCTGTTTTCATTCCACTTGCTTGAAGAGACGTATCATACAACAATGGATTACGATTACCTTGCTTTATCTTGTTGTATGTAAAACTTTTTTCTGCGTAAAGTTTATACTTCGTTGGAAAATCTTCCATAGTTCTGCGTGCAATAATTGACAGATCTCTAGCTGACATTTTATGCCCTGGAACTGGCCATCCTGTAGCATTCTTAAACGTCGCTGTTTTAGCACCAAGCTCATGCGATCGTTCTGTAAGATATTCTGCATAAGCTTCTTCTGATCCCGATAATCCTTCAGCGACAACAATACTAGCATCATTACCTGACTGAATAATAATACCTTTTAACAAATCTGCTATACTTACCTGAGTGCCTAATTCAACAAACATACTTGACCCGCCTTTTCTCCATGCTTTTTCACTCACTAGAAACGTATCTTCTAGTTTAAGACGTCCATCTTTCAATCGCTCAAGCACATCATATACTAACATTATTTTGCTCATAGATGATGGATCCATAAGTTCATCTGCATTTTTCTCATACAAAACTGTATCTGTACTTAAATCTATAAGCAAAGCTTGCTTAGCCGTAACATTTATTGCATTAGCTATCACTGCTATCGCTACTAAATAAAAACTAAAAAAAGCACCTTGCACAAAAAATTTCATTTTCTTCATTTGCCTATTTCTTTCTTTTTTTTATAAATTTTCAATTATTTAATCTTAACAAGATCAACACTGTGCCCCATATTTTTCAAGTATCTAGCCATCTTAACAGCTTCCATTTTATCTTGATAGGGCCCTATATGGAGAGCAAAACTTCGCTGTCCATTCACAGCATACTCCTTAATACCAACACATCCTACTTTAGCTAATTTCTCTTGATAATCCAAGGCTTTTTCCGGTGATGCTATTCCTTTTATTTGGAGAGAAAAAAAAATTTCTTCTCTCAACGATGCAACTGTTCTAATGTGATCTGGCTTGAGTGCTAATTTAACCGCATATTCATTATAGTCATAGTGCCTTGGTGCATGATCAGGGAATTTTCCTCTACGTGCTAAATGCGTTAGTTTTCGACTGTGCTCTGGCATAATCTCCACCTGCACACGTGCTGTTCCTCTCCGCAAAACACCCAATTCATATGCCGCTCGTTTTGAAAGATCTATAATACGATTATGGTGATAAGGTCCCCGGTCATTTACTCTTATTAACAAGATACGACCGTTATGAAGATTAGTCACCTTAACCATGCAAGGCAATTGTAATGTCTTATGAGCTGCTGACACTTTATTCATATCGAAAACCTCTCCATTAGCTGTTAACCTACCATGAAATCCTGGTCCATACCATGAAGCTATCCCCTCTTTTCTATAACTATATCTTTCTTTTGGGTGATAACGACAACCCTTTACAGTATAAGAACGTCCCACTTTAAAATGCGGTTTTGGCTTGGTTGCTTTAGGTGATGGTTTATCCCAGCTCCAGTTAGAACCCCGTTTAGGTGATGAGCAAGCTGATAATAACATTAATGCAACGAGACATCCAAAAATAGGTAACCGCATGATAAAAATCCAAAAATATTAAGTATAAAAGAACTATATACCCACTCTATCATATTTTGGAAAGCGAATAAAAGAACATTTGAATAGAAGGTCTTATTTAAACCACTTTTCCTAGCATCTCATTAGCTCCATTAAATCCTGTAATATTAGCCCTCACAATATTGCCTGGTATTTGATCTCTATCCAAAACAACTTTACCATAAGTATCTGTACGGGCAATACGAAGACTTTCTACCAAGGCTTCTACTGTTGATCCAACACATTTTACATAGTATTCTGACCTAAGATTCTCCCCTAACTTTCTTAACATTGCCGCTCGTTGTTTAATTATAGGTTTTTTTACCTGTGGCATACGTTCTGCTGGCGTACCTGGCCGCTGGCTATATGGAAATACATGTAAAAAACGAAAACCTACTTGTTTGATAAGGTCATAAGTTGTCTGAAACATCTTGTCTGTTTCTGTTGGAAACCCAGCAATCACATCAGCTCCAAGTGTAGCATCTGGCCGACGTTTATAAATTTTTTCTGCACAAATTAATATATCTTCCCGTACATGTCGACGCTTCATACGCTTAAGCACCATAGTATCTCCTGCTTGTACACTTAAATGAAAATGAGGTAATAACCGTGGCTCATTTCCAATTAAGTCATAAAGAGTATCATCTATTTCCACAGGATCCAAAGAAGAGAGTCGCACGCGCTCTAGATCTGGGACATTACGCAAGATCCGCTGTACCAAATCACCCAAATGTGGAGTGCCTGGCAAATTCTGACCATAATCTGTAATATCTACACCTGTAAGCACAATTTCTTGATAACCGTTATTCCGTAGTAGTTTTATCTGCTTTACAATATGAGCAATAGGTGTTGAACGATTATTACCTCGTCCAAAAGGAATCGTGCAAAAAGTACAGCGATGATCACATCCATTTTGTATTTCCACATATGCTCGGGCTTTACCATCAAAACTCGTAACTACGTGAGGGGTTGTTTCTGTGACTTCCATAATATCCATCACCTGAACAGATCTTTCTTGCCTATTTTTGCCAGCTAATTTCCTAAATGTATCTACCTGCATTTTTTCATAATTGCCAATCACATGACTTACTCCTTCAATTTCTGAAAAAATATCTGGACGAATTTGTGCTGCACATCCTGTAACTATAATTGTCTTGTCTGGCTGTTCTCTATGCATTTTTCTAATAGCTTGGCGCGCTTGACGTTCAGCCTCAGAAGTCACAGCACATGTATTAAATATAATGGTATTCTTAAGATCTGCCTGAGCAGCTAAATCTTTTATCAACTCAGATTCAAATGTATTCAGCCTGCATCCAAAAGTCACAACTTCTGGCATTCCTATAATTACATCTCTTTTTATTTTATTTTTCATTGTCTCTCTTGAAATTAATGTCCTTAACCTACCATTTTTATACACAAAAATTCCAGCAATAAATTTACCTGGGAAAAAGCTTGACTAAAGAACTTAAAAAATATTATAAAGACTCTACTATCGCGGGGTAGAGCAGCCCGGTAGCTCGTCAGGCTCATAACCTGAAGGTCGTTGGTTCAAATCCAGCCCCCGCAACCAACTTTCTTTTATTTCATAGATCAAAGTCCTGGTAACACTTCATTTTGAAAAACTTTAATGTAAAAAATATCTAGAACAAAAAAATATAAATTTTACATAAATAAACTTAAATTATCCCTAAAAACAATCTATGATCTAGCACATTCGTATAGTTGCTAAGCTTCCTAAAAAGTTGATATCACATTCACTTGACCTTTTTTCTCTAAGCCTCTATTTCTATTTCATCAGATAAAGGAGTTACAATGACACTGGCAATTGTTTTTCCAGGACAAGGATCTCAAGCTGTTGGCATGGGAAAGGCTTTGTATGATGCTTTTTCTTGCGCACAAGATATATTTAAAGAAATAGATGATATTTTAAGTCAAAAATTATCTATTTTAATGTTTGAAGGCCCAGAGGAAGAATTGCGCCTTACAGAAAATACACAGCCTGCTTTGATGGCAGTAAGCATGGCAGCTTTGAGCGTTTTAGAAAAAGAAGGAAACTGGCACCCTTCTGAAAAAGCAAGCTTAGCAGCTGGGCATTCTTTAGGAGAGTATTCTGCTCTTGCTGCAGCCAAATCTTTTACCTTAACCGATACAGCAAAGCTCTTAAAAGCTCGGGGGAAAGCTATGCAGCAAGCAGTACCAACAGGCAAAGGTTCTATGGCCGCTATATTGGGGTTAGAACTAGACATTGTTACTAAAATAGCAGCACAGGCAGCTAGCGATGGAGTATGCGTTGTAGCCAATGATAATTGCCAAGGGCAAGTGGTTATAAGTGGCTCTATAGAAGCGGTAGAGAGAGCTATGAATTTAGCAGCAGATAAAGGAGCAAAGCGCTGTATTCTTCTACCAGTAAGCGCTCCCTTTCATTGCCCCTTAATGCAGCCAGCAGCAGATAAAATGCGTCATGCTCTAGCTAACATAACATGCTCTCTTCCTCTTATACCCGTGTTATCAAACATAACAATTAACCCCACAGAAAATACAACTAAAATAAAAGAATTGTTAGTGGAGCAAATAACAGGCATGGTACGCTGGCGAGAGAGTGTCGAACACATGCTAGAATTGGGCACTCAAACATTCGTCGAGATTGGACCAGGGCAAGTGCTTAGTGGTTTAATACGTCGTATTGCACCAAAAGCAAATCGCTATACTCTTGGCACACCAGAAAGCATAGAAGCATTCTTAAAAGAAAATAGCTAAAACTAAGGCAAAGGGAAAAAAATATGTTTAATTTAACAGAAAAAACAGCTTTAGTAACAGGGGCAACAGGTGGCCTGGGTCGCGAAATTGCAAAAGCTTTGCATGCACAAGGAGCACATGTAGTAATATCTGGAACAAAAGAACCTATATTACAAAATCTAGAAAAGGAGCTTGGAAACCGTGTAACAATAGCACCCTGTAATTTGTCTGATATAGACGCTGTTGAATCACTCGTTCCTAACCTTACAAAAAAAGGCATTAATCTGGATATTCTAGTAAATAATGCAGGTCTTACAAGAGATGGCCTAGCCATGCGCATGAAAAATGAAGATTGGGATATTGTTTTGCAAGTGAACTTAAAAGCTGCTTTCTTGCTATCGCGCTCTTGTTTGCGTGGCATGATGAAAAGGCGATCTGGGCGCATTATAAACATTACATCTGTTGTTGGTGTAGCCGGCAACCCTGGTCAATCTAACTACTGCGCTTCAAAGGCAGGCCTTATTGGTATGAGTAAGTCTTTAGCACAAGAAACAGCATCAAGAGGTATCACTGTGAACTGTGTGGCACCAGGGTTTATAAAATCCCCTATGACTGCTACTTTGAATGAAAAACAGCAAGAAGCAATTTTATCGTCTATCCCCACGGGCAAGATGGGTAATCCTGAGGATATAGCAGCTGCTTGCGTATACCTAGCTAGTGGTGAAGCACAATATGTAACAGGCCAAACAATACATGTAAACGGTGGTATGATGATGATTTAAGGATATTACACTAAAACTGCCAACGATATCAGCTTTAGAAACTCCCTCTCTCTTATACCTTTCCTTAATTCCTGAAATATATTGTTATTTTTTCTAATAATTACTTAAAAAATATTTATTATTAAAAACTTGCTTTTTATGTATAAAATCTATAAAGTGCGTTCAAGACTAGTGATTGACTCTTGCTAGATGCCGGCTGCCAAGCAAAAAGGGCAGCATATATCCAAGGATAGTGTGCGTTTTAAATGAGAGTTTGCCAGAATCAAGTATGATCTGGAATTACGACTCTAAGAGATGCTCTGTTTACATAAAAAACACTCATCTTTTAAACGCAAATAGCACTTGGAGTGCTCTATTAGTTCTCCAAAAAACATTTGTTTATTTATAACTGTAACAATACAGCACTTTTGTGCTGAAATCATGGTGCAATAAAAATATGACACAAACTATTAAAAATTTTAATCAGCTAAACTTACCTGAAACTCTTCTAAATACTTTGACTAAAATGAACTTTATAACCCCTACGCCTATCCAATCACAAACAATTTCTGTGGCTGTAGAAGGTAAAGATGTTATAGGAACAGCTCAAACAGGTACGGGGAAAACAGGAGCTTTTGCTATCCCTTTAGCAGCAAAAGTTTTGGAAAATATTTCAGAATCGGTACTTGTTTTAGCACCAACCCGCGAGCTTGCACTGCAAGTTGTGACGGTTTTTAATCAACTTTTATCCTCTAATAAATCTATTAAAACTGCACTGCTTATAGGTGGCGAATCCATTGACAAACAATTCAAACAATTACGGGCGAAGCCTCGTGTTATTGTTGGTACACCCGGTAGAATTAATGATCATTTAAAGCGCAAAACATTAAAGCTGCATACAACACGATCGCTTGTTTTAGATGAAACAGACCTAATGCTTGATATGGGATTTGACGTGCAAATCGAAACAATCATTGAAAAAATGCCAAAAGAACGTCAAACACTAATGTTTTCTGCTACTTTACCTAAAAAAATTGAAGGACTAGCTGGTAAGTACCTACAATGCCCTGTACGTGTAAGTGTTGGCCAACAATCAGAGCCCTGCAAAGACATTGAACAAGAAGTCATAATGGTAGCAGATAAAGATAAATACTCACAACTTCTTGATCAATTAAACCAACGCCAAGGATCAGTTATTATATTCGTAAAAACTAAACGTGGAGCCGATAAATTAGCCAAAAAGCTTAATGAAATGAATCATAAAGCGGATGCTATTCATGGTGATTTACGTCAGAGTAAAAGGGACCGCGTATTAAAAGCTTTCCGTAGTGAGAGATTTCGCATTCTAGTAGCCACTGATGTAGCAGCTCGAGGTATTGATGTTCCACATATCCGCCATGTTGTTAACTATGACCTTCCACAATGCCCAGAGGACTATATTCATCGTATTGGTCGTACAGCTCGTGCTGGTGAAAAAGGAGCTGCTCTTAGCTTTGTGACAAATCAAGATAGAGGAAAATGGAGAGATATTGAGCGTTTGCTAGATCCAAATTCTAAGGAAAATAATAGGCAAAGACCTGGCACTCAAAGAAAAGATCGCCGCCGTTCTTCTTCAGATTTCAAACGAGGATCCAGACCTTCTGAACATAGTTTTAAAAGAAATAGAAAATATAATTCTTCTGAAGGGGATCTTAAAGTAAATAGTACTCCTAGATCTTCCGAGCATACCTTCAGAAAAAATGAGAGATCAACTGCTTCTGAAGATGGTTTTAAGAGAAAAGATAGATTAGACCCTAATAAAGGCGGCTTTAAAAGAAGCAATAACAAGCCCAGAAGAAAGTCAAAAGTAGCTGCGTAAAACTGTATTAACGCATTTTAAATGGAGTGTTTAGGTAGATTTTTTAGCCTTCTTTCTCTTTTTCTTCTTCTTTTTAAGAGGCTTTTCACCTTCCATTAACCACCTTGCTTTTTCTTTCTCATCCGTCAACCAGAATACTAAAATGTACCGGGCTCCCTTTTTTACAGGCATTCCTGCGTGCAGATAAGAAACATCGGCTGGAAATACAACACTACTTCCCATTTTAGGTCTTATAATCATATCATCTTTCCAGGAAACTAAGCGCGTTCCTCCACCTTCATAGCCTTCTGATAAATAAAGAATAACTGTGATTTTTGCGGAAATATCTCTGTGCAAATGGTATGTTCCTCCTGTTCCTTCATTCTCGTGTTTTAGAAGGTTAGGAGCTTGAACACATCCAACAATTTCAAACTCTTTATATACTTTTTTTATAAAAGGAGCCAATGTATGCTTTACGTATCCCTTAAACCAAGTGTCCCATTCTTTTGATAAATCTGGAATATCAAGAGATGTTACATAATGATTACTATCGTATTTATATGTTTTTATACCCCCTGATTTTTCAGAATCTCTTACAAAAGCTGCTGCTGTCTCCTTAGAAATAGAAGGAATGTCAAAAACAAACGGTAACGGCTCTTTTATTCTATTGCTAGGTATGCTTATATAGGGCGTCTTAGGAGGAATAAACCTATTTTCTGCATGAAGGAGAGTCTCTGAAAAAAGGGCTCCTAAAAAAATAATGAGTAAGAAAGCTAGTTTTTTAAGCATTAAAATTTCTCTTTTTTTATTATAAGTTTTATTATGACATAAAATATTGTTATATAAAAATAGAAATTAAATATATCTTGTAACTATTGTTCTCCTTTTTTTATAGTTTATTTTATATTAATTGTGTATAAATGGAGTCATGGAAAAAAGTTTTTTAAAAATACTCCAAGGATATAACTCATTTAGAGACAAATATGTACATGGAGATACATCTATCCTGAAGCATCTTTCTGATAGTGGCCAACGACCAAAAATTATGGTAGTTTCTTGCTGCGATTCACGGGTAGATCCTGCCTTAATTCTTCAGTGTGACCCTGGAGATCTCTATGTTGTACGTAATGTAGCCAATATTGTACCGCCCTTTCAAAAAGATGAAGGATATCATGGAACCAGCGCATCAATAGAATTTGGCATTCGCTTCTTAAATATAGAGCATCTCATTTTGCTAGGTCATAGCCAATGTGGCGGAATAAAAGCCTTATTAAATAAAAATAATACTGTCAAATACAATGACTTCATTACAAGCTGGGTATCTGTATTAAAAGATGTAGAAACTACTTCTCAAGATATTGATGAATACGCCAAAGCTTCAATCAAGAAGTCTTATGAAAATTGTCTCTCTTTTCCATGGATTCTTGATAAGATCAAAGCAGATAAACTATTTCTACACCAATGGTTTTTTGATATTAAAACAGGGGAGATCATTACATATTGTGATGCCACTGAAGAATATCAACCACTGACATTAGATTCTGAATCTTAGATTATACATTATAAAAAAGCACTTCATAGTCTATAAACTATTTTCTTTTTGTATTCATTCTATTTATTTGAACGTTTATGATCAATCCCCCTTGTTGCACTGATTCTCTACATTAATTATGTTTTTTATTTATCATAAATAAACTCTATCAAATCTTTATAAAAAGGAATTTTCCCTTTTTTTTAAAATACTCTTCTTAAGCTCTGCAATAGCCTTACCTGGATTTAGATCTTTAGGGCAAGTTGTTGTACAGTTCAAAATTGTATGGCATCTATACATTTTAAAAGGATCTTCTAAGTTCTCTAGACGTCCATTTGTATGATTATCTCTAGAATCTGCTACCCATCGATACGACTGGAGCAACGTCGCTGGTCCTAAAAATTTATCGCTATTCCACCAGTAGCTAGGACAGCCTGCTGAGCAACAAAAACAAAGAATACATTCCCATAAACCATCCAATTTTTCTCGCTCTTCTGGACTCTGTAATTGTTCTTTTTCTGGTATGGAATCTCCTGTTTTTAACCAGGGTTCTATCTGAGCATATTGCTTGTACGCATGCGTTAAATCTGGAACAAGATCTTTTACTACTTTCATGTGTGGTAGCGGATAGATATGAATTTCACCTCTCAGATCATTCATAGATTTCGTACAGGCCAATGTATTTGTTCCATTCACATTCATAGAACAACTTCCACAAACTCCTTCTCGGCAAGAGCGCCTAAAAGTTAATGTAGAATCAATTTCATTCTTAATCTTAATTAAAGCATCTAACACCATAGGACCACAATCAGCTGTATCAAGCTCAAAAATATCAATCCTAGGATTATCTTTTTTATCTGGATTATAACGGTATACATATACACGGCGAATATCCCCTTTTGGAGACAATACTTTATGCTCTTTTCCTCTTGTTGGTTTTGAGTTCTTAGGGAGAGTTAATTGAACCATATCTTATTCTTTTTCTTGTATACTCTTGGTTCAGTGTACTAGACACTAAGAAGAAAAGTAAGAATAATATTACCTTTAATAAAATTAAACTTCCCTGTTATTGAAATAATAAGAAAGTAGTATTTTTTTATTAACAACATCCTATTAATCCCCTTGAAAATCTACAGGGGAAATTCCTTCTTAACTCTGGAGAGAGAAATCGCCAGTAGCAAGGACAGATAAATCTACTGCTGTAAGACCATCACATCTAATAAAAAAAATACACCAACAGTCATTAAATATATTATATGTAGCATCTCCTTCCAAATAGGAGCTACTTCTAAAATTTCAAGAGGAAAATATAAAGTTTTGGAATTAAGAGAAAATTCTATTTTTTTCATAAGCAGTAGAACTCGCTAATAAACTCGCTTCTTTGGAGGCACTACTTTTATATCCTTGGTAAGGGTGTATAAATGCACGTCTCTATACTGATAAGTCATTTTTTCTCCTTCTGTAAAAGTAGCATATGTATGCTTCATCCAATTTTTATCATTCCGTTCTGGAAAATCTTCCCGGGCATGCGCTCCTCGACTTTCTGTACGATTCAGAGCTGACCCCATAGTGGCCAAAGATTGCACCATAAGGTTATCTAATTCCAACGCTTCTATCAAATCTGTATTCCAGATAAGACTTTCATCCTGAATAGTAGCTATTTTCAAAGTTTCATTAGCTTCCCATAATTTGTCCAGTCCTGATGTAAGTAACTCTTTTTTTCGAAAAACTGAGCAATGCTTTTGCATTATTTTTTGCATATTAAGGCGTATATTTGCTACGTTTTTATCACCTTTTACCCCTTTTCTCCACTTGTTTAGCCGAGACAATGGTCTATCTAAAGCATCTTTTGGCAAGGGAGCATGTGATGTATTTGGCTTTATTTCTTCTGCCGCTTTCTGCGCCGCTGCCCGGCCAAACACAACAAGATCAAGTAAAGAATTTGTTCCCAAACGATTTGCTCCATGTACCGACACACAAGAAGCCTCTCCAATTGCCATAAGGCCTGGTACAATCGTCTCTGCGCTTTCTTCCGTGGGTTTAACTACCTGTCCATGGTAGTTTGTAGGAATACCTCCCATATTATAATGTACTGTAGGAAGTATAGGAATAGGTTCCTTCGTTATATCCACTTGTGCAAATACCCGTGCTAGATCTGCTATGCCAGGCAACCGTTTGTTGATGATATCTGTGGGCACATACTGAAGATTTAAATAAACACGATCTTTTTTATCTCCTACACCACGACCTTCATTTATTTCAATAGTAATGGCCCTACTCACAACATCTCTGGATGCCAAATCTTTAGAAATTGGGGCATAGCGCTCCATGAAACGCTCTCCCTCAGAATTCGTGAGATATCCACCTTCTCCTCTTGCACCTTCAGAAATTAAACACCCTATACCATAAAGGCCTGTTGGATGAAATTGAACAAATTCCATATCTT
>JAJRRM010000085.1 GCA_024279475.1 Alphaproteobacteria bacterium | reverse complement strand
AGCAAGTACGCACTCCCCAGATACTGACTTGAAGCCCGGTGGAGAATCTGCTGCTGTGACTGAAGATGCACCTGTCGATAGAAATAGAGCCAGAGCGTTCACTTCTTCACAAGAGGATGCGGGTAAAAAAATGGTAGATGAGGGGAAATCCTCTCCTGCCTCTGAGAAAAAATTACAAGCAGCGACAGGAGAAGACGGAGGTGGCAGAAAGGAAGCAATCACACCGAGTACACAGGCAGTAGTTATTGATAATATCGAAGAAATTTCCCCCCATCTTTCAGAACTTCTTAAGGTAGCTACCCGGATAAAAAAAGATGGAGTCGTAAAGTACGACCAGTTATTTGCAACAATTAAGAGCGCTTTAAAACCTTTTGAAGGAAAATTTAAGACCAAAAGAAAAAGCTCTGTTATCAAAATATCTTTTAGGTCTCCTACTGGCACTCCCGTTGTCATATTTTATGATAAACCCCATGGTGCCCAGCTAAGAAAAAAGTGGCCCGCGTGGCGTCATAACTGGCGTGATGGTTTTGAAAGAGCCGGTTTGTATGATTTTACCGGGTTATGAGCAGTGTTAAGAAATCAGGACGAATTTGAATTCTCCGAAATTTGATGCCCTCAGAGAGGTTGTGGTGCAAAAAAAGCGGTAGAAAAGTTGCGATCTGTAATCATCATCATTATCTCTCCTGCTAAAACAGGCACAGCTAATAATAATAGAAAAGACGTAACTAGCATAGCCCAAACAAATAAAGGCAGCTTATGAAATGTCATGCTTGGACAGCGCATATTAAAGATAGTTGTAATAAAATTGATAGCACCCAACAAAGACTGGTTCCTTTGTATAAAAATGCGGATAAATGGGTTAAAGATTTGTACTCGGATCTCATAGATCGTCTATATGAATTTTTAGGACAAGATCTTGAAGGACAGCTTGTAAGATTGCAAAGTCTGTCACAAAAGAGAAGAAACAGAATAATTTTAATTATACATATGTTTAAAAAGCTCAACTCTTTGGCATTCATAACTACGGGTAAATCTTGCCTAGAGTAACCAGCACCACAGTTTAGCATGCAAGCCCTCTAACATTTGTACCAACCTCACTAAGCACTTATCTGAAGCTGCTGCAACAATTACAGCTAAGTCTTAACCTATACGCATCCTAGACATTTTTTAGGTGTTGATACAAACGTTTTAAATAGACCATATTCCGATATAAGCAGAATAAATAGGAGTATAGTCTTTATATGAAATATATATCGCCTCTTAAAAACATCTAAAGATAAAAGCTTCTTTTTATTTGGCGCACGCAATACCGGGAAAAGTACACTTATTCAACACATATTCTCTGAATATAAAATATTTTGGGTGGATTTATTAAACATTGATCAAGAAGAAAAGTATAACGTAACTCCTGAGAGTCTTAAACAAGAAGTATTAGCTCTGCCAAGGGAAGTACGCTATGTAGTTATTGATGAAATACAAAAAATACCGAAGCTGCTTAATATAATACATTCTCTTATAGAAAGCACTGATAAGCGTTTCATACTAACTGGTTCAAGTGCACGTAAGCTTAAATATGGAGGGGCCAATTTATTAGCAGGACGTGCATTCGTATATAATTTATATCCCTTTACTTTCTTAGAAATTGGGAAAAAGTTTGATTTACAAACCATTTTACAATGGGGTAGTTTGCCTTCTGTTATATATGATCTAAAAACAGAGAGTGACAAATCACAATTTTTACGAGCGTATACTCAAACATACCTAAAAGAGGAAATATGGTTAGAGCATTACATCAGAAAAATAGAGCCTTTCAGGAAATTCTTGGAAATTGCAGCTCAATCTAATGGAGAAATTATAAATTATGCTAAACTATCGCGTGATGTTGGGGTAGATGATAAAACTGTAGCAAACCCTCTTACTGGAGCTGAATCACTTGTTATAGTCGTTTAAATTATAAATAGACCAATTTTAAGCATCTTATCAATTCTATACTTCATAAACTAACCCTCTTATAACTAGCTATAGTAACGCAACTTGAGCAAAAGACTTCATAGTGCGGAATTATGTTTTCTCAACCCTACAACAACTCATTTATCATGTTATTTGAAGTAGCATCTTAAAGTTTTTAACTATATCTACTTGGTTCTCTAATAGAGGTTATTTCTATTTTAAATGCTACATTTTTCCCCTTAACAGATATAAAAAAAACCTCCTTAAATCAGGAGGTTTTTTTTGTTGTCCTTATGGAACAAAGAATTAGAAGCCTCCCATGCCACCCATTCCGCCCATTCCGCCCATGCCAGCAGCAGCAGCGCCGCCATCATTTTTCTCTGGAATATCAGCAACCATAGCTTCAGTTGTAATCAGCAATCCAGCCACAGAAGACGCATCTTGCAATGCTGTGCGAACAACTTTAGTAGGATCAATCACACCAAATTTAAACATGTCACCATACTTCCCTACCTGAGCATCATAGCCAAAGTTTGTATCTTTGCTCTCACGCAAACGACCTACAACAATAGAACCTTCAACACCTGCATTACAAGCAATTTGACGAATAGGTGCCTCAAGAGCTCTGCGGATAATATCAATTCCCACACGTTGATCTTCATTTACTGGCTTTAGTTTATCCAAAGATTTCACAGCATAAAGCAATGCTGCTCCACCACCGGTAACAACACCTTCTTCAACAGCAGCACGTGTCGCATGCATTGCATCTTCAACTCTATCTTTGCGTTCTTTCACTTCCATCTCAGTTGCTCCACCCACACGGATAACAGCCACACCACCAGCTAGTTTAGCTAGACGTTCTTGAAGCTTTTCACGATCATAGTCTGAAGAAGACTCTTCTATTTGTTGACGAATCAATTTACAGCGCGCTTTGATATCTTCATGATTACCCGCACCATCAACAATTGTTGAATGCTCTTTTGTAATAGCCACTTTCTTAGCTGTACCAAGCATATCAAGAGTTACACTCTCGAGTTTAACACCAAGTTCTTCAGAAATAATTTGACCACCCGTTAGAATCGCTAAATCCTCTAGCATTGCCTTACGACGATCTCCAAAACCAGGAGCCTTCACAGCAGCTATCTTCAATCCACCACGCAATTTATTCACTACCAAAGTTGCTAGAGCTTCCCCTTCAACATCCTCAGCAATAATTAGCAATGGACGGCTTGATTGAACTATAGACTCCAAAATTGGTAGCATTGCCTGAAGATTACTTAATTTAGATTCATGCAAAAGAATATATGGATTTTCAAGTTCACAATTCATTTTTTCTGGATTTGTTACAAAGTACGGCGATAAGTATCCTCGATCAAACTGCATACCTTCAACAACTTCTAATTCTGTTTCCAAAGATTTTGCTTCTTCTACGGTAATAACACCTTCATTACCTACTTTACCCATAGCTTTAGCTATCATATCTCCAATTTCTTTTTCACCATTAGCAGAAATCGTTCCAACCTGAGAAATTTCTTCGCTTGTAAATACTTTTTTCGTACGTGTTTTTATATCTTCGACAACTGCTACTGTAGCCATATCAATGCCACGTTTTAGATCCATTGGGTTCATACCAGCTGTTACAGATTTCAATCCTTCACGAACAATTGCTTGAGCCAAAACAGTTGCTGTGGTTGTGCCATCACCTGCCAAGTCAGATGTTTTAGAAGCCACTTCACGCAACATTTGAGCGCCCATGTTTTCAAATTCATCTACTAGTTCTATTTCTTTTGCTACAGACACACCATCTTTCGTAATGCGTGGGGAACCAAAAGATTTACTTAGCACAACATTACGACCCTTTGGTCCTAATGTTACCTTCACAGCATCTGCTAATATATTAACACCTCTAAACAATTTTGTTCGGGCGTCCGTACCAAATTTTACTTCTTTTTTAGCCATTTTATTTTTCCTTCAACATTTTGAATTAACGAATGATGCCCATAATATCAGACTCTTTCATAATCAAGTATTCTTGATCTTCTACCGTAACCTCTGTACCTGACCATTTGCCAAATAAGACGCGATCACCAGCTTTTACATCCAAAGCAATTAGGGTACCATTTTCATGACGAGCACCTGTACCAACAGCTACAATTTCACCTTCCATTGGCTTTTCTTTAGCTGTATCAGGGATAATTATTCCCCCTTTTGATTTCTCTTCACTTTCTAAGCGACGTACCACCACGCGATCGTGTAACGGACGAAATTTCATAAGTAATCCTTCCAATTCATTAACTAATTAGCACCCTTTATAAGAGTACCCCATGCTTTCTAGTACAAGGATCTCTATCTGTCAAGTAAGAGAACTATATAAAAAAACAAGAATTGACACATTATATTCTATCCCACATAAACTCTTAGTTATGGGTAAAAAAATCGTTCTTGGCATTGAAACTAGCTGTGATGAAACTGCCATTGGCATTGTAGATAGCAGTGGCCATATTTTAGCTAATTGTCTATACTCTCAAATTCAAGAACACCGTGAATTTGGAGGTGTTGTTCCAGAGCTCGCCGCACGAGCACATCTAGCGAGATTGGAACGTCTTTTAGAACAGTCTTTTAAAAAGGCCGCTATCACATGGTCAAATATTGATGCCATTTCTGTTACTGGAGGACCTGGCCTTATTGGTGGTATAATTGTAGGTGTTATGGCAGCTAAAGCTATGGCTGCATATCAGAATAAACCTTTTTATGCTATAAATCACTTAGAAGGCCACGCACTCTCTCCACGCCTTACACAAGATATTTCTTTTCCCTATTTGCTTTTGCTAGTATCTGGCGGACATACGCAGTTTCTAGTGGTTCATGACGTTGGATGTTACACCTGCCTAGGCTCTACTCTAGATGATGCTATTGGTGAAGCTTTTGATAAGACAGCAAAACTTATGGGACTCCCCTATCCTGGCGGCCCTTTAATTGAGCAGTTAGCCCTCAACGGAAACCCTTTAGCTTATACTCTTCCTAAGCCCTTGATAAAGCAAAAAAACTGTACATTTTCTCTCTCTGGTTTAAAAACAGCTGTACGCCAATGTTTAGAGAAGAACAATATCTCTAAAGAATCTCTCGAGGCAGCAGATCTCTGTGCAAGCTTCCAGTATACAGTTACTGAGCTAATAAAAAATCGACTTTTTTATGCGTTGGAAGCAGCGCACTCAAATCTTGGTAAACCTGTAGAAAATTTTGTAGTTGCTGGTGGTGTTTCTGCTAATAAATATATCCGATCAAGCTTAAAAGATTTTTGTCAAAGTAAGGGGTTACATTTTTATGCTCCAGACCTTAAACTCTGCACAGATAATGGCGCGATGATCGCTTGGGCAGGTGTTGAGCGTATACGCGCTGGTCTACACCCCGACACACTTTCTTTCCCCCCCCGCCCACGATGGCCTCTAGATGCGTTAAAATTGGAGATACATAATGACTAAAAAACCATCCAATAAAACCGTTGGAGTCATAGGATCCGGCGCTTGGGGGACGGCTTTGGCCCTCACAGCTCATCGAGCTGGATGCAAAGTTATTCTATGGACAAATGAGCAAGAACATGCAAAACAAATGCAAAAAAATAACTGCAATGATCTTTTTCTTCCCAATGTATCTCTTCCTTCTGATTTTACCTATACAGCCAATTATGCTGATCTAAAAAATGCCGATTTTTATATTCTTTCTACACCTGCACAAACAGTACGCTCTGTTCTCACAGAGTTTACTAAAATCATAGGCTCTTCTAAACCTGTTATACTTACATCTAAAGGCCTTGAGAAGAACACTTGTCTTGTTATGTCTCAGGTTGCTCAGGAAGTTTGTCCTAACCTCCCAATAGCTGCTCTTTCTGGTCCTTCTTTTGCTGTAGATGTAGCTGCCAATTTACCGACAGCTATCGTTATTGCTTCCACCGATATACAGCTAGCAGAGTCTCTTCGCTCCTATCTAATGACCCGCAATTTCCGTCTTTACATTAGTACTGATATGATTGGTATACAGATTGGAGGAGCTCTTAAAAATGTTGTAGCGCTTGCTACTGGTATAGCTTCTGGACTTGATCTGGGTGATAATACCCGTGCTGCGCTTATCACTCGAGGTCTTATTGAGCTTCAACGCCTCGGTACTTCTATGGGTGGAAAACCAGATACGTTCATAGGCCTTTCTGGTTTAGGTGACCTTATGCTTACCTGCTCTAGTACTAAATCTCGCAATATGTCTCTGGGAATTAAGCTAGCAAAAGAAGCATCAAATAAAGCGCATAATATCCAGACAAAGTTGGCAGAGGGACTTCCCACAGCTCAATCTATTGATGCCTTGGCAAAAAAATATGAGATATCTATGCCTATTTGTGAGCAAGTTTATGCGTTTCTAAATGGTTCAATCTCTCTTAAATCTGCTATTAACAAACTCCTTGATCGACCAGCAACACAGGAATAAATTTTACCCTTTTACCATTTTTTTAGCCTCTTCAGGCGTCTCGGGAATTTCTTTTGTTTTGTTATTCGTACGCATACCTTTTGTACTATAGCACACAGGCGGCTTAGTTAGCGTTCCATCTTTGTAGGTGGATACTTGACGTTGTTGACCACTTTCATAATATCGAACAACTTCTCCTTCTGCATTTCCATCTTTATAAAAACCCGACTCTAGGAGTGCTCCACTAGAGTAGTAGGACTTACTCATCCCATTGAGTTGGTTTTTATCATACTCGCTAACTTTAACAAGATGTCCCATAGAGCCAAAAAAATAGGATTCTCCCTGCATTTCACCTTTATTATAATTAATTTCTGCTGAAACTTTCCCTTTTTCATCATAGATAGTGGTCTTACCATCTTGTTTATTATCAACAAAAGAATTTTCCATTATTTTTATTTTTTTTCTATAAAAAGAAGCTGGCCCATTTAACTTATTATTTGCATAAGTTGTGTCACTAATTACGTTTCCTGTTTCCGGATTATATGATTTTGCCTCTCCTTCAAGGACGCCCTCTTTATAGGTAAGTTTTTGTATTAAAGCGCCATTTCTATATGATTCAAAAGATCCATTCAACTTCCCATTTTTATAAAACATTTTTTGAAGAACATTACCTTTTTTATCCTTAATTAAATGCTCTCCATCTGGTATTTTTTTTTTATTAGCCTGTGCTTTTGCAATTTTCTTTTCCACAGGTGAGGATGTATCACTCGTCGTTTTTTGCTCAGAAGGAGCCTCTCCTTCTGTTTTATCTGTCGTGCTTTGTTCAGAGCTATCCTTCTCTGTTGTTTTGCTTGAAGTATTTTGTTGTGCCTCTCCTTTTTTTTTATCTGTCGTACTTTGTTCAGAAGGCGTATTTTCTGTTGTTTTGCTTGAAGCGTTTTGTTTTGCATCCCCTTTTGTTTTATCTGTCGTACTTTGTTCAGAAGGCGTATTTTCTGTCGTTTTGCTTGAAGTATTTTGTTGTGCGTCTCCTTTTGTTTTATCTGTCGTACTTTGCTCAGAAGGCGTATTTTCTGTCGTTTTGCTTGTCGTGCTTTGTGCTGATTTTTCTTCAACAGGCTGTTCTTTTTTTTGATCACCTTGTGGGGTAGATGTTGTCGTTTTCTCTAAAGCTAATTTTTTCATACGTTCTTGTATAGCATCTTGTAGTTTCATCATTTTTCCTCTCTCTTTATCTCTTTAAAAGCTAGTGGTTTAGTAAACGTTGGATTTTCCTTAATATCTTCTTTTTTTCCCCGATGAATTTCTCTAAACAACCACAAAAATGGCTCTTCTACTCTTAAAGGTGCATAATTCTGTAATTCTATTTTTCCTTCATCTGACGCTGTTGAAAAAAATCTATAGGGTTCCCTAAAGTATGCGTAAATAATTGTTTGCAAAAGCCCTGGACCAGACCAAGCCCCTAAGTATCCCCTAACTTCTCGCGATACTTGATACCCTTCCCTTTCATCGTATAGGCCTTTTGGTTCTGTATCATGTCGTAAAATAGTTGATAATGGCAGAAGATTCATAACAAGGTCTAGCTTTGTTACAATAAAAGCTGTTGGTGGAAAATCTTCTCTTTTTTTTCTAACTTTCATCTGCTCCAGATAAGCTGTTAATACTTCTATCCCTTTTTCAGACAAACGCTTTTTTGCACCACCTATGCCTGGAAAAGTTGAAGGGTCAAGAAAGACGAACAAACCATCTGCTCGTTTTAAATACGTTTGATAATCGTGTAAATTTTCATAAGTTTCTATGGCTTTGCTTGGCAATTCAAAAAAAGTTATAAAAGCTTTTGTTTTTCCTGTGTTGGCAGATTTATATCTAAAAAGCGGTGGTTGCCAAGGAGAAGCGTAAGCATGCTCCGTGTCAAAAATAAAATTATATCCATCAGCAGCTACAGATTTTAGCCTTTTAAGTAAACTTGCTATATAAGAACTTTTTCCACTTTTTGCTGACCCTATCAACAAAATTAAGTAAGTAGGATGTTTCCAGAAATCTGCTGGCAAAGATGTATGGCAAGAAGGGCACAAACGCTGGTAGGATGGTTCATAGCAAGACGGGCAAGGGCATTCCATCTCTGGCACCCGTCGTTTATAAAGTTTTTCCCACCTATGCATATAAGGACGAAAAAATACTTTCCCCATCATAGGGGGCATTTGCAATGAAAAGGCTTCCTCTATAACCGTTTCCGGTTCTTTCTTACAGCTCTTATTAAGACATCTATATGGTGCATCATTCATATAAAAATAATCCATACAAACAGGACACCCAACCTTATGCTGCACTGCATTTATATATGTATTAAGAGATAGTTTTTTAAGCCACTTCATAGTAAATCTCTGTATTTAATTGTTGTTTCTTGTCTTTTGGTAGCAAGGCTATTTCAAACTCATGATTAAACCATTTTGGCAATGTATAGGTAAAGATTCTTTCTTCATTCGCTTTTATAGTAACCCTTGGTAGCCTTCCTATAAAGAGAGTTCCCTGCCCATGTGCCACAGGTGGATGCCCAAAAGCTGCAACAACATCCATTTCAGGCAGAACTATTGTCTTTGAGGAGCTAAGCCTCAGAGTCAAGTAATGACGTCTTATTAGCCGCAAAATAGTTTCTTTCCATTTGCTCGTAGCATACTGTGCTAAGCAATATATTTTTTGTCTTTCCTCAGGGTTTATATGCAAAGGTAGGCCAGCTAAAACAAATTTTCCACAATGCTGTTGCGCTGGCCAAATGCTTATGTAGGGATTTTTCCCTTTATATTCTGGTAAAAATTGAACCCAAGCACCTTTATTTTGCAGGTACTGCTTTTTTGTTATAAGGTGTGCCAACGATGGCATCTCAACATCTTCTGGTGCTTGAGGATATCTATCAAAATCAACAGCTATATATGCTCCTTGAGATTTTTCCGCTGTCTTCCCCCACTGCCATTTAATATGCAATAACGTTTGTGTTTTAAAAACTGATAGGGAAAGAGAAGAAAATGACTGATTTTTTTCAGCACCTAACATTAACGCCTTTTGTATTTTTTCCTGAAGTCCCTCTTTTTGAATTTGCCCTGCAAATTTTTCTTCATCCCAAAGTCCAGCAATTTTTTCAATTTCATTATTATTCACAACTTTTAGAAGGGTCTGGTAGCTTCTATTTATCTGTAAAATAGGCTCAATCGTTGACATGAATTCCGTAAAAATAGGATGAGATTTTTGCTCAATAGATTTCCAAATATTGTGCACTTCTATAAAATCTATAGGGGTCTGAGAACATGCCTTTAAAATAGCTTGTAAATCTTTTTGACGTTGAGTCACTTGTCTCATAATAGCTTGTGCCGTTTTACCCCCCAGCCCTGGTTTTTCCTCTTTTGAAAAAAGAGACCCCGCAAAACTTTTACATTTACCCCACAGCGAAAGAAGTTCTTCATCTCCTTGAGATTTATTCACAAATGTCTGCTGGAATTTCTCTAAAAATCGTTGGTGATTGCTAGCTTTTTGGACACGTAAAAATTTATTTTCATCTTTTTGTAAATATATTTTTGAGGAAGGATTTTGCCATAATTTTAGGAGTTCTCGATCATCCCCTTTTTTATCCGCTTTCTCAAAACGTTTTTGAACAAGAAAGTTATCTTTAGAAAAATCTTTTGGCGTTGGATAGGGATCAAATCCTAAGGTATTATCCATATGGCACCATGGACATTTTGCCTTGGCATGATGATAGTAAAAATGCCCCGCTTGTTTATCGCACATTTCAAGAGATCCCAGTGCTTCTTGAAACGCATGAATCCATTCTTGAGGTGTTGGCCGCTTTCTTGGATCTTTATGACCTTCTGTAAATGTCTGGTGAAAAAGGTGTTTCAATCGAGGATGCACAATATCTAGAGATAGAGCGTGCGGACCTGGTTTCACTGACGTTTCTGGCGCATACATCCACTGACCTTGTTTAACAAGAAAGTCTCTAGAGGGCATCAGACCTTTTCCTTTCCATGCTCCACTAAAAGGATGGTAGCCAAATAACATAAGATAAAAAATAACAGCAATACCAAACATGTCATGGCAAGCTTGTCTTTCTATATTCAGAAAATCTTGATCTATAAGCTCCGGCGGTGTAAAACCCTCTGATCCAACGGGGCAAGCATATTCTCCAATTTGAAAAGAATCTGTATCTAAAATGCTCACTAAAGCGTGGGGGTTTACAAGAAAGTTCTCTGTTTTAATATCCCCAATAACATAAGATTTTTCATGAAGCGCCTTTAAAATCCAAGCAAGATTCATACATGCTGTATGCAAATAATACCAATTAAACCCTTGTGCAAATTTTCGCCGTAATTTTGAATTATATACATAACTTAATGTATTGGCCTTTTTTATTTTTTGCATTAAGAAGCCAACAACTGCACCTTGTTCATCATAAACAAGCTCTTGCGGCCAAACAATAGACAAATGACCTTGTTGTGCTGTTGGATCTTGTGGGGGGTTTTTTATCATTTTCTGAAGCTTTTTTGTTTTTTCTAAGCTTGGTTCATGATAAATTTTTGCAATTTGATCAGGCTCTGCTCCTTGCCACAACGTTGCCTCACCACTTTGCATAAGTTGCTTTTTAAATGATATAGGCTTCCCTGAAGCAGAAAAATAGCGATGCTTATATCTAATAGGTGCAGAGGGTGTCATAAGAGACCTTCCTCTTTAAAATTTTTAGGATACTCTTTATATAGATAAGTATATATATTTCTATTCTCTTTAGCTTTATTTGTTCTATAAGACGTTTTTTTTACAAAGAGACAATTATCTCTGCCAACACGTTTTTGAACACTGTATTTTATACCAAATTTATAAGTTAATTTGTCCTTATCTTCAAAAATATATCGAAGGACACTTTTTGTTACACCTACATACGGTGTCTCATTTTTCTTTAAATTTAAAATATTTAGCAAATACTTATGCATATTTTATCTTACTATTTTTAAATTTTCAGCATTTTCCAAAGCAGCTTTTCTAATCCAGTTATAGGATAACCCCTCGATAATAATAAATCTGTGGGCCCTCATCCTTGATCTCTATTTTTCGGGTTTATTTTCCATCCCATTAGCACAGTTTTATCATCTTGATTCTTAATCTGCATCTTCTGTGCACGCAAAAACTTTAACAAATCTCTCTCTAAATCTTTTTGAGAGATCATTTTTCTAGCATGGTCTTCTAACGGCTTAAAAAATCCTTCTGAAGGTTCCCACGTTGCCATATTAAAAGCAACATTTTCAATGCCATCCGTAGCAAGCAAACAAAAATCAATAGGCTCTTTCATAAAAATACTTTGTATACTATTAAAATTTTTTAAAGGAATAAAATAGGTCTCATTAATATGTTTACCCTTTAATGGTGTAAAAGCAAGACTATACTTCTCTTTCTTATGCCCTCTTAAAAGAATAGCTCCATCCCCCACTTGTGCAGCAAAGTAGGAAGTAGGCGTAAGCAAGATAAAAAGCAGTGTCGTGGAAAAACTCTCTGGCGTTGTTTTATATTGTCTAGCTATTTTCCTTTGCTTTTCTTGGATAGTTAAAAGGGCTTTAGTAAGCTGCTGGTTCAATACCTCTTCATTGAGTTCTTTGGAAAATTTAATAAAAGACGAGAACTGTCTCAGAGCTATTCTCACAGCCATCTTTGCTCCCAAATTAGAGAGCTTGGCAGACCCTGACCCATCGGCGACACATGCCATAAAAATAGGCTCTTTTATCTCTTTTGCCGTGAGTTTTATAAACTCTGCATAATCTTGACAAGGACGCCCTTCCTGAGCATGCCTCCATCCCCGTGTAAACACTCTTGCTCCACGCCACATAGCTTAACCGTCGCTTACTTCTGCCCAACCACTTACCGTAGGAAGAGCCACCATCTCAGCCGCTATGCGGGAAGAAGATACACGCCGAACAGAAGCCGACAACCACTTAAACATTTCTTTAAAATGCATATCTTGCATCTTTAACGGCGGCCTATCTTCTGAAGCTATCTTCTTCAAAACATCCATATCAGCCCCTTCAATACCGATGAGAAAAAAGCTCAAATGACCTTCTGCCTCAAGCTCTTGTGCTTTTTTTCCTGCTTCATACCACTTCATGCCATCCGTTGGTGCCCCATCAGTAATCAAAAATAACCATGGCCTGTAATAAGGGATCCCATGTTTCTTATACAAATGCTTGCGCTCTTCTAATTTACTTAAACCCATTTCTAAAGCACCACCTAAAGGGCTTAATCCTCCAGTCTCTAGCTTCGGAGCTATAAATTCATCGATAGTTTTAAATTCTTGCTTGCATTTTACAGTATCACCAAAAGTAATAATACACAGCTCTACCCGCAAAGCTGCTAAAGGATCTTTTTCTACTTCGTACTTAAATGTAGCAAGACCCGAATTTAATTCGTCAATAGGCTTGCCTTCCATAGATTCTGAGGTATCCAGTAAAAGAACAACAGGGCATCTCGGTTCCGGATTTTCTACAAATTCTATAGCCTCTAAGCTCATGACTTGATCTCCTCTTATACACTTCTTATTATTTGTAACACGGATAGAAATCTCTGGCTAGCAAGTCCTAAATTCTCTTTATTTGTAGAAGTTCTAAAAACTTCACTGCTATTTTTGATAGCTGTGAAATAAATCTGATTTAGCTTCTAACATCCATAGCCAAATGATTGGTTAGAAAGATTGTTTATTTAGTAATGCATAGCTGTATTTTTAAAAACAGTTTCAATTAAGCTATACTATCTCCATAGGAGACCGTATAAAAAAATGATTCCCTATTTTCAAATTTTTATTTTTTCTTAGTATTTTAGAAGTAACTCCTCTATAGTTCTACTAGAACTGCTGAATGATACATATATTTTATATATCTATCTTTATTAGGATTTTATAATGTTTAAAAAACTCCTGTTAATTGCATCGGTTATGGTGGTTGCCTCGCCCTTCACTTATGCTGTGGGTCCAGATGGTAAAGATGAAAAATCAAACGCTCGGCATTCACCTAAAGCAAGAGACAAAAAAGTTTCATCAGGCGGTGGTAGTGAAAAGCTATTGCAAAAGAGGGTGCTTTTCCTCAATTAACAGCAAAAATCTATCTTTCAAAGTACTTAATTCGTGGAGAAAGACCAGGAGAAGCTGTAGCATCTCCCATGTTATACTTAACTGAATTAATGGGAATGAGAGAGCAGACAGTAGTCTTTGATCCTGACAGTGACTATTTACATCATACAGCTTGCCTGGCGCGTATCCAAGTAATGGAAATGGCCTTGTCCACAACACTAACAGGAAAACTAACTGTAGCTTCTAGAAAGGGAGATCTTTATAAGACTCTTGTAGATGTCGCAAGAGTTAGACCAGGTCTTGTACAGCGTTCTTTTTCAAATCTTCTACCAACAGCATTTGAGGGAGGCAATGCCGCTTTTCTGCCAGGTCTTAATCATCTATATGCAAACTATCGTGTCTTTGGAACAGAGGAACAGATAGAAGCATTTCAAACACATATGAATGGACAGCTAGCTGTATTACAAGAGATGATCTCCCAAGAGTACACACCCTTTGAAGAAGCACATATAAACACAAAAGCTAAGTACGTTGTCATAGGGGAAGATAGACTGGCAGAAAATAAGACAGCACTTGGGGATTATTTTTCTGACAACTCAGAGAAAACACTTCTTATAAACTCTCTTCAAGAAATACTTTGGATGGAGGCCCCTCAGCTTCCAAAAAATGTTTCTCATCTAGCTTTTTCAAACACACGGCATAATCTAACGACTGTTGGTCATGGTTTTCT
>JAJRRM010000084.1 GCA_024279475.1 Alphaproteobacteria bacterium | reverse complement strand
TTGCAATATGAACATAATTTCCTATTTTTATCTTTTTCTTAGCATATATAAAAACAAAATCATCTATTATTACGTAATCCCCGAACTCTATGTTTTCTTCTCCTACTATTTTAGCTGTGTCAAATATTACAACTTTACCTTCTTTAAGGATTTTAGGCACTTTCTAAAACCTCCTTTATTGTACTTATAATTATATCTTGTGTTTGTTTAGATAAATCTGGATATAAGGGTAAACATAAGATTCTCTCAGCAATATAATTAGCATTATCCAGTCTTAAAGGAATATTTTCTTTGGTAATATAAGGTAATTTATCTAATGATGGGTAAAAATAACGCTTTGGATATATTCCAAATCTTTTTAACCTATCTATAGTATCCAATACTTGTGTTTCAGATGGAAGAATAATAGGGAAATATGAGTAATTATTATTTGCAAACCTGTTTCTTTTTTGTAGCTTTACAATATTTTTAAGATTTTGATAGTAATAGTTCCATTTTTCCCCCCTTAATTTTATAACTTCATTAAATTCTTCCAGTATAGCTAAGCCTATTGCTGCTTCAAATTCATTCATCTTAGCATTTATACCCACACAGGATATTTTGTAATCTCTTTCTATACCAAAATTTACTATAGACTTAGCCTTTTTTACTAATTCATCATTCCCGTTATTAATAATTAAACCTCCTCCTTCAACAGTATGAAATAACTTAGTTGCATGAAAGCTAATAATTGATATATCTCCATATGTTAAAATATTTCTATTTCCATACCAAACTGAAAAACAATGAGAAGCATCAAAGATTAATTTTACATTATATTTAGCCTTTAAGAACATAAGTTCTTCAACATATGCGGGATTACCGAATACGTGAACAGCCAAAATAGCATCAACCTTATCACCAAATTTTTTTAATAGATATTCCACCTGATTAGGATCTATACATAATGTTTCTTTATCTATGTCAGCAAATATAAAAGGAATACCTTCCCAAGCTAATGAACTTATGGTAGCCACAAATGTAAAAGGAGTGGTAATTACTATCCCCTTTATATCTAAAAGCTTATATGTTATTTGTAAAGCAAGTGTTCCGTTAGCCGTAAGAACTATGTTTGGAATATGAAGGTACTGTTTAAGTTTTTCTTCTAGCAAATCATGGAATTTACCGAAGTTAGTTAGAAATCTAGCTTTATATATTTCTTTTATGTATTTAATAATTTTGTCTTCGGAAGGAAGATAAGGTTTTGAAACAGGAATGTAGTCTTTTTGCTTCATGATTCCAAAATCCTTTTCCATTGTTTTATAACATTTTCTTTACTAAAATAATCTTTAACTATCTTTATATTCTTTAGCTTTTCTTCTTTAGTTAAGTCCTTGAAGTTTATTCCTTTTTTTATATCATAAATTTTTACACCTAGGTAATCATGAAAAAATTTCCAATGAGTGGAATCACTTCTTATATAAACTTTTTTACCATGCCCTAATAGGATTATTATATTCCCTAAAGCTTGTTGTCTTTGATTATTAAATATACCTATATCCATATTCAATAAAAAGTCTAAATAACTATCAAAACTCATAAACTCTGTTAATGGAACAAAGTTATTTCTGAACATATTAACGCCCATATTAATAACTTTCCGAGCATAATTTTTGTCACCATATGATAAAGGGACGTATATTTTTACCTTCTTCATATTATATCGTTTTAAAGCTTCCTTTATAATTTTAAAAGCTTCAAAATGATTATTAGTTTCTGTTGCAGAATTACCAACAAGTATATTGATTACTTTCTTATCTCCATTTAAAGATGATAAGTTCAAATTTTTAAATTTGACATTATTTATATATACTACACATTCATACCAATTTCCATCAGCTTCATAATTTTTAACTATATATTCAAAATCTCCCTCAATGAATCCTATAAAGTTTCTAATTTTTCTTATTAATTTTTTCTTCAATTTACTTTGCTTTTCTGGAAAATAAAAATCCCCACCCCACATTATCCAATAATACTTATGGTATAACCAAGGCTGAAGATATAGAAAAGGAACTATTGGATCCCATAATCCATGAATAAAAATTTTTTCCACTTTAAGCATCTTAAGAGAAAGTATAGGAGCTTGTAATTTTGAAGTTACAACATATACATTGCTATATTCTGGTATTTTGTAAAAAAATCTTCTATTTTTTCTATCTAATATTACAAACTCATGTTCTTGAAAATCTAAGTGTTCCTTTACAAATTCAATAAAACCTTTAATGAATTTCTCTGCAGGGCATATGTGTAGGTATTTACCCTTGAATATCATTTTTATTTTTTTACAGTTTATAAATTTCTTCCCAAAATTCTTTTAAAGCTTGAATTTTTTCTTTAAGCCAATGAATATTCTCTAAATACCATTTTACAGTGATCTCTATTCCTGTATAAAAATCTGTTTTTGGTTGCCATCCTATCTCCGTTTTTATTTTTTTTGAATCCAAAGCATATCTATAATCATGACCAGGCCTGTCCTTTACAAAAGTTATTAAATCCTCAGGTTTATTCAAAATATATAATATGGTTTTCACAACTTCTATATTTTCTTTTTCCTCTCCACTACCTACATTATATATTTCCCCTATTTTCCCTTTTTCTATTATTAAGAAAATCGCTTCCACACAGTCAGATACATAAAGCCATTCTCTTATATTTTTTCCATTTCCGTAAACAGGTATAGGCTCTTCGTTAATAGCTTTCCAAATCACAACAGGTATAAGTTTTTCTGGATATTGCCAAGGACCATAGTTGTTAGATGGCCTTACAGTGATGACCGGTAGCCCATAAGTTCTGAAGAAAGCTCTTCCTAACATATCTGCGGATGCTTTACTTGTTGAATATGGAGAGTTTGGAACCAATGGATCAGTTTCTTTAAATTTTTTACTCTTATCTTTAATCTCTCCATAAACCTCATCAGTTGATATATTTATGAAAAGGTCTATTTTACTTCTAAGAGCTATATCTAATAAATTCAAAGTTCCTTTTACATTTGTATCTATAAACTTAAAGGGATCTAATATACTTCTATCCACATGACTTTCTGCTGCAAAGTGTACAACTATTTGAGGTTTTTCTATTTCAAATATCTCTAAAAGTTTTTCTTTATTCAAAATATCTTCCTTATAGAAAGTTATCCTTTCCATTATATTAGATATTCTTTTTATATCTCCTGCATAAGTTAATTTATCTACCACACATACCTCAAATCCTCTTTCTACTGCCTTCCTAACAAATTCACTGCCAATAAAACCAGCTCCTCCTGTTACAAGAAACTTCATATTTTACTTTCCACTAAATTTATTAAATATTTTCCATATTCAGTTTTTTTCATGGGTTCTGCAAGTTTAATAAGTTGTTGATCGTCTATCCACCCGTTCCTATAAGCTATTTCCTCCAAGCACCCTATCATAAGACCTGTCTTTTTTTCTATTGTAGCAACAAATTCTCCCGCTTCTAAGAAACTATCATGGGTTCCTGCATCAAACCATGCAAAACCTCTTCCTAATATCTTAGCTTTTAGTTTTTCTACCCTTAAATATTCTTCTAAAATAGAAGTTATTTCATACTCACCTCTATTAGACGGTTGTATATTTTTTACATAATCCACAACATTTTCATCAAAAAAGTAAACACCAATGGCGGCATAATGAGATTTTGGATTTTTGGGTTTTTCCTCTATGGATAAAACTTCACCATTTTTATCAAATTCTATTATTCCAAATCTATGAGGATCTTTTACATAATAACCAAATATAAATGCTCCACCTTCCTTTTCTATAGCTTGCTTAGTGTTCTCGAGTAATTCCGTTAATCCATGACCAAATAAAATGTTATCTCCTAAAACCATAAAGATTTTATGCCCTTCAATAGAATCTTGACTTACTAATATACCATGTGCTAATCCTTTGGGCTTTTCTTGAATCTTATACTCTATATTTACTCCAAATTTTTCACCATATCCTAAAAGTTTTTTAAAATTTTCTATATCGTTTGGGGTTATTACAATAACTATTTCTCTAATTTTGGCTAGAAATACCAAGGAAAGAGCGTAATAAATCATTGGTTTGTTATAAATAGGCAAAAAATGTTTATTGATAGATATTGTAACAGGATATAAGCGTGTACCTGAACCTCCAGCTAAAATTAATGCTTTCATATTGCTTACTTTACAATCCATCCTCTATACAAATAGGCTATCTGATCAAGGATTTTCAAACCGTCCCTTGTTGATGTCAGCTTTTCTATATCTTCTCCTGTTATGGGTATCATCTTTTCCAGGAATTTTAAGTCTTCTTTAAGGATTGATAGGTGTTTGAAAGCCTCTTCTCTGTAATGCTGTGTTCTCAAATCTCTACTCCTTCTTTTACTGCTGTTTCTTCTATCTCCTTCTCTATTCTGTCGGTTACTTTGTCTGAAATTTTTCTTCTTCGGTCATCTCCCTCTCCGAAAGGACAAGTATATCTATATCACCCCCCCCCTTTTCGTAAGATCCGCCCTGCTTCCGAAAATGTAAACCTTCACTTCTTTTCCTAAGATCTTCTCAACAGCTTCCTTAATGTCCTTTATCTGCTCAGGGGAGAGTCTCACTTTAGGCTCTGTCATATTAATGAATCAAGAGAGTTTTTGAATAAAAGCACCGCCTTTTCCAGATCTTTAAAACTCTTACTTCCCTGAAAAAGGGTGTATCTCTATAAACAAGGACATCTATGTCTTCCTCATATTCCATGAAGAACGAAGTATATCTATATCTCCTCCCTTTTTGTTGGGATCAAACCTTGAACCGAATATGTAAACTTCTCTCTTGAAGTCTTTGAGTGCTTTCTTTAAGGCTTTTCTTTCGCATTCGTCAAGTCTTATTTCTTGTTTCATCTTTGACAAGGTTTTCCAAATTTAGATCTATACCCTCTATCAACTCAACCGTATCGTCCCAATCCGTTATAAACCACCTCTTTTCCTTTTCCACAACTATGATTTTTTTATCCCTGGTGGTTATCCATACAACTTTTTGAACACCTGCATCCAGGAGGTCCTGAGTTTTTTCCATCATGTAATTCATAAAGTCTCCGTATTTTCTGAGATCTGCTTTGGTATCTATCCCTATCACAAACTTGGGAGGAGTCTTGACATATTTGTCGTCTATCCCCTCCTCTAAAAGTTTCTGTCTGTCAAATACCGCTATGTCAAGGTTTCTCCAGCTTCTGGGTGCAAACCTGAATCCCGCTTCGTTTGGAGCTACCATATACTTGCTCAGGTCAAGCTTCTGAAGTAGAGGACTTTATCGTAGTCTCTGTAATAGATGGGTTCCCCGTGGCGCATTTCGTAGATGAGTTCTCTTCGGTATGCCTCTCCTTCCGGGCTTTTTCTTAAGGGTCGTTGTCTTTTCCATAGCTATCCTCTCTCTTTAAATATAGCCTCAAGCTTGCACAGAGTCTTTATGTAATCCTTAAGCCTGGACATTATTTCTTCAGCTATATCTTCACGGTAGGTGTGAACCGTCAGGTTTCTGTCACTCAGCATCCTGAAGAGTTCCCGGACATCCTCCTCCGATATGTATCCCGCTGTAAAGAGCTCCCTGATGCAGGCTTTCGGACTCCTGCACGTTATCCCCTCGCTTTCGAGGAAGATTTTGATAGCTTTCCACATTATCTCAAAGGTAAACTCAAACCTCTGGATAGCAGAGTCTCTGAAGAAGGGGTAGTCTTCGGAGCCTCTGTACTCTTCAACCTTGGTAAGGGCTTCCCGAAATCTTTTGAGAGCATCGCTAAAATCTTTTACTACTTTCTCAAATCTATCCAAACCTTTCCTTCCCTCAAGATCTCTTCTCTGAGATCTTCAGACGCCTTTGGTAGAAGGATTATGTCTACCTTTTGGGGCAGTTCGGATTCTTCTAGGATATCTTTTAGCTCCAGTATGTCCTCTTCAATGTCTTCCTCTGAATCCACCGCTATGTCTATGTCAGAGTGCTCTGTGTGAGTTCCCCTTGCCCTTGAGCCGAAAAGTATTACCCTGACCTTTTTGCTCCTCTTGGAGAAGAAGTTCTCTATAAAACTCTTCAGATCCTCTATCGTGTTTATCTTAGCTGATTTCATGTAAAGCGAGCCTTTCAAAGCTAAGTATATCTATATACTCCCTCTCCTTGCAAGCCGTAGCGTAGATTTTGAGGTCAGTAAAGATGGTGACGAGTTCATAAACTCCCGTACTCGGGAAAAAGCTTCCCGAACCTTTCAATTTATCCGAGTTAGATAGCCCAGAAGCGAGCGAAGAGTCGCCCGAAGCTCTATCTACTTATTTTCTATTTAGGTTTAAAGCTGCTTTTACAGTTGTCCCGCTTCCAAGAAGCGGAATTTCTGTAAGCTTGGACATGCTTTCACCTCTTCATCAAAAAGATGAACTATCTCTCTGCGGAAGACAATAAGCTGTGTTTATGACCTCAAGCGTCATTCCAGAATAAAGCCTTCCTTTAAGAGATATTGAGGATCTCGGCTATGGTTGATTTTCCTGAGCAGGGAAGACCTGTTAACCATACACAGAAACCCTGCTTGTGCTTGGGAACGTATGTTTCAATAAGTATGTCCGCAACTTCAGGTCTCGTGAACCACTCGGGCAACCTTTT
>JAJRRM010000083.1 GCA_024279475.1 Alphaproteobacteria bacterium | reverse complement strand
GCTCTATTCTCAATGGTCTCGGTTTTAAGTTTACTATAGGTACTATTGATAACAAACATCCTCTAAACTTCTAACATTGCCAAAAAGTTTTTTAAACACACTCAATACTGCCTTGTTGCAAAAAATTAAAAAGAGCGGCACCGTCAAGTTAATAAAAGGGATTAAGATATTGGTCTATTCATAGATTTTAGGCAGGAGTTAGCTGAGAAGCAGCTTCATTCCATATAGCTAGGGCAGTTCTAAACTGCTCTCTTCTATCTCTAGCTTTTTTCGAGTATCTGCCTACATCAACAGAGAAAATGTTTCTAACTTTTCCCATAAGAGATAAGATTCTTTGGACACCTTGTGGAGTTTTAAACTTTATCATACATTTCTCTTTTCTACGGGTTGGTTGATGGGCATTCTCAGCTCTATTATTTAGTCCTTTATGAGATCGATGCTCTGTATTTGGTGTTAGATAACGTATTGGTTTAATATAACTTCTTAGCTTATCTGTTATGATAACACGTGGAGCTTTGTTGTTGCCTAATAAACGCGTTAGAAAGCGTATAGCTGCTTTCTTGTTTCTACGCTTTTGAATAAAAATATCTATTTCATTTCCATGAGCGTCAACAGCTCTCCATAAAATATAAGGAATTCCCTTGAGTTTTATTGTCATTTCATCAAGGTGCCATTTATCTGATGGTGAAGTTTCTCTTTTCTTTATAACACCTCTAAAATGAGCAGAAAACTTTATGCACCAGCTCCGTATAGCTTCATGACTTACAATAATACCACGGAAAGCAAGTTCTTCTTGAATATCACGATAGCTATCGTTAAATCTATGATACCTCCAAACAGCATAGCTAATAACTGAGACTGGAAAACGATGACCTTTAGGAGCTTGGGATAAATACATTTATACATCCTCTATAATTGAAGCATATAAAACTCTAACATACTTAAACATGTACTCAACTCTCTATCTTAACTTGACGGTGCCTAGTGGTTGTCTGTGTGTTTTTCTGGAGCAGGGGAGAGGCATATAAGATATGAAAAAAGAGAAGAGTAAGAAGTGCAGAAGTTTTTCATTAAGTCTTCAGTTAAGAGAAAGTTAGTTGCTACTTACTACCCTTTTCCGGAATTAATCATCATTATCATCACTGCTGCTAGAGGACAAGTAATCGAATTTGTTTGTAACAAAATCTTCTTCCTCTTCTTCTCCATTTTCTCCAATAGGATGAGTTTTTGCAACAGAGACTTAACTAATAGGATTCCCTTTATTTTTAGGTTTTTTATGTACTGGTGCCCGTGCATTTTTATCTTCTACTACCTTTAAGTTAACAACTAAACCTGTGGAATCATCTCTCACAAGTTTAGCAGTATCTGCAGATTTTTCTTCTCCTACTTCTTCTATAATTTCTCCATAATAATACATGTTACTTCTTGAGTCGTATTTAAGGAGTTTACCTGCTAAAGGATCTCTAACTATGGGATAATCTGGAATTGGTTTTTTAGTAGGTCTATGTGATCTTCCTCTTTTATGGGAAGTTTGCTTTTCTTCAGTTTCTTTTTCGAAAGACTTTACACTATAAGATTTATCCATTAAGAACATGCTAAAACTCAAAAACATAAGTACTTTTAAAAACTTTTTTTTATTACGATTCATATCTATATCTCCTTAATTTGTTTCTATTTTAAATGTTGTTCTATAAACTCTATTTTTTCTGCTGTAATACGCGTTCCGCTATTGTAGCTTGAAGTCAACCTTTTGAAAAGGCTTGATCCACAGCCATAGGCATGTACAGCATGGCAAGTGTAATTATCATCCTCATCTGAACTCCAAACTCCGCTGCCACTCTGGCCAGCACTCGTATCTATATCATAAAGAACTGTATGCTCATTATGTTTGGTTGTAGCACCTTTCATAGTGTACAAATGTCTTCCTCCTTTTTCACCACCAGGATACCCTGTAATATTAACGTCTACACCCAGAGATTTATCGTTAAAAACATCACTACTATAACCAAAGAATCCTAAATCTCTTCCCAGAGGTTTATTTAATTTCAACAAGGCTATATCTGCGTTTCTTGCTTCAGAGTTTGTTGGAGATTCTTTGTACTGTGGATGAATAATCATTTGATTTCCCTGAGCACTCCATGGAAAAGTTTCCCCAAATCTTCCAGGATGAAAGGTGACTGTTCCAGGCATAAGGCCTGTACCTCTTTTGTAAAGATTATGTGCAGCAGTGAGAACAAATTCATTATGAATTAATGTTCCACTACCTATATACGTTAACCCCTTTCTTTCACCACTTGTATAGTTCATACGCATATGACCATGAACGACATAAGGCCATTCTTTGCAATCATCTTCACTAATACGAATTCTTCTATCAGTAGTTCCTAATACAGACTCTGAGTTATCTCCTCGGAGAAGTCTAGAAATAGAAGAAGTACCCTGCATGGCGGCTATAATTGCTATGGAAGAAAGACTCATTGCATAAGGATTAGAACTAAAAAGTAAATTACCTATACCCATGCCTAATAGACCAGCTGCTACAGTATTAAATACTGGAGAATTTGATAGTTTTTTCTTTAAAGCCTGATCCAAACTAAGAATTATAGAAGAAGGTCTTTCTCTGCTAAAGAACATCTGTGGTAAAGATTCTCTATCGTCATTAAGAGTACAAACTAAACCATTGGGTGTTTCTGTCATAAGAGGACTAGATTCAGCAGCTGGTTGGAATGAAGAGGTTTTTCCGAAATAGTATAAATCCTCTTGAGAATCATATTTGAGCTCTGCAGGTACCATCCCTTTTCTGTAAAGCGTAAACTCATCAACAGAAGGTCTTTCTGTTGGACGATAGGACTTAGTTGCTTGAATATTACAAGAATTGCTAAGTGCAAATAGAATTCCCATGCTTAAAATTATACTCTTTTTCATAATAGTTTCCTGTATTAAATTAATATAAATAATTAGTTTTAATGTTTTATATGGATAGATATACTACACTTTCAAGATGAAAACAAAAAATATTTATTTCGCATCTTAAACTTAAACCATATATATAAAAATATTGCGTCAAAGTTATGAAAAAGCTGCAAAATGGTTTGAGAAGTCGGTAGAGCAAGGGCATAAAGATGCTCAATTTAATCTGGGTTCCATGTATATAATAAGACAAGGTGTAGAGAAAGATCACGCAGAGGCTACAAAAGGGATTAGAAAAGCAGCAAAACAAGGGCATAAAATAGCTCAAAAAAGATTAAGCCCTTAGTCAACAGGGGTCATAACTGTATTTACTCTTTTATGTCTTTGTTATATTCAATTTCTATGTAGGACGGTGTAATCTTTAACAAATCTCTTTTATCTGCGTTTATGATGGCGTTTTATTTCTCTAGTAGTTATGCTACCAATTTCATAGAGAGTGATGAAACATGGAGAACACCATGGTGCGGCCTGCGTTGTCTTGTAAGAGCTGTGGAAATATATAGACCCTTTTCATCACTGGAGTCACCCGCTATTCACAAAATAGCCTCTTTCCTTGATCCAGAG
>JAJRRM010000082.1 GCA_024279475.1 Alphaproteobacteria bacterium | reverse complement strand
CTCTTGCAACATCTACAAGGATCTTATAAACACCTCCCTTTCTAGAAGCTACTGTTAGTTTTCCTGTGAGGGTCGTTGCCAAGGCTCTTTCCATTACCTGGGCATATCCTAGATGCGCTGTATGATGTAAGTAATCATTGCCAGGACCAAAGACTGTTGTTTTCTCTCTCATACCCATTAATTCAGTTAGATATAACATGGGAGATGCTACAGCCCCTCCAGGGCTTTCTCCACGCATTAAGTACTCTGAAAGATAGCTTTTTGCTATAAAGTGCATACCAGAACGGACATTTCTAGACGCCCTTGCTAGACGTTCTCTTTGACGAGGGGCAAGAAAGCTTGCTACCTTTCCTTTAAGGGCCTTTCCCAGTTGGTTAAATTGAGGAAAAGTATCATCCCTTTCAACAGCTTCTTTACCACCACCACCTGATGAATCTTCTTTGTCTCCTCTTCTCGCCAAAAGTGGAGCGTCTGGTTTTTCATCTTTATCATCACCTGAATTTGCAGCATAAGTGAAGGATGAGGCAATCACCATAATTGAAGCAATGAACATGAGCTTTTCAAACATTATAAAATCCTAATAAATGTAGGTATGTAAAATATGTGTATCGTTCAGTAGTTCTAATAGAACTATATGGGAGTTACTTTTAAAATGCTAAGAAAAAATTGAAAATAGAGGATCATTTTTTCTATACGGTCTCCTCTAGAAATCCTATCGTTAAGTGAGGCTGTCTTTAAAATAGTCCTACATCCCTAAATAAACGACCTTTCTAACCACTCATTTGGCTATTGTACTATTTTTACTATATCTTTCTCAAGTTAAATGACCTTATTACAAAATCACCCCCCTTAGTCTCTCTACTAAAAACAATTAGGCGATTATTTTTAATATCCCCCTTAGAAAGTAAACCTTATATTTTTTCCCCTCTCAATGAGAGTTGAATTGCTTGATTTCTACGTTTTTCGGAAAACTTTTCTGTAGCCTCTTCCCGTTTTTTTCATAGCTTCTTGAAGAGCCGTGAGATCTGTAAAAAGGATTCGTTTTTCACATATTTCTTTTTTACTACGAATTACTTTTTCTTCAGTAGTTTGTAATAAGTATCCCTCTTTAAGGGACATATTATTGAAACTTGTCTTTTTTCAGAGATAAGAAAAGCATTGCAACGTGAAAATGCTCCATTTTCCATATATTTTTATCAAACACACCAGAAAAAAGAAGGAAATTTTGTGATAGAAAATTTAGGAAGCATCCTAGGTATTGAATGCAAAACCTCTCAAACTATTAGGAAAAAGGATGTACAGGGATTGATCCATTTTACAGAAGAAGAGGCGGCAAGAGGTATTGTATTTTATGCTGGGCAAGATATAAAAGTTTTGACGGATAAAATCCTTGTATGCCCTTTTAATGTATTAGTCTAAAAAACTTTAGCGGAAGTCTCCAATGACATTTTTTTCATTCATCTACGCAAAGAGTCTACCTTCTATCTCAAGAAACAAAATCTTTAAAACTCAACTTTTTAGGAGAAAATAAGAAAGTCTAGTTAATTATCTCTTAATTCAATATGTACATTCTTACCAAGGGCCTTTGCAATCTTATCTAAAGTAACGAGAGCCCTACCAATATTATTTGGGGCGAACCCTTATCTAGTGATGCTCTACTTGTTTGAATAAGCTTGACAAGTAAAGACGTTAGCTCTGAAAGGGTTTTCTCCTCTCTGAGAAAAGAATCAAATGTTGATCCCATATTTTTATTTTCTTTATGACTCATATTTAAGTTCCTTTAATCTACTTCTTTCTCATTCAATTTCCTTATTAGGTGTTTTTTGAGTAAAGAAATTCTGGAGACAAGTCGATGTAAAAAATTTATTTATCTGGCAGAATTTTTAACTACGAGAATTCATCTCTTGAATTTTTCAAGATTGCCCCTATATACCTAATATAGATTTTAATGTGTATATGAAAAGATAAAATTAATTATTTTAGATGAAAGATACAATATGTTTAAGAGAACTTTTTTAAATAGAGTACTATTAGTCACATTATTGCTAGATGTATTTCTGGGAGAATCATTTGCTTCTTCTAAGGAAGATATGAATGATTTAGAATCTAGAAAACCTCCTAAAGTCTCGAGTTCAAAAACAGGAGGAAATGCACCAGGTTCTGAAGATGAAAAATCAGGGGGGGGCTCTGGAAAAAACGCTATCGTTTCTTCATCTCAACAACCCACAGAAGATTTCGATGCAGCTCTTCGATATTTAAAAGCAAACCTTTATTCAAAAGCTATAAGCACATTTGAAGCACTGGTAGAAAGAGGATCTTTTGAAGCGGTTCCCTATCTTATAGCTCTAACCAACTCTTACAACGGGAAAGATCAACCTTTAGAAGGACATACTTCTCCCAGAACACCCTTGAAAAACCCAAGAGTAGAAGCCTTACTAGACTTAGTATTTAAAAAAACATTACCAAAATATGAAATGTCAAGATCTCAAAGAAGGAAATCAGGTCTTAAAACAAGAGTTGATCAAAATGTTTTCTACACAGGTTCTCTTGATGATTTATTGAGGGAAATATGTAACGAAAATTTGAGAAAAGTAGCTTTGATAAAAAAACAAGACGAAAGTATTCGTATAAGAATGATAGTTGGATTAGAGCTAGGTGATTTTTCTCAAAGATTAGCAGCATTACAAACTCTAACAAACTATGCCAGGCTCGACACTCAAAACCCTATGGTGGTAGGTTTAGTAAGAAGTGTCCTTCAGCAAAGAGATCTCTCCTTAAAACAGAGAATCTTCTATAGTGCCTATATGGCATTATTTCCTGGTGATAATTTCTTTTCAGGAGATGATTTATTACAAGGCACACAAAAATATGAACTAGTTGAAAAATTACTCCCTTTCAGGAACGCATCTCAATTAAAAAGCTTATGTGCCATATTCAGAGATACGCCTGAAAAAAATATGTATCTAAAGTTGGTAGCAGATCAAGGCGTTGTATCGATACAGGTTATCTATGCAGGTACTCTATACAACGGTGACGGGGTTCATAAAAATCTCAAAACAGCGCGTACCTATTTCAAAATGGCAGCGGATCAAGAAGATGCAGAGGCACAATCTAACTATGCAACGATGCTATATAATGGAGAAGGAGGAAATCAAAACCTTGAAGAAGCACGTATCTATTGCAAAATGGCAGTGGATCAAGGAAATGCAGATGCACACTATTTATATGCAATGATGATGAGAGATGGAAAGGGAGGAGATCAAAACCTCGAAGAAGCACGTGCCTATTTTAAAATAGCAGCGGATCAAGGAAAGGCAAAGGCGCAATATAGCTATGCAGCGATGCTATATAATGGAGAGGGAGGAGATCAAAACCTTGAAGAAGCACTTATCTATTGCAAAATGGCAGCGGATCAAGAAGATGCAGATGCACAATATTTATATGCAGCAATGCTATATAATAATGGAGAGGGAGGAGATCAAAACCTTGAAGAAGCACTTATCTATTGCAAAATGGCAGCAGATCAAAAAGATGCAGAGGCACAATATTTATATGCAATGATGCTACACAACGAAGAAACGAGAGATGAAAGTATAGAAGAAGCACGTATCTATTGCAAAAGGGCAGCGGATCAAGAAGATGCAGATGCACAATATTTATATGCAATGATGCTACATAATGGAGAAGGAGGAGATCAAAACCTTGAAGAAGCACTTATCTATTTAAAAAGGGCAGCGGATCAAGGAAAGGCAGAAGCTCAATATAACTATGCAGTGATGCTACATAATGGAGAAGGAGGAAATCAAAACCTTAAAGTAGCAGAGAAATACTTCCAATTGGCAGCCAAGCAGAATTTGTTAGAAGCTATAAAATTTATGCTTGCAGAGGATGAGGATACTTATATAAAAGAAGAAAGTAGTGACGAATCAGATGATGAAGCAGAACTACATCCCCCTAAACAATCCACTAAAAGATCAGGAGGAGGAGGGGCTAAAGAAGAGGTTCATACCCCTAAAAAATCACCAAATAAAAAAACTACATTAGTTATTAAATTTTCAAAAACAAAAAAAGAGCCAGAAATTCTAGCTTTAGATAGACTAGATTCTATAGATCATATATCTGATAAAAAAGCGCGAGAGTTTGTAAGAGACTTCTTTGATCCACAAGCTGCAAGAAGTTTGAAAGAAAGAAATCTTATCTCAACACTTAAAACATTGGGAACAACTGTGAAAAACACAAAATCAGGCTATAAAGCGACAATTCAAAACCCAAGTTCTATGGTTGAAATGACAAGCTTTAGTTGGCATAAAGGACATGGAGGACACGAAAAAGCATTTCATAAAGGGGGATTTAGACGCTCTTTAGCTGAATTCTTCCATAGCATGGGATACCATTCTTCTAAAAAATCAATTTTTGGAAGGGCCTCCTAGAATATTAGAAAACTGTCAGAAAAATTGTGTAAGTAGTTATCTGGTACAGCACCAAATTTTATTTCTGAGAAATACAATCTCCAAGGCATAAAATAACTATTGGAAAGGCATCTAAGCAGCTAATACTAATAGGTTTTTCTGTTTTTTCATAATAACCGTAGGTCTTTTCTCCAATGTGGACAAGCGCTTGCTCTATTTAAGAAATAATAGTACAGACTTTTTAACAAGTGGACTTAATTGAATGGGTATCATTCAGCTCTGCTGCATAAATGTAAGTATATAAAATATCTGCATTGTTTAGCAGTTCTAATAGAGTATATAGGCGTTACTTTTAAAACACTAAGAAAAATTGAAAAGAGAGGATCATTTTTTCTATCCCGAAAGTAAGCCTTATATTTTCTGCCCTCTCAATGACTGCTGAATTGCTTGGTTCATACGTTTTGCGGAAAAATTTTCTGTAACCTCTTCCAGTTTTTTCATAGCTTCTTGAAGAGCCGTGCGATCTGTAGAAAGGATTCGTTTTTCACATATTTCTTTTTTACTACGAATTACTTTTTCTTCAGCAGCTTGTAATAAGTATCCATCTTTTTCCAAAGCCTTATCTAGCGCCTGCAAGATGCGTTTTGCTTCCACCTGTTCTTCTACTAATAAACGGTGATTCATATCTTCTTGAGCGTGCTCAAAACCTTCAAGCACCAAGCGTGTCATATCTTCTTCATCTAACCCATATGTAGCTTTTACCTGCACTTCTTGATTAATACCTGTTACCCTCTCTTGAGCTCGCACAGTTAGCAAGCCATCAGCGTCCACTTGAAAAGTAACTTCTATACGTGCATGCCCCGCCTCTTGGTTTGGAATACCCTTTAAAGAAAAAGAAGCGAGAGAACGACAATCTTTCACTTTTTCACGCTCACCTTGAACCACATGAAGGCGCATACCAGATTGTCCATCTTTATAGGTTGTAAATTCCTGCCGCTTTGTAACAGGTATTGGTGTATTGCGATCTATTATCTTTTCAACTAAGCCTCCCATAGTTTCAAGCCCTAATGATAAAGGTATAACATCAAGCAGCAAGTGATGCGCCCCTTTAGATAGCGCCTCTGCTTGAAGAGCTGCTCCATAAGCCACTACTTTCTCTGGATCAATATCACACAAAGGTTTTTTCTGAAAATACGCAGCCACTTTCTCTTGTACATAAGGCATTTTTGTAGACCCCCCCACCAAAATAACACCTTTTAGATCTGTGACAGATTTATTTTTATCTTTCAATGTCGCTTCGCAGCAAGCAAGCGTTTGCTCAATAATTGGACATACGAGGTGCTGTAATTTTTCTAACGTTAAAGAAACGGAAATTTCTTTACCTTCTATCTTCAATCCTTCCTTAAATATTTCATGCTCAGACAGATGTTCTTTTGCTTTTTTTGCTAGAAAAAGGAGCTGCTGGTACAATTGTTTCGTTGCTTTAATAGCCTTCTCTTTTAGCCAACAGTCTGCAATAACTTGGTCAATATCATCGCCCCCTAATTCAGCATCTCCCCCTGTAGAAAGCACCCGAAAGACTTCTTTTTCCAGTTGTAAAAGAGAAACATCAAAAGTTCCTCCTCCAAAATCATAAACAGCATAAAGCCCTTCTAGACCTTGATCCAACCCATAAGCTAAAGCTGCTGCTGTTGGTTCATTAATGAGACGAAGAACTTTTATATTTGCCAACTCAGCTGCTTGTTGTGTTGCCTGTCTAGCTGCATCATCAAAATAAGCCGGCACCGTAACAACCGCTTTTACAACAGAGGCACCCAACGCCTTTTCAACGCGCATTTTTAAAGATTGTATAATATTCATACCCACTTCAACAGGTGTTATACGTTGATTATTTACCTTAAGTCCTACCATGCCCGATGGGTTATCTTCATCTACATGATGCATTTTATTCATATTTGATATTTGTATATCCTTCAGACTTTTCCCCATAAGCCGCTTAGAAGAACGAATAACAGAGTTGGGGTGCTGCGATAAAACATCTAAAGCCTCAAAGCCAACTTTTTTATTCCCATACTCGTCAATAGACATAACAGATGGCAAAAATGCTCGTTTCTTATTATCCTCAAAGATAACTGGACGTCCTTGCACAGAAAACGCAATTAAAGAGTGGGTTGTTCCCAGATCTATACCAACAGCCAAGCCTTCTTCTTGAGGAACATTTTCTTCTTCATGAGGAGACGGCGTCTGACCTGGTTCACACAGCTGAAGGAATGTCATTTTTTATTCGCTCTCAAAATTACAATCATATCTTTTACCCACTTTACCCCAATACTCTGCTTCAGCTATAAACTTAATCCCCTCTTCATAGTTCCCTTTATTCCCAGCTATATTAGCAAGAGATAAAGCCTTTTTGTATGCTACAATTAATTGATTTTTTAGCGGCTCTTTATCTTCTGCCTCACTTAATGCCTCTTCCATTTCCATGATCTTTTCCAAAACCGTTATAGATGGTTTTTGGGGATTAAAAGAAGGCGCTTTAATTTTCAACCAGTAGATCAAACTTTCCACAGGATTATTGAAAACTTCGTAGGCCTTATTAATAGAAGCTGACCAAAGCGTAGCATTAAGTTTTTCATCTTCCGAGGCATTAACAAACTTATCGGGATGCACAAGACTAAGACGTCTTATATAAGCCTCCTCCAACTGACTTTCCTCAACATACAATAAAATTGAAAAATCTAAAATGGCATAATGCGACATATTCGGCTTTGGCTTTTGCAAAGCATTACAACAACAACAGAACATAGCCTCTAACGAAACAGGTCCCGAGCAAAGGTAACAAGTTTGAAACTGTGGTTTTTCCTTAAAAACATTTTCTTCTTTTTTAGACATGAAAGGACTCTCCACAACCACATCTCCCCTTTTCATTTGGATTTTGGAATACGAATCCAGCCTGTAGTTTTTCTTCTACATAGTCCATTTCTGTACCTAACAAAAACATGATAGCTTTTGGATCTATAAAAACTTTGAAATCTGGCGTATCTACAACTTCATCCATAGATTGGTGATCATCAGCATATTCAAGCGTATAAGAAAGCCCTGAGCACCCTCGCGTACGTACACCTATACGCACACCTTTAGATGGCTTGCCCCGAGAATTTAGAAGAGCTTGTATATTCTGCCTTGCTTTTAGCGTGATATTCAAAATTGGTGGTCGTTTTTTTATATTACTCATACTATTTTATTTTTTTAACTATTTTGCTTTATTCTATAGTCCTTAATTGCTGCTTTAATAGCATCTTCTGCTAAAATAGAGCAATGAATTTTCACTGGAGGAAGCTCTAAATATTCTGCCACTTGCGTGTTTTTAATCGTTTGAGCTTCATCCAAGGATTTTCCCTTCAACCATTCAGTTATCAGAGAGCTGGAAGCAATAGCAGATCCACAGCCAAAAGTTTTAAACTTAGCTTCTTCTATGATCCCATCATCACTTACTTTTATCTGCAGCTTCATTACGTCACCACAAGCTGGAGCACCAACGAGACCTGTTCCTACTTGCTTGTCGCTTGCTTCCAATGATCCTACATTTCGAGGATTTTCATAATGTTCAATTACTTTATTACTATAAGCCATTTTATATCCTTTTCTATTGTTTATATTTACTCTATTTAATGCCCAGCCCACTCTATGGACTTAATATCTATCCCTTCTTGAGCCATTTCCCACAAAGGGCTCATAGCTCTTAGTTTTTGGACAGCCACAATGATATCCTGTGCAGATCGATCCATTTCTTCTTCTGTTGTAAAGCGTCCAAATCCAATACGCAATGATGTGTGCGCTAAGTCAGATTCAACACCAATAGCTTTCAAAACATAAGAAGACTCCAAGGAAGAAGAAGTGCAAGCTGACCCTGAAGACACAGCTAGATTTTTTATTCCCATCATTAACCCCTCACCTTCCACATAAGCAAAGCTTATGTTTAGGTTGCTTGGTATGCGTTTTTCCTCATCTCCATTGATATATATATTTTTTAGCTCTTTACGAAGAGTCGTAAGAAAACGAGCTTTTAATTTTTTTAAACGAGAAACCTCTTCAAACATCTCTTTTTCTGCAATAGAGCAAGCCTCACCGAATCCTACACACAATGCAGGCGACAATGTTCCAGACCTCATACCCCGTTCTTGACCTCCCCCATTAATAATAGGTACCAATCTAACTCTTGGTTTACGACGCACATACAATGCACCTATGCCTTTAGGTCCATATATTTTATGAGAGGAAATACTAAGCAAATCAATGTTCATTTCATCTACATTTAGAGGTATACGACCAACAGCTTGAGCAGCATCTGTATGGAAAAAAATGCCCTTTGATCGACAGAGCTTTCCGATTTCTTTTATAGGCTGGATAACACCTATCTCATTATTTACTGCCATGATAGAAACAAGAGAAGTTTTATCAGTCATAGCTGCTTCAAGGTTCTTTAAATCAATAAGACCATTTGGCTGTACAGGCAAATACGTTATGTTAAAATCTTCAAGCTCTAAATGGCGACAGGTATCTAAAACGCATTTATGCTCGGTCATACATGTAATGATATGATTTTTTTTATCTCCATAAAATTTTGCCACGCCCTTTAGTGCTAGGTTGTTTGACTCTGTAGCCCCTGCCGTAAAAACGATATCTTTTGCATTAGCACCTATGATATGAGCCACTTTTTTACGTGCTTCTTCTACTGCTGCTTCTGCAGTCCAACCATAAGCATGATTTCTTGAGTGCGGATTACCAAACTTCTCGTAGAAATATGGAATCATCTTATCCACCACACGAGGGTCACACGGCGTCGTTGCTTGATAGTCTAGGTAAATAGGGTTGTTTTCTGATATTTCAGTCATTTTATCTCCGCTTATTTTTTTTATGCTGATTAGTATAAATTTCCAGCCATTTTTTTGTAAATATTTCTATCTCTTTCTCTGTTGTGCTCCAGCCAAAACTCACACGCAAGGCTGTCTTTGCCTCTTCCTCTGTATATCCCATCGCTCTCAACACGCTTGAATTTTTCACCTTACCCGAAGAACATGCCGCCCCTGTACTAGCTGCTATTCCAGATAGATCTAACGCTATAAGTTGAAGGGAGTTTTCAACATCTGGCATACATAAACAAGATGTATTTGGCAAGCGATCCACTTTTTGTGAAGGAATTTTTAAACCTGGCACTTTGTTTTGTAATATAGTCTCCATATTATCTCGAAAATCTTTTAATTTTTTATAGCCTTTTAGGTCTATTTTCTTCAATGCTGCCCCAAATCCTGCAAGACCAATTAAATTCTCTGTACCATGATGAAGTCCTCTTTCCTGACCACCCCCAAAGTAAAGAGCTTCGAAAGGTACTGTCTTTTTTTTAACAAAAATACCTACACCTTGAGGTCCACCGGATTTATGTGAAGAAATCGTCATCATATCAACACCTAGATCTTTGAATGACACTCCAATTTTTCCAAAAGCTTGGATAGCATCTGTATGCACCCATGCATTATATTTTTTTGCTATCTGCACAATTTCTTTTATGGGCTGAACAACGCCTGTCTCATTATTAGCTAACATAACAGATACAAGGCTTGGCTTAGGTGCTTTATGCAATGATCTATCTAAAGCTTCCAAATCAAGAATTCCTTCTTGAGATACTGGTATTACTTCATAACTTTCTGATTTTCGATGCTTAAGATTTTCAAAAACTGCTACATGCTCAATACTAGAAGTTATAATGAAGGCTGATGGAACTCCCAAAAGGGCCATAGCATTAGCTTCTGTGCCGGACCCTGTAAAGTATATTTCTTCTTCCAAAGCTTCAATTAGAGATGCCAATCTCTTACGAGTCACATTTATAGACTTCCGTGCTCGTTGACCAAAAAAATGTACAGATGAGGGATTTCCTGCCTCATCTATAGCCTGACAAACAGCTTCTTTTACACCAGGCACGGGCAAAGATGTCGCATTAAAATCAAGATAAATATGGTTTTTTAGCATCATATCATAGCTCTCTGGTATCTTTTTCCATTGTCTATTCCAGGTTCCTGCGCTGGTAGAAAATTATAGAAACCTGTTCCTTTAACACGTCGTTTTATAACCATCTCTAGTGTAATAAAAGAAAGGTATCCTTTAATAGTATTCTCTAACTCTGCCCATAAATCATGCGTGAAACACCGAGAGTTCCCATTGTTCATGCACCCTTTTGAGCTAGAGGCATCACAGCGTGTTGCCTTTAAGGGCTCTCCCACTGCTATCATAATATCCAAAACTGTAATTTCATGAGATAGTCTTGTTAAGTAGTAACCACCGCCAATACCCCGAACACTTTGCACAAGCCCTCCTTTGCGCAATTTATTAAAAATTTGTTCCAAATAATTAACAGATAAGCCCTGTTTTTCTGCCAGATGAGACAAAGAAGTAACTATGCCTTTTTCTTTTTCTGCCAGCTCTATCATAGCCATTACACTATAGCGACCTTTTGTGCTTAAATTCATAAAAAACACTTCCCTTTGAGCTCTAAATTTGCCATTAATAAGATATATTTACGAAAGATGATTGCAGTCTATCAAAACCTGATGAGATTAGTCAACTTTTAAAAATATGATACTGAAACAATTTTTTGATATTTTATTGCTATAAAAAACTATTTTTGTCAACTTTAAGAAAGATATGCTTATGCCAGAAATACCCATCAACGGCCCCGAAGGACGTATTGAAGCTCGCTACCATGCTAATGAAGACCCCACAGCTCCT
>JAJRRM010000081.1 GCA_024279475.1 Alphaproteobacteria bacterium | reverse complement strand
CACTACTGCTATCTGGTTTTATAATCCTTGTTCTTTTATCTTCTAGCCTGTTTTATATTTTTCGAAAATATTCCAAAAACCCTGCTTCCTTAAAGAAAGATGTTAACTCTCTTGTTCTGTGTCCAGAATTCCTAGAAGATAAAAATATTATTTCTCAACTCCTTGATTTCTCTGCCACTACTTGGTTTGTTTGCGATGGAAAAACCATTCAGAATCAAGCCAAAAATGCTTCTTTTCTCTTTAAATCTCCTGCTCCTTTTTTAACGGTAGATGATTTAACACAATTTATAAGCCCTGAGTTCCATAAAGCTTTTTCTTATCTTTTTAAAAATTTAACAACCAAGAATCAATCTTTTTATCTTCAAGTAAAGAGTATTTTAAATCAGCCTATAGAGATAAAAGCTATCCCCGCTAATTATGTTTCTAATAAAAATATTTTTCTGATTTTTATAAAAAAACTACCTATTATATCCAATATACCAGATAATAAGAAAACATCTGCTAACTTTGAAACGATAAAACAGATTGTTAATAACATTTCTATTCCTTTCTGGATAAAGAAAAAAGATGGTACACTTTTACATGTAAATAAATCTTATGAAGATCTAAGCAAAACAAAAAACTATCAAGTGATTGAGCAAAATCTTGATATCGTAGATAGTGAAACAGATGCAGCTGAAGCTATGGCAGAAGCACGTCAAAAAAAACAATCCTATAGAGAACAAAGCTGTGTGGTAATAGGGGGGGTTAATCATTCTTTAGATATTTTAGAAACTCCTCTACGCACAGGACTTCCTTTCTCAGAAACACTTTATCTAGGTCTTTCTATAGACCGCTCTAAAGAAACACACCTAAAAGCTCAATTAAATAAATACAAGAATTCTTTTTACAAGCTTCTTGAAAATATATCTATTGGTATTGCTATTTTCAACGAAGAAACCCGGCTTATTTTTTACAATGCAGCTTATGCCAAGCTTACTGACCTTGGAGAAGAGGAAGATTGGCTAAAAACCTATCCAACCATGAGCGAATTGTTAGATATACTGCATCATCGTCAGCGTATTCCATATCAACGTGACTATATTAGCTTTAAAAAGTCACGCTTAGAGCTTTTTAAAACCCTACAAAGAATTCAAGAGGAAATCCTTTATCTCCCTGATGGCTCTGTTGCACGACTTACTATTAGCCCCTATTCTACAGGTGGGCTTTTTTATACTATAGAAGATATTACAGACACACTTCAGTTATCTGAGCAATATAATACACTTATAGACGTTCTTAAAACTACTGTAGACAACCTTCATGAGGGCGTTGCCGTTATAGGGGAAGAAGGAGCCTTTACTCTTTGTAATGAGATTTTCCATAAATTCTGGAAAATTCGTAAAAATGCAAATCTAAAAGGCCGCCCATTTATTGAAACATTAGATGCTTTTTTTGAGAATTTTCTCTCCCCCCAAGAGTGGAAATCCCACAGAAAAGATCTTTTATCCAGTTTTTCAACCAGGGGAAATTACCAAAAAACATTCAAAGATATAAATGGTAGAAATATTATTTTCACCTATACTTCTCTTCCTAATGGATCACATTTATACTCTTATCTGAGCTTAGATGAAAAAACCAAAAAACCGGATTGATCTGGATAATTAAAACTATATGTTTTGTAATACAATCATATTCTGCCATAAACAACTAATAAGAAAAATACTTAAGGTTGCCATAATAAAAAATTAGACGTATATTCATACGGTTTTACAGGACTTGCTAGCATCTATGCTGCTAATATTTCATGTTAAAAACTATACCCTTCATAAAATAGGGAAACTGGGCTTTACGCACACCTTAGCTATCTTACCCTTTTATTTTTTAAAAATTCTTTCCTATATTTTCCTAATTTCAGAAGTCCCAATAATATGCAAAAAATCAATATCTTCCAAAAAGTTTTTTTACTTATTTTTTTTCAAAAAAATAAAACAATTTAATGATTGTTAATCAATAATTTATTAATAGCTATTGAGAGCTACTCCGTTAGCCCCTTAAGGATTAATAGGGTAAATCCATTTATTGACATGCTTTTAATACGCTTTTCCTAAAAGCGATGATCCTTACTAAATTAAAGGATCTTGAGCTTATAAAAGAGACAAATATCTATAGTGTAAGTTTCTTGTTTCAGTGTCTTTTACTCTACAAAACTCTAAGGGGATATATCTCATTTTTTTGACATATAAGAGAAAAAAGAGTACAATATAAGTTAGTAAGACAGGGGGGATTTATTATGAAAATTAGTTTATCAACTATTATTGTTAGTCTATGTGTTTATATCTTTTTCAGTGTTCTACTTCCAGATAGCAAAGCTGCACAATTTAAAAGGGAAGCTAATTGTGCTGTAAATCCTAATTCATCTATAGACAAAGGTCATAAAAAATTAAGAAAAGAAGCTTCTAAAAAGGATCTTCCAATTTATGCAATGTGTGGAGACCTTTATACTTGCTCTACAAAAAAAGAAGCACCAAACTGGAAAGGTTGTACAAGAAGAAGATTTAAAACTAAGCCCGCATGTATCAAAGCTTGGAGGTCAACAACTCTATAATATAGGACTGTAAAATACTAGAAAGAAATCTGTTAAGAAAATAGAAAAATAAAGAATTTATCTTTTTCTCTAAGACCACATAAAACAATATCTATCTTCCTAGATATAAATGATTTTTCACCAATGGTGCGGAGCTCTTGATAGAGAGCTCTAAATAAAATACCTAAAATTATTAATCATTTTCTAATACAATTCTTTTGTCTCTTTATATGCGTAATATACCCGTAAGAGTTCAACGTACGGGTATTTCCATACTTTTTTTAGAAAAAACATTTGATTAGAATATAAACATTATAAAGAAATTCATTCTTTGTGATGTTTTGCCTCCCAAGGCTTTGAGTAAATTATATACTGATTAGAATTATAAAAACCTATTATAAGTATAGTTCTCTATTTTCTTTGAAGTTCGTTACCCCTAGCGCTACTTCTACCAAAGAGATCTATAACAAATTGTATCACATTTTTATATAACCTTAAAGCATTATACTCCTTAATTTTAGAAAACCCGCATAGACTCCCTGTGTGGGTTTTTTATAAAATTTAAATCGCTCTCCTGCATTGCCAGAAAGGGAAAGCTAACACTGTAATTAAAATTATCACACGGTGATTACTTTTTACACGTTTTCTATTAACTTGGACTAACCAGAACGGAAAAGTTTTTGTATATACGGCAATAGACTTGTTACCTTTAGCTACCGTAACAACTATTGGTGATTATTTTCTCTATAAATGTAGAGCTCTTACAGCAATAGTTTTAACAAGATCTTGTTAAAAAATAAGATAATCTGATGAGATCAACCTCCGAGGGTATAAATTAAGAGGATATCCTAATGAATGCTTTTAAAGCGAAACACTTTAACTCTTTAGAATTACAAGAAAATCCATCTGATAAATTTATTGCAACAAGTTTTTGAGCCTACAGGAAGCTATAAATTATATATTAACTTATTCCCGTTAAATGACATAAATTTTTAGCGATAAAGCCCTAAGTATTCAAATACCTGCGTCTTGGTAACATCCGCTATTTCACGTGCTTTATGTGCTCCATTTTCCAAGATAATATCCAAAGCTTCTTTATCTTGCATTAGACGATTAAATTCATTTCGGATAGGAGCAATTCGTTCCACTATAGCATCAGTCAAGGCTTTCTTGAAAGGTGCAAAGTTTCCACCAGAAAATTGAGAGCATACGGATTGAGGATCTTGATTAGTCATAAGCGCATAAATAGTAATCAAATTCTTTACTTCAAAGCGTCCCTTAGCATCTTCAAAGGTATCTGGAAAAAGATTCATGTCTGTTTTTGCTTTTCTAATTTTTTGCATAATTTCTTCATCAGAATCTTTCAGGTTAATGCGAGATCCTTCTGATGGATCGCTTTTACTCATCTTTGCTGTTCCATCACGCAAACTCATAATACGTGCTCCATGTTTTTGAATCAACGGTTCTGGCAACGTAAAATATTCATCCTTAACAAAGCGATTAAATGCTCCTGCTATGTCTCGGCATAGCTCAAGGTGCTGTTTTTGATCTTCTCCTACCGGTACATGCGTTGCTTTGTAAGCTAGAATATCCGCTGCCATTAGCACAGGGTAACTATAAAGTCCCAAAGAGGCTTTCTCTTTATTTTTACCTGCTTTCTCTTTAAACTGTGTCATACGATTTAACCAGCCCAATGGAGTCATACAACTAAATATCCAGCCTAATTCCGCATGAGAAGCCACAGCACTCTGTGGAAAAATAATGCACTTTTTTTCATCAATTCCAGCCGCTATATATGCTGCTGCTACCTCTCTTGTATGTTGCAACAATTTTCTTGGATCATAATTCGTTGTAATAGCATGTAAATCTACTACACAAAATAAACACTCATAGTCATTTTGCAACTGCACCCACTGATTCAAGGCACCAAAATAGTTGCCTATATGGAAATTTCCTGTGGGCTGTATGCCCGAAAGAATGCGTCCTTTCATATAAAATTTCCCTATATTTTAAACTCTTTAACTATAGCGCCGGAGAAGCCGCCTGGATTGTTATCCTCATGTGGCCGTAAAGTCAACGGGAGCACCATATATCCGGACCGTGTACAAAACACCAGTACCAAACAGTGACAGCACTCATTCCAATATGTATCGCCCCTGGGAATATGCCCATTAGCAAACCCTCCAGCTCCCTGTATTATGCATTTTTTATAGCTTTTTTCAAGAGGATGGTAGAACATTATATATTCGTTTTCTTAAGGACTTTTTAACGACATTATTTTTAATTAGAAATATCTATTTCTTAACATTTTAAGCGTTTTATCCTTTCTCAAAACTTACCTTCATCTATATAGCTTTACCTAGAATACTCACTAGCTCTTTTTGTTACAAAAAAGCTAAAATATATAAAATAAGAGAGAGTAGATGAAAGAAAGGTGAATATCCTATTAAGTGGCAACAAATTATTAGGTAATTGCGCTAATATAGCAATTAATTGAGATTAATGCTTCATGAAGAGAGTGTGAAATATCCACTATTTCTATGCGTTCGATTCCTAATCGTTTAGAGTTTTTATTTAATAAATACACCTAATCTGTATTTTTATACAAAGACATTTACATTTTTTCCTAACCATTTATAAAATATTTATGGAAGCATCTTATTCATATATTCAAAAATACTATTTCTTTTTAGCCAATGCCTATGCCTCTCCTATATTGAGTGGTACAACGCTTATCCTAGTTGGTTGTCTTTACTTTTTACTAGCTCCAAACTTAGGGCGAAAAAGCGCTATAGAAGCTCTTCAGCGGCCCTTGACTACCTTTTTTCTAGGTCTTTTCTTGCTGTGCATGTTTTTAATTCTTATATTTTTATTAACTATTAGTATCGTTGCTTTGCCTTTGGCTATATTCCTCGCTATCTTGTTATATGCCCTATCTGCGTTAGCCGCTTTAAATGTTCTAACCATCCTCTATGGTCTTGTTTTTAAAATTTTTGGAAAAACTATTCCCCTCAGTTGTATGGCAAATTATGCTTTTTTCTTATTAGCTGTAGTGGCTGGCGGATTTATTAGTCTTATTCCTAAAATAGGTGTCGTTATTCTAACATTCTTGTTTATCCTTTCTATAGGTGCCACCTGCAAAGCCTTTAACTCTCAAAAACGATAAGAATCTGATATGATAACATCCCTTAAGAAATTTGATTGCGTTCTTGTCGGTAGCGGTCCTGCCGGTTTTGTCTTTGCAGCAAGTCTCTTACAAAAAGACCCTTCTCTCCATATAGCGCTTATAGAAAAAAAATCGTTAAAAGCTATTATAGAAGGCAATCAAAAAGACCATCGAACAACAACTTTGTCTGCTTATACATGCGACATCCTAACGTCTTTAGGTGTGTGGAAAGATCTAGAACCTCATACCGTTGCTATTAAAGAAATTTTTGTAACTGATCAGAATAAGGACTCTTCTGGCCTCACTTTTGATGAAAAAGACATTGGAAAACCATTTGGCTATACCATTAACAACACGATTTTACGTGGCATTCTAGCTAAAGCACTAAAAAAAATAGACAATCTAACCATTTTTGATGACTCACACATTGATAATATTGACCGAACTATCTCGAACATTCGAATTTCTTTGAATAAAAAATGGAGGCTACAAACTTCCTTGCTTGTAGGAGCTGATGGCCGCTTCTCTCAGATTCGTCAACATTTTAAGTTTAACCTCGATTCTAAACCTTATAAACAAAGCGCTTTAGTTAGCTTAGTCGATCATGAAAAACCACATAATGGCACTGCTTTTGAGGCTTTTTATCCAGAAGGTCCCATAGCCTTTTTGCCTTACAAAGATACAGCAGGAAAAGAATCTACATCGGCTCTAGTCTTTTGTGGAGAACCCCACGCTATCTTAGCCCTTCAAAAATCTACCAACACCTTCGTTCTAGAACTTTTACAAAGCAAAGTTCCCCCTCTCTTTGGTAAAGTAAAGAAGGTATATAATAAGCAGGTTTTTGATCTGGAAATTGGAAAAGTAAAATCTGTCTATCAAGCACGCGTCGTTTTAATTGGTGATGCTGCTCAATATATCCATCCCGTTGCTGGACAAGGGCTTAATCTAAGCGTTCGTGATGCAAAAATGTTAGCAACACATTTAGCTAACATGGCCCAGCTTGGCCTAGATTTAGGAAGTAAAACTATTCTAGCAGCCTATCAAAAACAACGCCATATAGATATCTGGTCTATGATAGGGCTAACACACAGTCTTGTTCGACTGTTTAGCTTGCGTAACCCTATAGCTTCCTGCAGCCGCCGTATGGGGTTTACAATTATAAATAATTTGCCTTTTGCAAAAAATTTTCTTATGAACCGCGCCATGGGATATAAAACGTCTATGAGATTTCCTTTTAAGAAATAAATCTATTTTTCTTCCATCTTTGCTTTTAAGGGCCCATAAACGAGAATTTTTTGCTGAAGAGTCACAAGTTCTTTTATACCTTTTTTAGCCAGAGTTAGCATTTGAACAAATTGTTCTTCCTCAAAAGGACTTTCTTCAGCTGTACCTTGTATCTCTATAATTTTACCAGAGCCTGTAAGTACAAAATTAGCGTCAGCTTGAGCTGTACTGTCTTCCAAATAATCCAAATCTAAAACTGACGTTCCTTTATAAATGCCGCAAGACACAGCCGCTACAAAATCACTAATAGGTTGCTCTCTCAATTTCTTATTTTCAATAAGCTTCTGACAAGCCATGTACAATGCAACGAAACCGCCTGTTATAGCTGCTGTACGCGTCCCTCCATCAGCCTGAAGAACATCGCAGTCAATCTTAATTTGACGTTCTCCAAGTTTAACTAGATCAACAACACTACGTAAAGAACGACCAATGATTCGTTGGATTTCTTGTGTTCTACCAGACTGCTTCCCTCGAGAAGCTTCTCTATCTACACGCTTTCCTGTAGCTCTTGGTAACATACCATATTCTGCCGTTACCCAACCTTTTCCAGAGTTTCTCAAAAAGGGAGGCACTTTCTCTTCTACAGAGGCCGTACAAAGAACATGGGTGTTTCCTGTTTTAATCAGGCAAGAACCTTCTGCATAGGGATTGAAATTGGGAATAATTTCTACTAACCTTTTCTCATTAGCTGCTCGTTTTGAAGGGCGCATAAAAATTACTCCTTTTCGCTTATTTAGTATTTATCTAATTAGCTACTACATTTATAAAAAAATTTAAAGTGGGTATTTACTTAAATATAACTTAATTTAAAAAGTCATTCCTGTCTTAAAACTACCCCCCCTAGCTTATAACTCTACTGTACTCAACTCTCGGCGGCTCCTTTTTTCCTGTAACTCCTCTATCTCTTCTTCCCCTATGAGCAAAATCTAAGAGACACTTGTTAATTCTATTTTTCCATAAGCTTGTTATAATTAAAGGTACAAAGCTGTTTAAGAGCCTGTAGACTGCTATGAAAGAAAAAAATAGCGTATATAAGAATCAGTTTTTTATTTATGCACCCTATCGTTTTTAATCTGAAACCCTTAACCTCTTTTTCCTTCAAATATAATCTAAAACACGTAGAGATCCCTAGATAGAAAATAGATAAATCCCGAAATGTATATTAAATCGGCTATAAAGTATAAATTTCCCTCTATTTTTTATATTTCTACAGAATAATTAACCGTGAAAAAATTATTCCTATAGAAAATTAGGAAGCCCATGTTATAACAAAATTATTAAAATGATGGAGTAAACCCAATGGCTAATAAGTCAAATAAAAAATTAGATCAACCTTCTGATGAAGAGCTTAAAGAAACTTTAAAGGCTGCTAAAGAAACAGAATTAGAAAATGAAAAAAACCAGCCTACAAGTGAGGAAGAAAAGCTTAAAGAAGAAGTGTCTTCTCTGAAAGACCAGCTTCTCCGTTCTATAGCTGATCAAGAAAATTTACGCAAACGTGCTGAACGTGAAAAAATAGATATGGCAAAATATGCTATTACAAATTTTGCAAAAGACCTCATTACAATAGCTGACACATTCGAACGGGCTCTTAGCAGCGTTAGCGAAAAAGACCTTCTAGATAATCCAACAGCCAAAGCGCTTACTGACGGTATTCGCCTCACAGAAACAGAGCTCCTTCGAGTGTTAGAGCGTGTAGGTGTTAAAAAGAATGAACCTACAATTGGTGACAAATTTGACCCTAATTTTCATCAGGCCATGTTTGAGTTAGACCATGAAGACATCCCAAAGGGTCATATAGCTCAAGTTATGCAAATTGGCTATACACATCATAATCGCCTCCTACGCCCTGCTATGGTTGGTATTTCTAAAGGAAAAGAAAAAACATAAGCTCGGTTTTGGGGCAAATTCAAACGGCCTGTTTTAGATTCGGTTTTTGACCTTAGAAATCGAACCCTGGAGGGAAAACTCTTACTACTTTCGGTATCTACATTTTGATACCATGATTATTTTATAATGTTTGTGCTACCCTCTGTTATAGGAAACTCAACAGAGATTATAAGGAACACGGTATGGGAAGAAGCCCTCCCCCGCCTTATTCGTTGGACTTGGCACTATGCACCCCTGTTTTTAAGAAAATACGTTGCTACATCATGACTTTAGGAATGTCTTAGCGCGTCTATAAAACCTCTATTGAGATCAAAAATAAATATCTCTATCCTGTCCGTTGATAAAAGGAATTCTACCATTTATTTCTTACTTACCCACAACGCGATGCGAATACCGGTAACCGCTCTACGAAAGGCTTTTACACAGGGGAGTAAGAACTCCTACATCATCAATACAGCTAAGAATCCTACTTATAGAAAAGGTTAATTATACTTAGGCCCTTTCTTGACACGACTATGGAATAATTATACCATTTTAGTATGTTAATAAAAACAGGATATGAACATGAATAAAAAATTACTTATTATTTTACCTTGCCTTGCTGTGATGTGCAGTTTCTCCTTTCTTAATGTAGCATATAGTAAAGTGAATTACCTATGCGAAGTAGGTAGTAAATGGGACTGTAAAAACTCTTCAGTAAATAGTACTTGCAAGAAAATTTCTAATGGGACAAATGCTTGTGATACGAAAGCAGGAGCAAAAAACCACCTATTTTTTGCTTGTCAAGCTTCGAAAAACAAAGGGGCTTACAAATGCTACGGTTCAGATAAAAAAATAAATGCAGTTT
>JAJRRM010000080.1 GCA_024279475.1 Alphaproteobacteria bacterium | reverse complement strand
TTATAGGATGTTTGTCTATATGAAGCTCAGGTTCTCTCTTAGTTACAGGAATCTAGAAGACTCATGATTATATGGAGCTACGATAGATCATTCAATTAATAGCGCAGTGTATCTAAAAAAGGCTTTTTAATGAAAGTCCAAATTCCAAAAATTTATTCTCAATTATTAATAAATCCTTTTTTGTAAATTTTCCTTTTTTTCTTTCTATTTTTTTAGATGCTTTAAGTGAGGTCGCTATTTCTTTTGGGAGGTTTTGAAATTTTTAGGATAAGACACGAAGCAATATATGCTTCTGTAGAGGCAGATGGAGAATTAGAAAAAGTATCTCAATTTTAGTTAAGGATGTTACCTAAATAAGGTATTGCGCTTCTTTAAAAATAATATGTATTTTTTTCTTGTTTTTTAATATTACTATGTGATAATGGTTTTTCGTAGAGGTCCTTATTCTAGGCATAGGAAAAAACATCCCAAATGAAATTACAAGAGTTAAAGAAAAAATCCCCGCAAGAATTATTGCTTTGTGCAGAAGGTCTCGGTATTGAAAATGCAAGCTCTTTAAGAAAGCAAGAAATGATGTTTGCTATCTTAAAAGAAAAGGCTCAACAGGGAATAGCTATTTTTGGACAAGGTGTTTTAGAAGTCGTACAAGATGGTTTTGGCTTTTTGAGGTCTGTTGAATCAAATTATCTCCCTGGTCCAGATGATATTTATGTATCCCCCTCTATTGTTAGAAAAAATGTATTAAGAACAGGAGATACACTAGAAGGTGAAATAAGAGCCCCTAGAGATGGGGAAAAATATTTTTCTATGACTAAGCTTAATAAAGTTAACTTTGATGATACAGAGAAGCTTAAAAACAGAATTAATTTTGACAATCTCACGCCATTATATCCAGATCAGCGCTTGAAATTGGAAATAGATCATCCAGCGGTAAAAGACCTGAGTCTGAGGGTTATTGATTTAGTTGCGCCCCTGGGTAAAGGGCAGCGAGCTCTTATAACAGCTCCACCGCGTACAGGCAAAACAGTAATGCTTAAAAATATTGCACATGCCATAGAGGCTAATCATCCAGAAATATATTTGATTGTTCTTTTGATTGATGAGCGTCCAGAAGAAGTAACTGATATGTCTCGTACTGTTAAGGGTGAAGTGGTAAGCTCTACTTTTGATGAGCCCGCTTCTCGTCACGTCCAAGTTGCTGAAATGGTTATAGAAAAAGCAAAAAGGCTCGTTGAGCAAAAAATAGATGTTGTGATTTTATTAGACTCTATTACTCGTTTGGCTAGAGCGTATAATACAGTTATTCCTTCTTCTGGTAAGGTTTTAACGGGTGGCGTAGATGCTAATGCACTTCAAAGACCTAAAAGATTTTTTGGTGCGGCTCGTAATATTGAATTTGGGGGATCATTAACTATTATCTCTACTGCTCTTATTGAAACAGGGTCTCGTATGGATGAGGTTATTTTTGAGGAATTCAAAGGAACGGGTAATAGTGAAATTGTTTTGGATCGTAAATTATCTGATAAGAGAATTTATCCATCTATGGATATTTCTCGTACAGGGACACGCAAGGAAGAGTTGCTCGTTGATAAAGCTACGCTTTCTAAAATGTGGGTATTGCGCCGAGTGCTTAACCCAATGAACTCTATTGAAGCTATGGAATTTCTTACAGGAAAATTGAAGTATGCTAAAACTAATGAAGATTTTTTTAACACTATGAATTCTTAATTTTACTATGTTACAATCTCTAAATGATATTTCTAAAATTGTTTCACGTGAAACAATTCAAAATTTAAAAGAATATGAAGATATTTTAAAAGAAGTTAATAAAACCATCAATTTAGTAAGTAGAAAAGATGTTTGTAATCTTTGGGATCGACATATTATGGACAGTTTCCTTGGGTACGTGGCTCTATGTTATGGTGAGGGAGAAGAGAAGGTTTTTTCTACTAGAAGGTTTTTGGATATAGGTTCTGGAGGAGGATTTCCTGGTATACCAATTAGCATTATCCTGCCAAAGGTAAAAGGTATTTTATGTGAATCTATAAAAAAGAAATGTATAGCTCTTACTTACTTTAAAAAAAGTCTTTCTTTGAATGTTGAAATTATACCTACAAGAATAGAAGAAGTAGATCTTGAAAAGGTAGGCCTTGTTGTGTCACGGGGAGTATCCAGGTTAAATAAGTTGCTTGAATATACTTCTAATAAACTTATAAAAACAGGTACTGCTCTTTTTTGGAAAGGTCTTAATTTTCAAAAAGAAATAGATGAGGCTCGAAAAAAATGGAACTTTGATGTTGACGTAATCTCAATTAGAGATATTCTACAAGAGGTAGATGATAAAGATCATCGAGTGTGGCTTTTGATAAAGAATATAAAACATAGATGAAAATTCTTTCTATTGCGAATCAAAAAGGCGGTGTAGGAAAAACGACTACAGCTGTAAATTTGTCTAGTTGCTTAGCAGCGCTAGGTAAAAAAACTCTGTTAATCGACTTAGATCCTCAGGGAAATGGGACTACTGGACTGGGTGGTGATAAAAAAAAACCAGGCATCTATGAAGCTTTAGTTGGAAATAAAAATAATCTTATACAGAAAACAAAAATACCTTTTTTAAACTTATTAAGTGGTAGTCAAAATTTAGCAGGTGCTGAGGTTGAACTTTTGCAGATGAATAAACGAGAATATCGTTTAAAAGAGTATATTTTAAAAAATTTTAAGGACTATGAATATATAATTATAGATTGTCCACCTTCTTTAGGTATGTTGACAATAAATGCTTTAACAGCTTCAGATGCTGTTTTAATGCCCTTACAGTGTGAATACTATGCTCTTGAAGGATTAAGCTATTTGCTTAACACTATAAAAAGAATAAAAAATAAATTTAACCCAAAATTGGTGATGGAGGGAGTTATTTTAACCATGTATGATCGACGAAATGCCCTAAGTTCTTTGGTTGAGAAAGATGTGCGTGATAATTTGAGTGATTTGGTTTTTAAGACGGTCATTCCAAGAAATGTTAAGATTGCAGAAGCCCCATCCCATGGAATGAGTGTTTTATTTTATGATATTAAAAGTACAGGTGCACAAGCATACATGGCTGTTACTTCAGAATTTTTACAAAGAGAAAAGAAAAGGGTTTTAAATGACAATTAAAAAAAAAGCTCTAGGAAGAGGGTTAGCAGCCTTACTAGGAGATGATGAGACTGTATATAGTGATAATACTCACTTTTTGGATAGAAAAGAAAGCATATTGGGTTCTAAAGAAATAAAGGAAGTTTCTCTGGAATTAATTACTCCAAACAAAGATCAACCAAGAAAAACAATAGATAAAAAATCTCTGGGAGAGCTTGCTGCTTCGATCAAAGAACATGGTGTTTTACAGCCAATTATTGTTCAACAAAAAAAAGAAGAAGGTACCTATGAAATTATTGCTGGGGAACGTCGTTGGCGCGCAAGCCATATAGCAGGGTGTCAAACCATACCCATCATAGAACATAAGATTAATACAGTTGATCGTATGAAAATTGCTTTAGTTGAAAATATTCAACGAGCAGACTTATCTGCGTTGGAAGAAGCTATGGCTTATGAAAGTTTGATGGAACTTTATAGTTTTACTCAAGGTATGCTAGCAGAAACTTTGGGTAAAAGTCGCAGCTATATTGCCAATATTCTTCGGTTGAATAAGCTTTCTTCTGCTGCTAAAAAAGCACTGAGTGATAAACAAATAACCTATGGGCATGCTCGTTGCTTAGTAGGAGTCTCTAGTAAAGAAGCTGAAAATTACCTTAGTAGAATTATTGAAAATAATTTAAATGTTAGAGAAACAGAAAATTTGTTTAAAAAAGTTTCTAAAAAAAAGAAAAATAACTCTTCTGTAGCAGTTGGTATGGATGAAAAACCTGAAGATATAAAAACTCTTGAAAGGGAAATGTCAACAAAGCTAGGAGCAAATGTTGATATATGCCTAGAAGGTTCAGAGAAGAAAATTACTATTTATATAGATGATTTTAATCACTTTGATAGTGTATTGGGTAAAATTAGTTGATAAAATAAGCTATATAATATCGTTAAAAAAATTAATATACTGCTTTGTAACAATTTTTTGAGAAAAGTATTTTTGAAAACTTTTTGTTCCTTCTAAAGCAAGATTTTTTGCATATTTTTTCTTTTTTAACAATGAATTAAGTTGGAAAGCTAGGTCAGCTACATTGTCAATATCAAATAAAAGACCAGAAATTTCATGGTCTATTAGCATAGAAGGTCCATGACTTTTTGCTGCAATAACAGGCGTTTTGCTTGCCCAGGCTTCTAGAACAACATTTCCAAGAGGCTCATGACGTGATGGACATACGAAAATATGGGCTGTAGCTAAGAGTGATTGTGTATCTTCTCTCCACCCAAGAAATGTTACACGATCATTAAGATTTAAAGAATTAACTAAGGCAACGAGATCTTGGCGTAAAGGACCGTCTCCAGCAAGAAGGAGATGTCCTGTGGGTATTTTTGCTATAGATTTAATAAGAATATCAAATCCTTTATTTATATGAAGGCGTCCAGCAGCTAGAATGATAGGTTGGTCTTTTGATAAAGAAAAATCACTAGGATTATAGGGTTTTTCTATATTTTCTGGTACAAAATTTGGGATATAATGAGCTTTGTTTTTTGGCCAACCTTGTTGAATTAGATAGTCCACAATCATTGGTGTATTAGCTACTAAATAATCACAGTTTTTATAGTACTTTAAATTATAATAGCCCCCTAGTCTTGCTATATGCTGGAAGTTTTTCTTTTTTGGATTGGGACAAAAAGCTGTAGCTCTGTTCATCCATGTCATCACAATATTTGGATTAAGTGCTTTTATAGCACGACGAAAGGCTAAATGTGTTTTTAAGTCTAAATAAGAGGATCCAAACCCTGCTTGCAAATAAGGTATACTATATTGTTGATAAAATGCCTCTCGATATTTATTTGGACGAACTAGAAGGTGTTGCTCTACGCTTTTTTCTTTATGTAAAGAGTTTGCTAAGCGCATAAAAAAGCTTTCGGCTCCCCCTCCTCCTTTAGATCCAAGAGATTGAAGTAATCTAATCTTTGACATGATCATTCTTCTCTTTTTCTAATGTTGCCTTAAGATAGGATAAAATAGGATATAGTCCAGCACACAGAGCAATAAGAAAACCATAAGCTCCTTCTTTATAGCCTTTTTTGCGTATATAACATTTATAGAATCGAGAGAAAATACGACGAACATTGCGTTGCAATGTTTCAGATTTAAGCTCACCAGATTCACGCATATCTTCCGCTCTAGCTGTTGTATAGCGGTTAAGGCGAACAATCATATCTGAAATGTCTTTATCTACATAATGAATAAGACGATTAGAAAAACGATATCCTTCTTTTCCTGTAAAGGTAATGCGTGGATGAATACGCTGGTTTCCCCAGATTTTTGCCCCTTTTTTGAATAAACGTTTAACACTACCAACACCGAAATAAGCTCCCCAACCGTAACGTACACAGTGACGGCCAATATAATTATCTACGGGGATAGTAAAATAGGCTGCTTCAGAAGGATTTTTTATGGCTTTCTTTATTTCTTTTGCCAGATCTATAGAAATATGCTCATCAGCATCTAGCTCTAAAATCCAAGGCCCCTTACAAGCAGCAATTCCTTCATTACGCCTGTTTCCTTCAATGGGCCAAGTGCCTTTGAGAATTTTTGCACCAGCTTCTTTAGCTATTTTTTCAGAGCTATCAGTACAGCGATCCAGAACCACAATTAACTCATTGCAAAATTGAAGAGTATCTAGACAGGCTTTTAAATTTTTTTCTTCGTTGTGGGCAACCACAAGACCAGATAAATAAGATTCTTTATGAGTCATTTTTTACTTTCTTTTCTAGTACTTTAACAGCTTTAAGAACTTTCTCAACAGAGAGCCCTTCCATCATATTTTTTGTATTTTTTTGATCATAATCGGGTGTTTCTACGAGCTCAGCATAGCTTTTATATGTGCGCACCCAATGTGTATGCTTGCCGACAGGAGCATAAACAGATTCTTTTGAGGGGCCAAATAATCCTAGTGTTGGAATACCTACAGCAGCAGATAAGTGCATTAAGCCAGAATCATTTCCAATAAATAAACGTGACTTTTTTAAGAAAGCAGCTGTGGTTAAAAGATCCATTTTTCCAACAAGAGGTATAAGAAGATTTTTTGGTGCGAAACTACATAATTCTTCTGTAAGGGATTCATCACCAGAGGCACCTAGTACAACAAAAGAACTTGTTGGAAAAAGTTCTTTTTGAAGAGAGTGTGCTAATTTAGCAAATTTATGATTATCCCAACGTTTAGCATGCCAGTTAGCTGTAGAACCTAAAATAATAGGTTCTTTTAATCCTTTTAAAAAGGGTGCTGCTTTTTCATTTGCCTCTTTGGAGATATATATTTTTGGCTCTGGTAGAGAATTTACTTTCATAAAATTAGCTAATTGTTTAATTTTATGAGCATTGGTATTTTGAGGTCTCCATATAAGACATCTCTTGGAATTCAATAAATAGCTAAGAACAGATCCACGTAAGTCAATAATAAGGTCCCATTTTTTTCCTCTACAAGAATACCAAATATCAATCCAATGGAGACGATAAATTTTTTTCTTAATGGGGATAATTTTCTTTATATAAGGTGCTTGCAAAATTGAGGCTGGTTTTTCTCCACAAATAACCGTAAATTGAGCTAAAGGATATTGTTTATGAAGGTGTTCCATAATAGTAGTGGAAAGAATAGCATCACCAATATGTTTAGCTGTTATAAAAAGAATGTGCATGTTTTTAAACTTTAAAGTAAGACTATTGAGGGAAGACTATGACTCTTTATGCCCAAATTTTATCAAATCGTCAATTTTTGTCTATATCTGGGCAAGATGTTCCTCCTTTTTTTCAGGGATTAATAACTAATGATATTAATAAAGCAACAGATAATATGCTTATTTATACAGCTCTTTTAAGCCCAAAGGGTCGGTATGTACATGATTTCTTTATAAGAAAACAGGAAAAAGAATATCTAATAGATGTACATAAAGAGAGAAGAGAGGATCTTTTAAAACGCCTTTCTCTTTATAAATTACGCTCTAATATAGAGGTAAAAAAAGTACAAGATACGCATAGTGTTATGGCAATTTGGGGAGAATCTTCCTTTATGGAGGAAGGAGGCGTGTACCAAGATCCTAGAGTAGAAGCGTTAGGGGGGAGAATATACGGTAGTCGAAAAGAGTTAGAAAATCTGAAATCTAAATATGAAGAAGGAGATTATACGTACCATAGAATAAAACTTGGTGTTCCTGAAGCAAAAAGTGGGCTTATAGAGGAAAAAACAATACCATTGGAAGCAAATTTAGACTACCTAAATGCTATTAGCTTTAAAAAAGGATGCTATATGGGGCAAGAGCTTACCGCTCGAACATATCATCAGGGGTTGATTCGAAAACGTATTTTACCCTTCCAGTTGTCAGAAGATATTTCTGCACACCCAAATACAATTATTTCAGACAAAGAAAAAGAACTAGGGATAATAGTTACTCGTTATAAAGATTTAGGATTAGCGCGTATTCGTTTGGAAAATTTGAAAAATGAGAGCAAAGATTGCCCTGTTTATGTGCCCAAATGGATACCTCTACAGCATAAGGACTTATAGTTATAAGTGTTAGATACTTTTTAATTTTGTATCTAGGGTTAATGATTGTATGCTTATTATGATGGAGTTCTTCTTTGATTTTTGGAGAGTACTATATCTCTTACTCTTAGTAGAGCCTGGACAGAGATTGATTGATAAGTAAAAATCTCTATCTCTCTCATTTATTTGCAACAGCACTCCCCTCCTACTCTAGTACAAATTAAAAAGGACTCTTTAACTTATTAAGAAAATAATAAACGTAATAAATTATACTTAATAATTTCTTGAAAAATACATATTAATACATAGGATTTGCTTTTTAGAAGCACTGGGAGTTAAATGTGACGATACTTATTTAGATGTATAGAGGAAATAATAGCATCTTGTGCTACCCCTTTAAAGAAAAATGCAAATTGTACAGCTAATGAAAATCCACCGATTGCTACTCTTATTGAAGCTTCAAATTAGGACTAGATTGCTAGCAGAACTACAAACATAAGACTCCCTGTTGAAAAAAATAAAACGGGAGAAAAATATAGAGCTCTTTAACTGGTATAAATACTGAAAATTTGTTTAATAAGACGTATTTAGGCCCTGTTGCAAAAAATAAAATTGGCTAAAAAGGTGATATTATTTAATTGGTATTAATTCCAAAAGATTGATTAATAAAACGTACTTCTCCCATAACACTTTCTTCATCCATCTATGGCAATTCTTAAACATAAGCATTATCTTAAATTTTTTAAGGGTAGTGAGTTATGCCGCAAGTTGGTTGTTTCTCCTCTGGAATGATTTTACTTAAAATTATTCATTAAGTTTGCAGAAAAGGAAATAGTGTCGACAGTGTCGCCACTATTGTCAGGGTCTCATTTTATTGAATTAATTGCTTTGGACACTCCTTTAAAATGTCAGTTTTATACGGAAATGTGCAAGATTGAACTCAGGAGTGTGAGGGATCTTAGACGAAAAATAGAGGGTGTTTTATATGAACGTACGGCTATATCTAAACAACCCTACAAAGTTATAAAGAAAGAATTAAATGATTTGCAAACAAAAAAGAAATTTTCAGAACATTTAGTATTTAAAGACCCTTATATTCTTGACCTCCCTAGCAATTTTAGTGAAAAAACTCTTGAGAATGCAAGTATTGATGAGTTGTGTCAATTTTTACAAGAGATTAGGGACAGATTTTTGTTTTATTGATCAAAGGCTGCATTCATGTGAAAGAACAGCCTGCCTTCTGATGTTGAGGTATCAATATTCTGAGTAGTGACTTTCAGCCTAATTTGTCGTTCCTCTAGACTCATTATAGTATTAATGACGTGTGTCAAAGATCGAGCGGGACAAACTACACCTTTAGAGTTTAGTCTTCAAAAGAATAACAGGTGAGCATGTCCCTTTTTTACCAGGATGTCAGCCGGGGGTCTAGTAAATCTCATAAAAAAATTCACAGCCAGGGTTTAACTAAACCCACTTATTAAAATACACAAGGTTTTTATATATTACAACGACAATAGGATTGACTTTTATGATCATTGCTGTAGGGTCATTATATGGAACTACATGGACTTAAGGTAAAACGTCGAAAAATATTAGCTACTATTCTTTCTGAGGGTAAGTCAGTTATTACTATTGACTCAACATCTCGAAAGCTTAATGAAAGTAGATATAAGGTAGGAAAACTTTTATCTTCTCTTCATAGATCAGGGTGGCTTAAAATGGTCCAACCTGGTATCTATATTCCTGTTCCTCTTGAATCTATCAGTCCTGATCTAACAGATGAAAATAGCTTTGTTCTTGCTTCTTATCTTTTTAAAAATTGTTATATAGGTGGCTGGTCAGCAGCTTCTTTCTGGGATTTTACAGACCAGATTTTTCAAAAAACTTGGGTTATGACTGATAAATATGTCAGGAAAAAGGAAGTTATCAAATCAAGCCATTCCTATATATTACGGCATGTTCCATCTAATTATTTTTTTGGACTTGAAACAAAATGGATAAACCAAGAAAAGATTTTCGTAAGTGATCCCCACAAAACAATCATAGATTTTACAAACTTTATTACTGATTTTGATTTTCAAGGGTTTTTAGACATATTTAAAGAATACTTGAAATCTGAACATAAAAATCTTGATAAACTTATAGATTATGCACATAAGGCACATAACAGATCGCTGTTTAAACGTATAGGGTTCCTTTTAGAGAAATATGACAAAGAGTCTACTTATTATATTAATATCTGTCATAAAAATATCAGTAAAGGCCCATCATTATTAGCACCAAGGATAAAGGAAGATTCTTATATAAAAAAATGGCGCCTTAGGGTTCCTAAAAATTTGGAATGATAAATGATATCTAAACAAGAACTTTTAAAAAAACAAAAAGAATTAGGATTACCTTTACCCACTGTAGAGAAAGATTATATTCTTGGGCTCATGCTCCTGTCTTTATAGACACCCTACCATAAGGAAATCATGGGTTTTTAAGGGTGGAACATGTTTGAAAAAAATATATTTTAAGAACTATAGATTTAGTGAAGATTTAGATTTTACTCTAAAGAAAGAAGCTTCTACAGATCCAAGAGATATTCATAAATATTTATTAGAAGTTTCTAAAATAGGGTATGAGCTCTTTGGTTTTACAATAGACCAAAAAAGTATAAATATCTCTCCTTTTCCTGATAAAAATGGACTCTTTATACAAATTAAAATCCCATTTCAAAGTCCTCTCTTGGCATCTGGCTCTCTTCCAAAAATAAAATTAGACTTATCAAAAAATGAAGAACTTGTAGATAAGGAAAAATTTTCACCCTTAATGCATGATTATTCAGACAAAAAGGATGTATCAGTTCAAATTCGAAATTATAGCATGAATGAAATTTTCTCTGAAAAATGTAGAGCCCTTGTAGAAAGAACAAGACCTAGGGATTTATAGGATGTAGTTCATATTTATGAAAATATATATGCTACAAAAACTAACACAAAAGATTTATTGAAAATAATGACCAATAAATTCCTTTATAAAGGTCTTCGTTGTCCAGAAGATCTTTTAGCTTTATTAACTTCAAATTTTACTGAAACAAAAGAATCTTGGTCCTACATGCTTGCTCATCAAATTAAAGACCTGGAAGGTATAGAAAAGTATATTGAAAAATATAAGTATATTGTTAACAAACTATTTCTTACTAACTATGGATAGCGACCCCATTCGTGTCAGGGTTTACGGTTTGTAGACCAAAATTTCCTTAAAACCGGAAATTATCACACATCCTCTATTTCTGGTTGTTCAATTGTAATATCTATAAAATATGTTCCCATTGTGATCAAGTGCTTGTGTGAGGTCATTTTTGGTAAAGTGCAGAAATTAGAGTTTGGAGTTTTCTCTTTCTAAATAAGTCAATTTTTTTCTCACATTGAGAACAGTTTTGTTTGAACATTTGAGATTTTCAACAATCTCACTTTAGCCAGGAGAATATTCTTTCTTGCTATTTTTATCTTTAGTTGGAATTTTTGATTTATCTTTTTTTCTACTTTTTCCTTCTTTTTTTAACCTCTCTATAGCTATGCCATAAGTTGATGATTTATCTGTGTTAATAGAAGAAGGATGACCCCATGATTTCAGACTCTTAAGAGCTTTACCTAAGAAGCGTTTAGCTGCTTTAGAGTTCCGTGTAGCAGAAGAAAGAAATCAATAGTATGTGTCGTCCTCGAGAGGCAACAGCTCTGTATAAATAGGCCCATTTCCCCTTTATCTTTACATATGTTTCATCAACTCTCCAGTTACGTCCCATAGCAGGTTTCCAGTAATACCGTAATCGTTTCTCTATTTCAGGAGCATACTGCTGTATCCATCTATAGAGGGTTGTATGATCTACTTCAATGCCTCTTTCTAACATCATTTCTTCCAGATCACGGTAACTGATTCCATATCTACAGTACCAACGAACACATCCTAAGATTATTTCTCCCATAACACTTTCTTCACCCATCTATGGCAATTCTTAAACATAAGCATTATTTTAAATTTTTTAAGGGTAGTGAGTTATGCCGCAAGTTGGTTGTTTCTCCTCTGGAATGATTTTACTTAAAATTATTCATTAAAAGATACTCCCTTGTTTTTAATTTAGGAGGTCTATCTCATCACAGCATTTATTGTAATAGGAAAACAATAAATTTATAAGTGTAAATTACAAGATAAAAAAAGAAGCTCTTGTACATGATTCTGATTTAACCGTTTATTCATAAATTTTAGATCTAAGGTGCAAAGATCTTGATCTTGCCAAGCACAAGAAAAGGTATAATTATCGTTACTGTCGCGCTGAAGACATTGTCCGCATACACCTTTCATCATACATTGCATAGGGGTGGTAGTGGCTATAATCCACTTTGCTAGGGGATTAAATAGATCTTTATATAGATCATAAAACTTATGTTGAAAGTTCATAAGCAATTTAGGAGAGCCTATTGTCATAATACGATCAAAATTATTTAAAGTTATAGGAGGATGTTTTAAAGACTTATAATAAGATAAAGCATCCAACGTTTGACCCTTTATACAGTGAAGATGGGAGCTGTTTTTGAAAAAAGAAGGAAGTTCTCCTAAAGAACAGGCTAGAATTGTATCTCCTGCTTGTAAAAAATCTTTTTTGTCTAAAGGGTATGCTTCATTTCGAAAGCTTGTAATATAGACAACTTCACAACCAGCTGCTCGCATTTTCTTTCCCAAAGCAACACCCAATTGTCCAGCTACTAGAAGAATTTTTTCTCCCTTTTCAAAGTGTGTAGCACAGCCCGTTGGCCCCATGAGAGAAACAGGTTGATTTTTCATTAAGGATATTAAGGTTTTAGAAGAAAGTCCACAAGACCATATAAGGGTATGTAACAATCCTTTTTCTTTATTTACTTTCACACCAGTAAGTGCAACTCCTTCACCCACAAAAAGGTTTCCATTTTTTTCTTTAATATCTTTGAAGTACGGTTGAAGGCGATACAAATGTCCAGGTTCAAAATTTTTAACAGCCCAAGGAGCATGGAAAATAAGCTCATGATATCCTTGTATTATTTGTTTGTTTTTATATACAGTAGCTGAAAAGTCAGGCAGCTTCTTTTCTTCTTTAAAAGTACATGCTTTTAGCTGTTCTGAAATTATTTTATACCCATTTTTTGCAGAAGCCATAGCTTTTACAACACTACCTGCATAGAACGGATGATAGTCACCAAAGCAACTTACAGTTTGATGAGTATCATTTGTATAGATAATAAATTCTTTGTCATTTTTTGGCCAAGTTAAGGTGATATCTTTTTGTAAGCCTAGAGTTTCTTTTTTATTTTCTAAAGTAGAGGGTTGAATTCCTACTGCCCAAAGGAGTGATCTTGCTGGATAGGTGCTTTCTTGAGTATTTTTATGCTTAAAAGTTATAGACTCAAGGTTATTTTTTTCATCTGTATTAATTTTAATTATATCTAGTTGTTCCCAGAAAGAAACACCCTCTTCTAAAGCTTTTTGAAGTTCTGGATGGTTTAAAATATAGGCAGGAGACTCTTGTAAAAGTTTTCGATAAATTAAGTGTACACCACCCCATTTATTAAGAAATTTTAGGATATTTGGATCTCTTTTTTCTTGAGTAGCTATACGACGTTCGAGCCTTAATTCCTTAGCATGGATGAGCCATCGCTGAAGTTGAAAACGTTCTGAGGTAGAGAGTTTATTTATAATAAAAGAGTTAATACCTTTTTCTCCAATAGAGCTTTCTAGCACTTCATAGCGGCTTAAAACCTTTTCTATTTGTACAGGGTAATAGGCTAACGCTTCTGTAGCTGTATCTACAGCGGTAAGACCTCCCCCTACTACCATACAAGGAAGATCAATAGTAAGAGGCAGGAGTGTATCTTTTCGTTGAGCTCCACTTAGCTGCAAGGCCATAAGAAAATCACTAGCTAGTTTTGCACCATTGGCAAGAACATTTGGTAATTTTGGCAATCGTGGTTTTCCAGCGCCAACACAAAGCGCTACATGATCAAATCCTTGTTCGTAAGCTTGATCAAGTGTTATAGTGCTACCAAAACGTGTGGATCCATTGAGCTGAAAGCGGTTTCCCCATCGTTCAAGAATAAGACGAATGGGGAGGAGATAGTTTTTGTTCCATCGTGCTGTAATACCATATTCAGCTACTCCTCCAAACCCTTTAGGAAGGCGTTTGCTTAGGGGCTCAAAATAATCTGCCATATTTCGAATAGGTGCAAGAGCAGGTATAGACAGAGGTTCAATTTTAAGACCATCAATTCCTACAACAAAGTGCCCCTCCATTAATAAATGATAGGCTAGAGTGAATCCAGCAGGCCCCATTCCCACTACTAGCACTTTTTTATTTGTCGGTTTTTTTGGCAAAGGTCTCTCTAAATTTAAAGGATTCCAACGTGTAAGAAGATTATAAATTTCAAAGCCGTAGGGATACTTTAAGATAGTATCAAACAGGAAAGTCTCTATGGCAGGGATATCTACAGGTGTTTGTTTTTGAAATATACAGGCTTTGGAGCAATCTTGACAGATACGATGACCTGTAGCGGCTAGCAAGGGGTTATCTATCATAGCAATAGCCAGTGCTCCTAAAAACTTTCCTTTAGCTGCTAAGAAGTTCATCTCAGATATTTTTTGTTCTAAAGGACAGCCTGCTAATTTATATCCCAAAGGATTTTCTTCTAGTATATGATTTTTTTGGGAATATTTTCCTGTAGAACAGCTATCTTTTTTTCTGTCATGACAATAAAGGCAATAGAATGCTTGATCCAAAGCATAGTTTTTTGAGGGACCTTTATCTGTCAAATCAAAACCATTTCTATAGGAAAAGGCTTTATTTTTCATGGAAATTAAATTTTGATAATTAACAGATTGTGGCAGGCTAAAAAGTGTCCAACCTTTTGTAAATTCCCCCCCTTTTTTTGTTGTCATTGCCCATACAGAAAACATAAGAGCTGCTTGAATAGAAGAGGTATGTTTCCCAGGGTTTTTATACCAGTTTTTTATAGCCATAGATAATGTTAACTCGCTCAAAGGAGCCGATAAACAGGTGCTTAGAGATAAAATTAAACTTAAGCCTTCTTGTTTTTTTATTTGATTGAGAAGGTCTTTAATTTTTGGCTTTGCTCGTTTTTGGATAAAATGCTTTTTTGCCCAAGAAATGTTTTCCATAGATTCTTCAGAGGAAGAACAAATATTTAAAGAAAAATAATTTTTTAGAAAACCTTCTAAGTGTATAGCTATTTTTATAAGAAAATCGGTATTAGGCGCTTTTTTCAATTGAAGAGATTCTAAATATCTATCGTGTAAAGAAGTATCATTTTTCCTTAAAAATTGGCAAAATAGAGTATGGGTCTTGTTAAGTTCTTCCTGACGGTTATACTGATAGTTAGTAAAGTCAAAAGGAGTTTCAAATTTTGTCATTTAATCTCTTTTATATTTTAAAGAAAGTTCACAAATATGCATTATCTGACTATAGATGATGTAGATTTAGAGGGAAAGACCGTACTTGTGCGGGTGGACTTTAATGTCCCTATGAAGTCGGGTGTTATTCAAGATACTGCACGTATTGAGAGGGTAGCTCCTACAATAGAAGCGTTGCGTAAAAAGCAAGCTAAAATTGTGCTGATTTCTCATCTAGGACAACCAAAAGGCAGTGCCTATGGGGCATATTCTTTACAATGTATGGCTGCTGCTTTAAGTGATATTATTTTGGGCGATCATGTGTATTTCTCCCCTGATTATAAAGTAACAGAGTCCTTAAAAGAGCGTGTGAAGCAAATGGTTCCGGGAGAGATTATTCTTATGGAAAACCTGCGTTTTAATAAAGAAGAATCTGAAAATTGTAAGGACTTTGCAAAATCTCTTTCTGAACTAGCGGATTATTATATTAATGAGGCTTTTTCTGTTAGCCATAGAGCGCATGCTAGTGTAGATGCTATTACTCAATTTCTTCCATCTTTAATAGGTAACTATTTTCAAAAAGAAATAACAATGCTGGGAAATTTTTTGGAGAATCCTAAACGGCCACTAATGGCAATTGTGGGAGGAAATAAGATTTCTACAAAACTGGATTTGCTAGAAAATCTTATCTCAAAAATAGATATTTTAGCCGTAGCGGGAGGTATTGCTCATACACTTCTTTTGGCAAAAGGATATCAGATAGGCAAGTCTATTTGTGAGCCAAATAAAGTGCATTTAGCAGAGTATTTTTTCAAAAAAGCAAAAGAAAATCATTGTGAATTAGTGCTACCATCAGATGTAATTGTAGCAAAATCTATGAACCCAGGAGCGTTAAAACGACGAGTTACTGTGGAAAATATACAAGATGATGATATAGCACTAGATATAGGTTCTACAACGATAAAAGCTTTTCAGTACTGTATAAAAAGTGTAAACACCTTACTGTGGAACGGTCCATTGGGATTGTTTGAAGTCGAACCATACGATTGTGGAACAATAGAAGTTGCTCAATATGTTGCTATGCGTACATATGAAAAAAATTTAATAAGTATTGCAGGTGGTGGTGATACCGTGGCAGCTCTAACACAAGCGGGATATTTTGAAAGTTTTTCTTATATTTCTACAGCTGGAGGAGCCTTTCTTCAATTTGTAGAGGGCAGACCGTTGCCAGGCCTTGAAGCTTTGAAAAAATCTGGGATTAACGGTGCCATCTGTAGTATAGGAAAACTCCAAAAAGCAAGGAAGTAAAAGCCCAAGCTTGATGAAGAGTAGCTAGAAAAATAGGAACATGAAACAGAAGTGTTAAAATGCCAAAAAAGCTTTGTAATAATAAGCATCCACACCAAACCATTGTTAGCTTGTCTATTTTCCAGGCTAGTAGGCTTGTCCAAAAGGCAAAAAGAATAGTAAATATAGCCAATAAACGATGCATAAACTGAATCATCGATGGGTTGTAAAAAAAATTTTCCCACCAGACTGTCTGCTTCCATAAATCATCAGGTATCCATGTATTATCCATTTTAGGAAAAGTATTATAGATAAGTCCAGCTTTATTCCCTGCAACAAGGGCCCCGAAAAAAAATGTTATAAATAAAAAGCATAAGCTTGTTTTAAGTAAGCTGTAAGGATATATATTTTTCCATATTTTTGGCAAAGGAATTAGGTGAAGGAAGTGTAATCCTGTAACAAAAAAAGCAAGGATGAGGAAGGCCGCTAAAGTTAAATGAAAGGCTAATAGAAAAGGGCTTACCCAGGGTTGGTCTGTAAGACCACTTTTAACCATAAACCATCCAACAGCACCCTGAAAAAGACCTAAGCTAAAGAGTAAAAATAAAATAATAGATTCTTTTTTTGAGAGTTTCTTTTTCCATAGAAAATAAAAAAAAGGTAATAAAAAGAACAAGCCAATGAGTCTGCCCCATAATCGGTGAAGATATTCAAGCCAAAAAATAGATTTAAAGTCTTGTAGAGAAAAATATGTATTTACTTTTATGAATTCGGCTGTTTCCTTATATTTCTGAAAAAGGTCGAACCAAGAATTTTCATTTAAGGGAGGAATGGCTCCAATAAAGGGATTCCACTCTACCATTGACAATCCAGAACCGGTTAAACGGGTTGCTGCACCGAGAGCTGCCATAATAAGGACACATAAGCTTAGAAAAAAATTCCAATAAGCAACGTTTTTTTGTTCTCTTTTTTGATAGAATTGCATAGATTGATTATATATTAGTTAGGAGTTGGAGCAAAATGAAATTTTGGTTATTTAAATCTGAACCAGAAACATGGTCTTGGAAAGACCATTGTGCTGTTGGTGTAGAACCATGGGATGGGGTGCGTAATTATCAAGCTCGTAATTTTATGAAAGAAATGAGCATAGGTGATCTTGGATTTTTTTACCAATCTGTTAAAAATCCTCAGATAAAAGGTGTTGTGAAGATTGTAAAAACATACTACCCCGATCCGAAAGACACACGGTTTGGTATGGTGGATCTAGAAGCTATAGAGACCTTTCTCAATCCTGTTACATTAAAAGAGATGAAGAAAGACTCTTTTTTAGAGAATTTGCTTCTGTTCCGTCAATCGCGTTTGTCTGTTATGCCTATTCCAACAAACTGCTGGAAGCATATAGTTCAGCTTGGAAATGTGGATACTAATGTTAAAAAATAATTTTTGGGCTTCAGGTTCTTTCTTTTTCAAGAAAATAGGTTTTTTTATAGCGAAGAGATTTTCGCGTCAAGCAGTTATTTTATCCTTTGATCTTTTCGTGGCAATGGCTTCTGTACCTGTTGCTTTGTTCCTTCGTGTAGGAGAAAACACGCTTGATTACCCAGTGGGCTTTGTTCTGATCCACGTAGGTATTTTTACGCTTGTAGCCTATGGATGGTATCTTATTTCTCAGAATTATACACGCATGTGGAGAACTCTAAGCTTTCATGACCTTATAGCTTATGCAAAGCTTTGTTTTTTCACGTTTTTAACATACCTTCCCATCTTTTTGGCACTGAATAGTGTTTACTCTATGCCACGTTCGTTACCTATTTTAGTTTTTTTTGTCCAAATATTTAGCTTAGTTGCAGTGCGATATGTGTACTATACATGGCATTCTTCAAAGAAGGGAAACAACCAAATGCAGGAGAACTCAAAGGAGTTTTCCCTTATTCTTGGAAACGATGAATGGCTAGAAGAGATTCTCCATAAGCAACAGGTTCCTCAGTTGCAGTCGTTTAATATTACAGGGGTTATTCATAGTAATGAGAAATTTGTTGGCCGATCAATGTATGGAGTTCCAGTTCTAGGTGTTTATAAAAATTTAAGAACTATCTTGAAAAAAAAATATGAGAAACAAAAGGCTTTTAAAAATTTGCTTGTAGCTGATACAAACGCTTTTACGGCCAATGATTTTAAGAATCTTTTAGAAATAGCTACTGAGTATGATGTTTCTCTCCAAAAGCTTTTGCCACAAAATGAGATAAGCAATAGCATTGCTGTTGAAAATATTTCCGTTGAAGATCTTTTGGGAAGAGATGAAATAAACTTGAATAGAAAGCCTATAGAAAAATATTTTAAAAAAGAAATTGTACTAATAACGGGAGCTGGAGGCAGTATAGGAAGTGAACTTATACGTCAAGTTTCAGAGCTTGGGATAAAGGAAATTATCTTATTGGATAATTCAGAATATAATCTTTATAAAATTGATATGGAATTAAGGGAAAAGTACCCTCGTTTAAAATGTATAACGTTGCTAGCAGATGTAACACAAGAGAAACGTATAAATACTATTTTTAGAAAATATAAGCCAACAATTGTTTTCCATGCAGCTGCTCTGAAACATGTGCCTATGGTAGAAATAAATCCTTTAGAAGGTATTAAAACAAACGTTATAGGAACGCGTATAGTGGCGGATGCTTGTCGAAAATATCATGTAAAAACAATAGTAACAATTTCTACAGATAAGGCTGTTAACCCAACGAATGTGATGGGAGCATCAAAACGATTGGCTGAAACATATTGTCAGTCTTTAGATATGCTAAATACAAAAATAAAAACAAAGTTTATTACTGTTCGATTTGGAAATGTCTTGGGGTCAACAGGGTCAGTTGTACCTTTATTTCAAAGCCAGATAAAAAAAGGGGGTCCTATTACAGTAACACATCCAGATATGATTCGCTATTTTATGACTATTCAAGAAGCTGTTTCATTAGTTTTGCAGACAGCTGTTCTGAAAAGAAAAGGTGCTGATTCACAAGGAAAAATTTTTGTTCTAGATATGGGGCAACCTGTACGTATAGTTGATCTAGCGAGGCAAATGACTTTATTAGCTGGCAAGGTGCCAGAAAAAGATATAAAAATGAAATATACAGGGGTGCGTCCAGGTGAAAAGTTATATGAAGAACTTTTTCATGAGAACGAAAAAATGGAAGAAACCGTATGTCCTAAAATATTTCAAGCAGCTCCACGTTTTACGAATTATCGTTTGCTAAAAAAACATTTAGAGGAGCTTTCTTCTGCTTGTTCTCAGCAGAATCTAGAAAAAACTATGAAACTCTTGAGGGTACTAGTGCCAGAATATAAAAAAGCAGAAAATAAGAACAAATAAAAGATTATAGGTTTTTTAATAAAGATAAAAATTTTTTTTCTTTTTTCATTTCTAATGTTATAGGTAAAAAAAGTACCTCTTTTTTGTAAGCGTTTGGCAATCGAACAAAATCTTTCTCTGTCGTAATAAGTTTTGCTTTTAGGGAGTTAGCTAGTGTCGTTAACTTTATTAAATCGCTGGAAGTATAGCTATAATGATCTGAAAAATATTTTTTTTCCAGAACACAAAAATTAGACTTTTTTAAAGTAGAAAAAAATTTTTCAGGAAAGCCTATGCCAGCAAAAGCAATATAAGCTTCTTTTTTATCGATATCATTAGGCATTGGTTCAAGCGTTCCTTCAAAAATAGGAAAATTCTCTTTTATTTTTTGAATTTTTTCTTTTAGCTTTGTTCTATCTTTACCAATTATTAAAGCACAGTTTGAAAGAGATAAGCCAGATTTTAGAGTTTCTCTTAAAGGACCAGCTGGAAAGAGAGAGGCATTTCCAAGGCCGGATGCTCCATCAAAAATAAGGCAGGTAAAATCTTTGTAGAGTGATGGATTTTGAAATCCATCGTCCATAATTAATATATCTATATCTAATGTTTCTGCAAATTTTGCACCCTCTTTTCTATTTTTGCTTACAATAGTAAGAGCCTCTTTGGCTAATAAAAGAGCCTCATCTCCTACTTGAAAAGATGTGTGCTTCTTGGGGTTTACAAGCAAAGGTCCTAGCTCTGTTCCTTTCCAACCACGGGTTAGATAAGCTATTTTTTTATCTTGTTTTTTTAGATTTTTCCCAATCCATAAAGCTGTAGGTGTTTTTCCTGTACCACCTAAAGTTATGTTACCGCAACAAATAACAGGAAATTTTGATCTATAGGATGTTTTTATTTTACGTCTAAAGACGGTAACAAGAGAAAAAATAAAACCGAAGGGCTTAAGAAAAAAGCTAGAAAAAGAGGAATTATAAAAAAATTTGGGGGGTCTAAATACCATGAGAGTTAAGTTTTTCGCTTTCTATCTTTTAAAGATTTCTTTATATAAGGATCTATATATTTTAATGTTTTTTGTAAAATATTTTCTTGCTCTCGCAGCTCTTTCTTAGCAAGAATTCCTAATTTTTCTGCCTTATTAGGGTGCGTAAGTAGATCAAGTAATATAGAATTAAGTTTTTTTGATTTAGATACTTTAAGGGCGCTCTTATTTTTTAAGAAATTTTTTTCTATTTCTGGAAAATTAAACATATGAGGTCCCCAGACAAGAGCTGTCTTAAAGTAAGCAGGTTCTAAAGGATTATGCCCACCAATAGATACAAAAGATCCACCCATGACAACAATAGAAGAAAGGCAAAAAAAGAGACCCAGCTCACCGAGGGTGTCTGAAAGATAGATATCTGTTTCATTAGTGGGATCGTGGTCAAGAGATCGACGTGTAATAGTTAGATTACTTTTTCTTGCTTCTTCTAAGATAGCCTCACCACGCTCAGGGTGACGAGGAATAAGTATTGTGAGAATATTTGGAATAGATCTTTTTAAAAATTTATGCGTTTCAATAAATATTTTTTCTTCACCAGGATGTGTGCTAGCAGCTACCCAGAGAGGTCTGTTTTTTAAAATGCGCTGAAGATGAATAAAAGCTTCTTCATCTATAGGCAAAGGCCCAGCAGCATATTTTAAATTACCAGGTGTTTTTATATTCTGGGCACCTAATTTTTTTAATTTTTTAGCAACATTTTGAGTAGAGGCTAAGCAAAGGCAAAAACAGCTAAGAATATTTTTAGAAATTAGCTTGAAAAAAGACCAGGATTTATAAGCACTTGGAGATAAGCGAGCATTTACTAATATAACAGGAATATGCCTATTTTTAAGAGCAAGCAAATGATTAGGCCATAGCTCTGATTCTAGCCAAAAAACAAGATCTGGTTTCCAATGGTTAAGAAAACGATTCACATAAAATTGAGCATCTAGAGCAATAAACTGATGAATAGCACCAGGAGGAAGGCGTTTCTTTAAAATTCTAGAAGAGGTAACTGTTCCTGATGTCATGAGGATAGTTATATTTGGATAATTTTGTTGAATGCCTTCTAGTAAAGGAAGGGCAGAAAGAGATTCTCCAACACTAGCTCCATGTATCCAAAGAAGCGTGCCTTTTGGTCGTTTAAGAGTTGGTTTACCATAACGCTCAGGTAAACGTTGTTTATTCTCTTTTCCACAGATAAGACGCCAACGTAAAAACAGCCATAAAAAGGGTAGAAATAAATATCCTAAAGCTATATATAAAAAATGGAGGCTTTTAAACATGCTTATTATCTACTTTCCGGTCAGCTTTTTCGCAAATATCTTGTAAAGATTGTGTAACTGTATCCTTGAACTTTGTAAAATCTATATCGTTTCCTTTTTGGGGAGGAAAAATAGGTTTATCCCATAAAAAAATTCCGCGGCTAAAAGGTTTAGCTAATAAAAACGTATCCCAAGTTTTCATAAATTTCTTGCGTGAAGTGGAAAAAGTAATAGGAACAATAGGTGCTTGGGCTAAATAGGAGGCTTTTATCAACCCTTCTTTTGATTCAAAGGCAGGGCCTTTTGGGCCGTCTGGCGTGATGCCTATATACTTTCCTTTTTTTAAAAGATGGATCATAGCTCTAAAAGCTTTACTGCCTTTTTTAGAACTTGATCCTGAAAAGGACTCCATTCCAAGCGCTCTAATAGTTTCTGCAATTAGGCGTCCATCACGATGAGAAGAGATTAGCATATGACAGAGGTGTTTTTTTTTCCATTTCCAAGAGAAAGGAAGCATCATTAAACGTCCATGCCAAAAGCAGAGAATAAAGGGGTTTCCTTCTTTAATTAATTGTTCTGGATATTCTATACCTTCATATTTCCAAGAACTAGTTAAATACACAAAGCGCAAATAAAGAGAAGCAAGAATACCTAAAAACTTTACAAATTTTGGTTTGTTCATAAGGTACTTTAAAGATTTTTTCATGTAACTTCCTCATTTTCTTGGAATTGCATAGCATGATATTTTGCATAAACACCTTTTTTCTTGAGAAGGTGCGTGTGCGTTCCTTCCTCAATAATTTTTCCATTTTCTAAAACAAACAAACAATCAGCATTTTGTACTGTAGAAAGGCGGTGTGCTACAATAAGACATGTTCTACCTTCTTGGAGTTTCTCTAAGGCCTTTTGAACTAAGCGTTCAGACTTATTATCTAGAGCAGAAGTTGCTTCATCTAATAAAAGAATAGGGGCATCCTTTAAGATAGCACGAGCAATAGCAATACGCTGGCGTTGTCCACCTGAAAGTAGGACGCCTTGTTCTCCTACGATAGTATCGTATCCTTTGGGTAATTCTTTAATAAAAGTATGAGCGGCAGCTGCTTTTGCTGCTTCTAAAACCTCTTTTTGAGAGGCACTAGGTCTTCCATAGAGAATATTTGCTTCAACTGTATCATCAAAAAGGATGATATCTTGGCTTACTAAAGCGGTATTTTTACGCAAGCTTTCTAAAGTAACTTTTTTTATATCTTGATCATCAAATAAAATTTTACCCTCTATTGTATCATAAAAGCGTAAAAGGAGATTTAATAGCGTAGATTTACCAGCGCCACTTCCACCAACAAAAGCATATGTTTTTCCTTTTTTCAGAGTAATACTTATGTTTTTTAAAACAGTTAAACTATCTGTGTTATACTTGAATGTAACATTTTGAAAAGAAATACTTTTATCAATAGGCAGCATTATTTTTGCATTTGGGGTATCTTTAATTTTTGGTTCAATATCTATCATATGAAAGACACGCTCAGCTGCAGCAAGACCTTCTTGTAAATTAGCGTTTAGTGTTGCGATGCGCTTCATTGGATCATAAGCTAACAACAGAGCAGTAAGAAAAGAAAAAAGACCTCCAGGTGTCCTATCTCCATTCATTACCTGTAACCCTCCATAAACAATGACTATTACGATAGCTAATCCACCTAATGTTTCCATCATAGGAGATGCCCAAGATCTAATTCGTGTACCTTTATAGCTAAGATTCATAATTTTTTCTGCTAAAGTAGATAAACGTCCTAATTCATAATTTTCCATGGTATAGGACTTAACGACGCGGGTACCAAGAAATACTTGGGATAATTGACTTGTCAAAGAAGCTACTTCTTTTTGAGTATTGCCAGAAATTTTTCTCATACGTTTTCCTATACGAGAAATAGGTAAGATAGCTAAAGGGAAGACAATGAAAGACACACTAGCCAATACCCAATCTTGCCAAAACATAACGCCAACCAGCGCAATGATCGTTAATATATATTTTCCAGCAGCTGTAAGGATAAAGTGAACAAGTTGACGCATAATCCCTACATCGTTTACACAGCGTGAGATTAATTCACCGCTTGGATGTTTATGGTAATAGGATAAATCAGCATATAAGAGGGTTTTAAAGAGATCTTTTTGCAAATCTGTTATTAAGCGCTGACCAATATAGCTCATGGCTATAGATTCACCATAGATAGAAAATCCTTTTATAACAAAGATAAAAAAAACAGTAAAAGCAATAGGAAAAAGAAGATCTTTTTGCTTGTTAAGGAAAATATCATTAACAATAGGTTCCATGAGTTTTGCTGTAGCACCAGTTGTAATTGCCGCAATTATCATAAATAAGAAGGCAAATAAAATTCTTTTTTTGTGGGGGTATATATAAGTTTTAAAAATACGCCGGCACAAGGCAAAACTAGATTCTGTTAAAATTGGTTTTTTAGCCATAAAAAAGTATCTTCCATATTTATAATGAACACGCTATGGTCTAGAGATATAACGCACTTGCAAAGCAACTGTACAGTTTTTTCTGGTTTTAATCGAGTATAAATGGAAGAGAATCTATGCATAATATGTTAAAAATAATTTTCCCTCCCGTACATAAAGAAGGATATCTCTTTCTTTTTTTATTTACTATTGTATCTATTCTTCTTTTTTCTTTTTCTAATCTTTTAGGTTGTGTAGGATTTTTAGCAACAGTCTGGTGCTTTTATTTCTTTCGAAATCCTAAACGTGTTGTGCCAAATATAGAAGGTTTAGTTGTTTGTCCAGCAGATGGTTTGGTCCAGCTAGTTAAACAAGTAACTTGGCCAAAAGAACTAACTTCTAAGCCAAAAGAACTGGGGAATAATGATAAAATTTGGCGTATTAGTATTTTTATGAATGTTTTTAATATTCATGTGAATCGTGTTCCTGTGTCTGGAAAAATTAAAGAAGTTGTGTATGTGCCAGGTAAGTTTTTGAATGCAAGTCTAGATAAAGCAAGTACTCATAATGAACGGCAATTATTTGTCATGGAAGATAAAAAAAGTAAAAAATTGATAGCTTTCACACAGATTGCAGGCCTTATTGCTAGACGAATAACACGAGAAACTAAAAAAGGTGACGAGTTTTCAAAAGGGCAGAGCTTTGGTATGATTCGATTTGGTAGCCGTGTAGATATTTTTTTGCCTCCCCAGGTTGTACCACTTGTATGCCAAGGACAAACAAGCGTTGCTGGTGAGACTATTTTAGCTGATTTATCATTAAAAAAAACAATGCCTACTATAGGAATACTTGAAGGATAAAAATATGCCTGGAAAAAACAGACGATTTAAAAAATCTCTTAAACAGAATTTTTCTATCGCCAGACTTATGCCTAACATTGTAACTTTAGCAGCACTTTGCTCTGGCTTGTCAGCTATAAGATTTGCTTTGCAGGACAAATGGGAGCTAGCTGTAATAGCTATTTTAGTAGCAGGTGTTCTTGATGCTTTAGATGGAAAAGTAGCGCGCTTTTTAGGGCAGAGTTCGCATTTTGGTGGTGAACTAGATTCTTTGTCAGATATGGTCTCATTTGGTGTTGTTCCAGCTATTGTTCTATATTTAAGAATTTTAGAAGTATTGGGAAATATAGGGTGGATAATTGCGCTCTTTTATGTAGTTTGTATGGCCTTGCGATTAGCTCGTTTTAATACACTTAATCTCGTTTCTCAGAAAAAAATACCTGAATTATGGGAGCAGAAATTTTTTACAGGGGTTCCAGCACCAACAGCAGCTTTTTTATTATTACTCCCTATTTATATATCTATATCTATCTCTAGTGATTTTCGCTTTCATCCTGTGATTGTTTTTTTATATGTAGCACTAGTAGCTTCATTGTGTGTAAGTCGCTTGCCAACTTTCTCCATAAAAGGGTATACGGTATCCCCAAAATGGGTGTTACCATTGCTACTTACTGTAGGAATTTTTGCTGCTAGTTTAATTTCAATGCCATGGATAACATTATCTGTTGTATGTGGTATATATTTTGTTTCTATATTTTTTAGCTGTAAAGCACATGCTAAATTGCTGAAAAAATCGTCGGGGAATTATAGTAAATTAAAAAGAAGGAGTAATGATAAAAACAATAAAAATCTATAAATTTTTTTAATGTTTCATCTATAATTTATAGCGGAAAAGATAATCGATATACCGGTGAGTATAAAACTCTCAGAAATGATGAGGGCGCTTGGTGAAGATGGAAAACGGTTGATAGTGCATTAAAATAGATAGCTCCTTTGATATTCCTCATGAAACTTGTTATTTAGAAAGTTTTCTTTCTTTAAGTATGTTTTCTTAAGTATAATAAAGTTAAAGGATACTAAGCGTATATTTTCAATTTCCTTTTATATCCCCCCCCATTTTTTTATTTCTAAATCAGTAGTCTTTATACCTACATATTTTTCTAGACTTTTAAGTATTTTAACAGGAGAAATCATTATAGAATCGTACTTTATGATATGAAGATCTTTCTGATTATTCAAAGCATGCCAAAAAAATTTCACATAATTTTTTAGATGAAATTTGGAAATATTTTCTGTCTTACCTTCCGTTCTAGTATTTCTTAAGCCCATATATTCGCGGAAAACTCTCATGGGATGTCGTACAACTAAAACCTGCTTGAAATTCTTTTTTTATAGAACTCAATCGATTTTTTGGAGGGCATTCCATGATCATGCTGTATTTGCCTCCATGTGTAAGAAAGCACTGGTATTCCTGCAAAAGAAACCTCAGATCCATCAACAATTATATTATTGATTCTTGTAATATAGAAAAACCATGGTAAATGTGACTTATCCCTGCGAATTTATTTTTAAAATTACCAAAAGGTTTAAGAATTAATTCTAACGCATCTAATAGAGTATTATGATAGTGAGAGGCTATAAATGAGTAGAAAATCTCTTCAGCAGATTTTTCCTTTGGTATAAAATCATGCAGAAATTGCATCACTAAAGCATCCCCCCTGTGTTATATTATTAGAAAGAGAGGGCACAAAGTTGGTTGGTCAGAACTTGGCGCAGTGGCACATGAAACAAAGGAGCACAGGGTAAAAGCATAAAAAATCTTTTATAAACAAAAATTCTCCTTACGTCCCTATTTAGTAGCCGTATGTAAGTTGATAGTCTCTTCTCCCTTACTCCAATTGCATGGACAAAGCTCATTAGTTTGTAATGCATCTAAAATACGGAGGGTTTCTTTAGGGTTGCGTCCTACACTCAAATCATTAACACTTACATGACGAATTATACCAGTGGGATCTACAATAAATGTTGCACGTTGTGCCACCCCTTCGACCATATCTAAAATTCCAAGTTCTGAAGTTAGTTCACGTTTTATATCTGCCAACAAAGGAAATGGCAAATCAGTTAATTCATCTTGATGTTTGCGCCAAGCCCAATGAACAAACTCACTGTCTGTGCTTCCACCTAGAACTTGTGTATTACGATCTTTAAAGTCTTCAATTAAATCACCAAATGCAGCAATTTCAGTTGGACATACAAATGTAAAGTCCTTGGGATAGAAAAATACTACCAGCCATTTACCCTTATAAGTTTTATTATGTACATCAATAAATACGTTATCAATGTTCAACTCAGCAAGTTTTTTAGCTGAAGTTGCTTTTAATTTAAATTCAGGGAATTTTTCACCTACTCTTAGCATTATTTTTCTCCATTTTTATTAGGACTACACTTTATAAGACTCATCTGACATGTCTGTTTTTAATATATCTTAGACAGCAAACCTTTTTTTTAGCTCAAACTCACATTTTAAAAGATAGACGTCTGTAGGTGTCATGGCAAACTTTTTTACCTACTTATGCAGTGATCTCGTTATAATCATGAGCTTAAACTCTCTATTATATACGTATATTCGATTAGTTTTATAAGAGCAATAGGATAAGTTTATTATATAAATGTAGAGCTATGTGAGTTAAGGGGAAAATTTAGGCATTATTACAAGAATTAAAATTGGAAGAAAGAAGCTTTTATTTAGTATTTTTTAAGGAGTATAAATGCCTAAATTTTGATTAATAATAAGCTGTTCTTTTTTAGAAAAAGAAATTTTTATCTGCTTTTGACTCTTTTTATGCATTAAATTTTTGACGTGCCTGGAATGCTGACATAATTGTTCCATCATCCATATAGTCATATTCTCCGCCCAAAGGAAGTCCTATAGAGGGTCTGGAAATTTTTATATCTATTTCTCGTTTTTGAAGGCTAGATGCAATATAGTGAGCTGTAGTTTGTCCATCCACTGTAGCATTTAGAGCTAAGATTATTTCATCTAAAGGAGGATTGGCTTTTTGGCAACGATCTAGCAAGTAAGGTAATCGGATTTCTTCTGGTCCTCTAGCATCTAAAGCGGATAAGGTTCCACCCAATACGTGGTACAAACCTCTATAAGAACCACTACGTTCTAGAGCCCAGAGGTCTGCCACATCTTCAACAACACATAGTATAGTGTTATCACGACTAGTTGAGCTGCAAATGTTACATGGATCTGTTATATCTATATTTCCACAAATACCACAGGTTTTAATAGTAGAAGCTACTTGATTAAGATTTTCTAGAAGAGGAAAAAAATTGCGATGCTTATCTTTTAATAAATACAAAACAGCTCGACGTGCGGATCGTGGCCCTAATCCTGGAAGCTTGGATAATATGCGAATCAGTTCTTCGAGACTACTTAGGGACATTAGCTGCTCTTTACTTTATTTAGTTATCCATCCTAAAAAGGAAGTTTCATGCCACCGGGCAAATCTAAACCACCTGAAGCAGCAGCCATTCTTTCTTGCGTTTCTCCCTGAACTTTTGTCAAAGCATCATTATAAGCTGCTTGAATTAGATCTTCTAACATATCTTTTTCTCCTTGCTCTACAAGAGACGAATCTATTGAAACACTTCGCATTTCATGTTTTCCGCTTAATATAATCTTTACAAGACCTGCGCCGGATGTACCTTCAACTTCAAGGCTTTTTAGTTCTGATTGAGCTTCTTCCATTTTAACTTGAAGCTCCTGAGCCTTTTTCATCATTTTACCAATATTCATCATAGGATTTTCCCTTTCTTAACTATTTAATAAAGTATGTATTATGCATTGTGTAGAATCGGACTTATTTTAACAACCTTTGCTCCTGGAAAAGCTTCCAACACCTCTTTAACTAAAGGAGCCTGTGAAGCTTTTTTCTTTAGAGTTTGCAGTTTTTCTTCTTTTTGTTGATAGAGAGTTGCAGCCCCACCTTCTTTAGATTGCTCCACCGTCCACTCTTTCCCCGTCCAGTTTTTCAGCCGTTCCTTTAACTGCCTACATAAGTCTTTTGGTGCATGGTCTGTTAGTTTAAGGTTTAACTTAAAGGGTTCATAAGAAATAAGATGCACGTCTTGCATTAAATGCGAGGCTAGCAAGGGCTCTTTTTTTTCTCTAAGAAGACATAATAAAGATTCAAAGGTAGGTGGTATTTCTATTTTAGAGTGTTCTTCTTCAAAGCTCTCTAATTTTTCCTCCCTTGTAGTATCAAGTTTAGGAGAACGATCTATTGCATGCATAGAAGAGATATTTTGACCTTCTGAAGAAAGAGGAGAGGCTGGAGTTTCAGATAAGGGCAGTAAAAGAACTTCTTTCACATGCATTAATCGAATAATAAGCATTTCAAAAGCAGCTTCAGGTAGCGGAGATCTTCTTATATCTTCATATCCTTTTGCTGTTACCTGCCATAAGCTCTGCAATAGAGGTGTTGTTAAATCTTTTGCCAATCGGTGTAAGTATTCTTGCTCTGACTTTGAGAAAGACTCAAGCTGTGCAGCGGCCGCGGCTACTCTTATTTTATTCAATTGATAAATTATATCTAAGAGACTTTTAGAAAGCTCTTGCGCATTAGACCCTTCTTGATAAAACTGTGGCAAAGTAAAGAAAACCTGTGAGACCTTCCCTTCTAATATATTTTCAAACAAGGAAAGAACCTTTAAAAAATCTGCTTTACCTAGCATGCTGCGCATTTGGTCTGTCGTAACTATTTTATTATCTAGATGGCGTGCTTGATCTAGTAAGGATAGAGCATCACGGGCAGACCCTCTAGCCGCCTCTACGACAAGATCCAACGCTTTTTCTTCCAAATAAATATTTTCTTTTTTGGAAATACGCTGCAAATACGCTTTCAACTCTTCTTTGGTAAAGGCTCTTAAATTAAAACGCATACAGCGTGACAAAATTGTTGCAGGTATTTTATGAAGCTCTGTGGTGGCAAAAATAAATTTAATATGCTCAGGAGGTTCTTCCAAAGTTTTCAGCAAAGCGTTAAAAGCACTTTTAGATAACATATGGACTTCATCTATGATGTATACCTTATACTTACATAATAAGGGCTTATAGGGTAGGGACTCTATCAAGTCTCTTATATCTTCCACACTCGTCCGACTAGCTGCATCCATTTCCACGACATCTAAACAATCGCCCTTTAAGAGAGCCGTACAACTATTACAAATACCACATGGTTTTGGCTTCTTATTTTCAAAAGTGAGGTTAGAGCAGTTTATTGTCCGGGCTAAAATACGTGCTGTAGTCGTTTTACCAACACCTCGAATGCCTGAAAAAATAATTGCATGAGGTAATTGACCTGCTTCTATAGCATTCGATAAAATCTGAACGGTTGTCTCTTGCCCCATAAAGCTATCTTCAAAACTTACAGGACGATATGCGCGGGCTAAAACTTTATAAGATGCTTTCACATCAAGAACCTTTATATTACTGCTATAAGAGTGTTAGAGGTAGCACCTAACCCAAAAAATCAAAGTACGGCTGCTTCCTTCCAGATCTGACCGGATTCCTAAGCTCTTTTGTCTAGGGCTACCCGCTCCAGGTATACCAAATTTTTATTCATTTCGGTAATTTTTTTTGGTAAAATGAAATAAACAGTGTTAAGATTGCCCGTTAAGGACAAAAAATGGGTCGGTTATTAGGTAAAATTGTTGTTATAACAGGAAGTGCCTCCGGTATAGGAGAAGCGTGTGCCCAACGGTGTTGTGATGAAGGTGCTCAAGTTGTTATAGCAGATATAAATAAGACCAAGGGTAGAAGTGTTGCTTTAAAACTTGGTGCATTATTTGTGCACTTAGATGTTACAAAAAAGAAAGAGTGGGAGCAGGCTCAAGAAAAAATTCTTAAGGAACTTGGTCAATGGGATGTTCTTATTAATAGTGCTGGTATTATTGGTTTTTCAGATTCTTTTGGTCCACAGGATGTCTTAAATGTTTCTTTAGATGATTGGCGCTATATTCAAGCAGTAAATGTAGAAGGTACGATGTTGGGATGTCAACAAGCTATAAAAGCTATGGTAAAGAAGGCTCAAGAAGAAAATATAACACCAACAGGGTCTATTATTAATCTAAGTTCACGTTCCGGTGTAGTAGGTATTCCTATGGCGGCAGCCTATGCTGCTAGTAAAGCTGCTATAAGAAATCATTCAAAAAGTGTAGCGCTTTACTGTGCTTCTCAAGGTTGGAAAATTCGCTGCAATACCCTTATGCCAGCTTTCATTTTATCTCCTATGTGGGATCCTATTTTAGGGGCAGGAAAACAGAGAGAAGAAACACTCAAGCACCTTATTTCTGAGGTGCCTTTAAAAGAGGCCGGTCATCCAGATGATGTTGCTTGGGCAAGCGTTTACCTTGCATCAGATGAAGCACGCTATATAACAGGCGCAGAATTAGATATTGACGGTGGTATTTTGGCTGGTTCTACTGTTCCTCCGAAAAAGGCTGAAAAATATGCGGATTAAAAATAAAATTTGGGGGTTTTTAGCCCTGCTCTTTGTAGGTTGTATTTTAGTATTCTTTTTTGGCTTTTTTGGGAAAAATGATACTATCATAAGGGCTCTTCCTAAAAAAACAGAGAATATTTTTACTGTAGAAGTGCAAGAAACGTTACCTCAAACGTATAACCAACTATTGTTTTACCAGCTGTCACTCAAGCCTATAGAGCCTTATACTTAAAGTCAAAACGACAAGGACAAGTTATCGAGGTTACTAAAAAAGAGGGAGTCGTTCTTTCTAAAAATTTCATTATTGCTAAGCTAGATTTAAAAGACCTTCCTGCCTCTAAACAGAAATTCATTAAAAAAATTGCTTACTTTCAGCAAAAAAAGAAAACAGAAGAAGAATTAAAAAAAAGAGGGTTAAGCTCTATATCTAGATGTCTTAAAATCGATGCTAGCTTAGCGGAAGCCCAAGCTTCTCTAACGACTATACAAATGAAAATAAGAAACTCTCTTATTTATATGCCTTTCAAAGGGATATTAGAAAAAAACTTTGTTGAAGTAGGATCTTTCATGAAAGAAGGGGACCCTATAGCCTATGTTATAGATTTAAGCAAAATTAAAGTCATATTTAAAATTCCTGAAAATCTTTGGCGTAATACTCGTAAAGCTTCTAAAGCATTTCTTATCCTACCAAATGGTATAGAAAAAGAAGCAGAAATCACTTATATAAGCAGCAGTGCTAATAAAAATACGCATACCTATGATGCTGAACTCACCCTACCTAATGAAAACTTAGCTATTCCACAAGGTAGAAGTGTTCAAGCAAAGTTATACCTTGAAACAACAGTAGCTAATAAGATACCCCACCAAGCTCTAACCTTAAATGAGCAGGGTAAAATAGGTGTTAAACTATTAACACGTGAAAATATAGTCCAGTTTTACCCTGTTAGTATGCTTAGAAGTGAAAGTTCTTTTGCCTGGATAAAAGGTCTGCCTAAAAAAAAGACACAGCTTATTATTAATGGCCAAGAATATGTAACAGATGGTCAAAAAGTTTTTTCAAAAATAAAAGAAAAATAAATGCGTTTTTTAGATAAAATATTGGACTGCAAACGCACTATCCTCCTTATTCTGTGTTTCATCTTTATTTGGGGTGCTTTAGCTTATTTAAAGATCCCTAAAGAATCTTCTCCAGATATAAAAATTCCTGTTATTAATATTGAAACTATCCATAAAGGTATTTCTCCTGAAGATGCTGAAAGCCTCCTTATTAAACCTCTTGAGCAAGAGCTAAAAAGTATAGATGGTATTAAAGAAATGACATCTACTGCTTACGAAGGAGGAGCGAATGTTACGCTTCAGTTTCATGCAGGATTTGATGATAAAAAAGCTTTAGCTAATGTGCGAGAAAAAGTAGAGTCTGCAAAATCAAGCTTTCCAGCAGACACAGATGATCCAAAAATAGAAGAAATAAGCTTTAGCCAATTTCCTGTTTTATTAATAAATATTTTTGGAGATATACCAAAACGATCCCTTTTTAGAATATCTGAAAATCTAAAAAAAGATATTGAAGCTTTACCCAGTGTTTTGAATGCTACCATTAGTGGAAAGCAAGAAGAAATTATAGAAATAATATTAAAGTCTTCAATCTTACAACAGTATGGACTCTTAAATTCAAGATTTATTTCCTCTATTACATCTTCTAATACCAGCATTTCTGCTGGAAAAATTGAAACAGCTACAGGATCATTTCCTATAAAAACTGCCGGTACATTTAAAACAATGGCTGATATTTTTAACTTGCCTCTTTTAACAGACGCTATGGGCGGACAAAGAATTACAGATGTAGCAGAAATAAATCGTACTTTTGTAGACCCTACATCCATTGCAAGAAATAATGGTCAAAGCGCTGTTACCATAAAAATATTAAAAAGAACAGGGGAAAATATCTTAGAGACTGTAGCTGCTGTTCGAGAAATTGTTGATAAAAATAAAGAAACTTGGCCAAAAACTTTACAAGTTTCTTATGCTGCTGATGAATCTGAACATATTTGGGAAATGATTCAGGATCTGCAAAATGAGCTTATTAGTGCTGTTATTCTCGTTATGCTTATAATTATTTTTTCTTTGGGTTACCGATCCTCTCTTCTGGTGGGAATAGCTATACCGGGTTCTTTTCTAATGGGAATATTAATCCTTAGTGCCCAAGGACATACCCTAAATACAGTTGTTTTATTTAGCTTAATTCTTTCCATTGGTATGTTGGTGGATGGATCCATTATTGTTGTTGAATATGCTGATCGGGAGATATCAAAAGGTGTGGATAAAGCTCTAGCTTTCAAGATCTCTGCAAGACGGATGTTCTGGCCTGTTGTTACCTCTATCATAACTGTTGTCATGGCTTTTTTACCACTCCTTTTTTGGCCTGGAATCGTTGGACAATTTATGCGTTATCTGCCCATTACTCTTATTGCAACTCTCCTATCTTCTATTCTTATGGCGCTTGTTTTTATACCCACACTAGGAAGTTATTGGGCAAGAAAATCACCCAAAGAGACCCCAAAAAAATTAACAGAATCTAGCAAATACACAGACATATATGTAGGACTTTTGGAAAAAGCCCTAAACTATCCTTGGGTAGTTTTATCTTCCTCTCTAGGTCTCTTAATAGCTGTGCTTGTTATTTTTTCTTTCTATGGAAAAGGGGTAGAGTTTTTTCCTGATATAGAGCCTGATAGTGGTTATATAAAAATAAAAGCTTTAGGAAATTTATCCCTAAATGAGAAAGATCGTATTATAAAAAAAGTTGAAGAAAAACTCCTAAAAAGGACAGATCTTAAAACTGTTTTATCTCATATAGGAAAAAGAGAAGGTCCAGACAGTCAAGATGAAATTGGTCTTATTTTTATCGAATTTATGCCTTGGCAGGATCGCCCAAAAGTAAAGACTATTATAGAGTCTATCCATGATTCTGTAAAAGATGTTCCCGGGGTTATTATTGAAGATGAGCTAAACAAGGGGGGGCCAGGTCAAGATAAGCCTATAAACATTCAATTTTCTAGCTCAAATGATGAAAGTTTGAATGCTTATATAAATTCTTTTATCCTTTTTCTAAAAAAACAAAAAGGGATACGGCAAATTGAAGACAACCGTTCCCCACCAGGTATAGAATGGCGTTTGAATATTGATAAATTTAAGGCCTCTCAATATAAAGTGGACTGGCAGCAAATAGGGGATGCTATAAAAGTTCTTACCAATGGTGTAAAACTTGGGGCCTTCCGTCCAGATGATAGCTTGGAAGAGATAGATATTATTTTGCGCTATCCAATTGATGAAAGAAGACTTTCTAATTTCTCAGAGATGGTTGTACCAACGCCTATAGGGGCGGTCCCTCTATCGAACTTTGTAAAAAAAACCTATGGAAAACGAACAAGCTTTTTACACAGATCTAAAGGAGAAAGAGCCTATACGGTGAAAGCAGATGTTTCTTCAGAGACACTGGTTCAGCTGCAGTTAGATACTATAAAAAATTATCTAACGACTCATAGTACAAAAGGAATAAAAGTCACTATAAAAGGAGAAGATGAAGATCAAAAAGAAACGAAAGACTTTTTGGTTAAAGCTTTTGGAACTGCTATCTTCCTCATTATTCTTATTCTTGTCACACAGTTTAATAGCTTCTATAGCATGGCTATTATTTTAAGTTCTGTGGTGATGTCTACAATAGGTGTTCTGCTAGGCCTCTTAATTAGAGGCATGCCTTTTGGCATTGTTATGGGTGGTATTGGTATTATTGCTTTGTCTGGTATTATCGTAAGCAATAATATTATTTTAATTGATACCTATAATACCCTTAGAAAAGAGGGACTAGATATACGAGAGGCTATTCTCCGTGCGGGAGCTTTACGTTTAAGGCCTGTTATATTAACAAAACTTACAACTGTTCTAGGTCTCTTACCTATTATGCTGGGGCTTAATATTGACTACTTAAATCTCGTTATAGAGATAGGAGCGCCCTCTACACAATGGTGGTCTATGCTAGCCACTGCCATCGTGTTTGGAGTATTGTTCGCCTCACCCTTAACGCTCTTAGTAACCCCTTGTGCTCTTATGGTTAAGAAACGATGGTTTGTAATCAATAAGAAAGATTAAAGGACGACTGTCCTAATTGTGAATATGTTAGAGAAGATAAGCTATGGTTACAACAATACGCGTAAGAGAGCTGCTTATTAAAGAGAAAAGAGTTTTTTAAAGAGATAATTCTAGAAAAAAGAGAAAAATTATGGGGTATTAAATTAATTTTTCTTGATCTTATTAGTTTTTGTTGACTATACTGAAATATACGTAGAGAATGCTTATCGACAAACTCAAATCGGTTTTGGAAAAGGGTGATTCTGGGTATTTAAATAAAGGTGAATCGAAAAGCGGTATGGTATTGCTTTATTTCATATGATTAACTTAAACAAAAAGATATAAAAGGAAAGATAATGGCTCAAGGAATAGTAAAGTGGTTTAATCCAACTAAAGGGTATGGATTTATTGCACCAGAAGATGGTTCAAAAGATGTTTTTGTCCATATTAATGCTCTGGAAAAATCAGGTATACACCAACTGAACGAAGGGCAAAAAGTTAGCTACGAGCTAGAAAGCAATAAAGGTAAAGAATCTGCGGAACATATCAAATTGATAGACGCGTAAGGTTTACCGAACGATTTTATTGTATCTGTTAAAAAACAGATACGGTGATAGAAGGTCCAGCACATTAGTTATTAGTGCTGGATCTTTTTTCTTAAAAGCCTGTCCCCAAAAGGTTTTTCTTAAGGGAATAACGGGGTCTAAATACCATTTCTTCTTTATAAAAGATTCTTTTAAGGATATTTTGGTACTGGAAATCCAACAATTTAGATATTTTCTCTTTCATAGGGTTCTTTATAGGGCTCTTAAAAGGGTAGGATTTTTAACGAGTCTTATTTTAATAATAGGTTTTATTTGCATAGACAGACTCAAAGTCTAGGCAGACATTTTAAAAACCGTACCCTTTATGGTACGACTTGAGATAAGGGAAAAGAGAGTACGTCACTACGTACATATTTTTTATATTTATACCAAAACTTCTCTTTTCCTAATAAATAGTATGGCCTTGTGAGGAATTAAATAAAACCCCTTCATAGGTGTAAAGAGTACACAATTAGAGGGTTCTTTTTTTATAGAGCACCTTAATGCCATCATACCAAAAAAATAGAGGCAGGTCTTTTATGGATTTTGAAGGACTCTATTGTAGATAAATTAAAATAACAGTACAATATTAGTAGAAGTTGTCTCTTATAAGTAGTTAGTCATTATGGAGAATATATGAAATTTTTTTTCTTTTTTATATTAATAGTTCAAACTACTTTAGCTAATGCTTTTAATTTCTCTCCTATATGTACAAAATCTATGCATGAAGGTTTGCAACGTTTTGATAATAAAATAACCTTTGAGCAGTGGGGGAAATTTATCAAGGGTGATCAATTTAACAAGTGTCCCTTAACCAAAAAGTTTTTACAGTATGTCTTCTATCAACATCCAAAACAACAGCATTACTCCCCTTATGAGATCATAGATTTTATTCAAAAAAATCCTCATTGGCCAGGAAAGACTACGTTAAAAGCTAAAATTGAAGAAAAAATAACCTTCTCTCCTGAGTATGCTATGAAAATTGTTCAGTGGTTTGATGATAACTCGCCTACCAAGGGAACAGCAATATGGGCATATACACAAGCCCTTTCTTACCTTGGGCAAAAATATAAACTCAAAAAAATGGTTAAAAAGCTATGGGTAGAGGGGCAGTTTGACAAATCTACTGACTATCTTTTCTACAAAACTTACCGTAAGATTTTATCTCCACAAGACAATCATCAGCGCGTAGATAACCTTTTATGGAAAAAGACCTATGGTAGTGCTAAGATAATGATTCCTCGATTAAGTGATAGCTATAAACTTCTTACTCAAAGTCGCCTTCTTCTTCAGCAGCTCAAGCCAGGAGTGGATTGGCATGTTAAAAAAGCGCATCCACAGTTTAAAGATCATCTAGGGTTTATATATGATCGACTTGTTTGGCGCCGTGAAAAGAAAAAAAATACCGAGGCACTATCTTTATTCAAAGATAAAATTGTTCCCTCTCATCGAAAAAAAGCTTTTTGGCATGAACGTCATATTTTAACACGCCGTGCTCTGGAAAAGAAAGACTATGCTCGAGCCTTTTCTATTATCAAAGATCATGGTCTTCAAAGGGGTGCTAATTTTGCAATGGCTGAATGGCTAGCAGGGTTTATTGCTCTACGTTTTCTTAATAAACCAAGAGAAGCTGAAAGACGTTTCTTGAATCTCTTCAATAAAGTTAAAGGTCCTATAAGTCGATCCCGAGCTGCCTACTGGTTGGGGAAAACATACGATATCCTAAATAATACAAAAAAAGCAGATAAATTTTTTTCAATTGCGGCTAACTATCGCACGACTTTTTATGGTCAGCTCGCTGCGTGTAGTATAGGTATTGGCTCTGAACATTATAAATTTAAGAAAACACAGATAAGCTCTTTGGTGAAAAATACAGTGGAGTTGCGCCAATTTGCTAAGTTATTAGTCCTATTATCTCACTCTCCAAAGGCTTACGATTGGACGCGTTTCTTTGCTATAAACCTCGCCAAACGTTCCAAAACTCGTGATGAAGAAATATATACTATTCAGTTTATAACTAAATGGGCTCCAAGTTTTGCTGTTGAAGCAGCACGTACTCTTAGCAGGAAAAAGGAGGTCTATATTCCTGAAGCATATCCTGCGAAAATAGAGATAACAAGACGTGATCCTAAAGATAAGAGTCTAATTTTTTCTATCATAAGGCGTGAAAGCATGTTTGCTTATAAAGCTATAAGTCATGCTGGTGCTATGGGACTTATGCAAATGAGGCCTTTCATGGCTAAAAACATAGCTAAAAAACATAAAATAAAACTCCGGAATGTTAATGAAATAATTGTAAATCCAAAGTTAAATATAATTCTAGGGTCTGCTTTTCTTCAGGATCTTCTTATTATGTTTAATCATAGCTACCCTCTCGCTATAGCAGCCTATAATGCGGGTGAGGGAGTTGTAAAAAAATGGCTAAAAATATATGGAGATCCATCTAAAGGGGAAATTGACTGGATTGATTGGATGGAGCAAATTCCTTATTTTGAAACAAGAAATTACGTGCAACGCGTTCTTGAACAGATCTATATATATCGTACAAATTATGATATGGGAAGTAAAGAGCATCCGCTAATAACCTACTATCAAGCTCGTCCGCTCTCCAAAAAAAACACCCTGAAAAATTAACAGGTTCAATTTTTCTATATTTTTGAGGGTGTAACAAAGCTTTTTTTAGTCAAGTTTGATCAGACTGTGTTGGAATATTAATCGTTTTTTGATTATCTTTTGTTTACTTAGTATATTAAGATATAGTATGTTTCCCTTTCAATTGTCTTACATAAAAGTTTTTGCATGTTTCTAACTCCTGAAAAAAAATCATGGTTTATTTTAAGCTCTGTCTTCATCTTAGCTCTCCTCCTTAACATTGACTATTCTGCTGTAAACCTTATCTTGGTTCCAATTTCTCGAGATTTTGATGAAGATCTAAACGTGCTTCAGTGGTTGCTTAGTGGGTATACACTTGCTTGGGCTTCTGTTGCTATCATTGGGGGACGTTTATCAGATATCTATGGCCGTCGGCGTATGTTCTTTATTGGAGTGTGGATATTTTCTATTGCTTCATTAATATGTGGCGTTGCTTGGGATACATGGGTTATTATGCTTGGTAGAGCTCTTCAAGGTGTGGGAGGTGGCCTCTTTGTTTCTCCTCTTTATGCAATAATTTTTATGGAAACTCCTGAAGATAAGCGCGGCCGTTCTATGGGGATACTGGGTATATCTTGCGGTATAGGGCTTGCTTTTGGTCCTAGTATAGGCGGAGCTTTATTAGAGTGGCTAAGTTGGCGCTGGATATTTTATATTAATATTCCTCTTTGTCTTATTGCTCAAGGAGTCATGTATATCTTTACTCATAAAGAAACCATAGATTCAACTAAGAAGAAAATTGACATTCAAGGAGCTGCTCTTCTTGGAGCTACTATTATAATGTTCTTGTTTAGTATAAACCAAGCAGAAGTGTGGGGGTTAGGTAGCCTTCTCTTTTGGAGCTTTATAGGCATTAGTATACTCCTCTTTTTTGCATTTTTAACACATCAATCTAACCGAGAAAATAGACTAATTCCTAAAAATTTCTTCAATAATACTCCCTATCTTGGCTGCCTTGTCGGTTTCTCCTTTTTTCAATATGTTTTTGCTTCAATGCTCTTAATGGTTAACCTTTATTTACAAAACATCCTCAACTATAGCGCATATGAAACTGGCATTATCTTCTTTTCTATGACGATAGCACTTGGGCTTCTTTCACCTTTTGGTGGAAAAATGTGTGATAGGATGGATGGTCGCATTCCTATTTGCTTGGGAACATTTATCACAGGTATTGCAGCATTATGGTTTTCAACGTTTGATGCTCATACAGAACTTTTACCTGTTATTTTTTCACTTGCTCTAGCAGGTACAGGTCTAGGAATTTCCTTTCCTTCTTTCAATGCTGTTATGTTAAAGACTGTGGATTCCTCTCTCCTTAATACAGCTTCTGGTGTATTTTCGGTGGGAACATGCATGTCACTTTCTCTTGGAGTCATCATTAGTTCAAGTATGCTAACGGGTTTAGGACAGATTTTTTTAGAGCAGACCTTGCCCTTAAATTTATCTCCCGAGGACTATTCTTCTCTTATAACTTATATTGCTGGAGTACATCATGATATAAAAGAATTGGAGAATATTGTAGATGCCAAAGCCATGAATACCCTTGTAAAATCTGCTTATACAACTGCTTTAAGCGTTACAATGCAGATAGCAGCAGCTGTGAGCTTTATATCAACACTTTTTTGCTTCTTGACCATAAAAGGCATAAAAAAATGATATTGGAAAGATGTTGAAGTAAAGCACACAACTCTCTAATATCCTTTCTTCTTCTAGCAGGAGTGACGAGCAAGATTAGATTCTCGTAATTGCTTAAATGAAATAATTACCCTTTTTTTTTAAATACTCTAAATTAAAGGTCTCCTCTTATTTATACCCTCGAAGATCTACCTCATTAACCTATGAGGATCTATCGGTGTAGCGCCTGTATATCCATAGAGGAAATATCGATCAACAGTTGTTATGTTAGCTAAAGGTGATAAATCTAAGGTCCTAAGCTTCTTACAGTAAAGAAGAAAAGCTTCGCCAATAGTCGTTACGTTAGATAAAGGGGATAAATCTACTTCTATAAGAGCGCTACAGTAAGCGAGAAAAGAATCAGCAACATAAGTTATGTTAGATAAAGGGGATAAATCTAAAGTTGTAATACCGCTACAGTGATAGAGAAAACTATTGCCAACAGCCGTTACATTAGCAAGACTAGATAAATCTACTGTCCTAAGGCCCTTACAGTTATAGAGAAAATCATCACCAACAGTCGTTAAATTATGTCGTGTGTTTGAAAAAGCTAGATGAGAAACGTTTTTTGGAAGCTGATAGCTGAATATATTAAGTGTTTCTTGGAGAGCATCTATAAGAAGTGTCTTCTGGGGGTTCGCAGCAAAGTAAGCACCAAGTGCTGCCTTGTTTTCTGCCCGTCTATCT